>JAIKVV010000080.1 GCA_024685385.1 Saccharofermentans sp. | reverse complement strand
CATCCTCAAGTATCAGGTTCCGGGCGGAATGCTCTCCAACATGATCGCTAACCTCAAGGACATGCACGCTCTCGACAAGTTCGATGAAGCTCTCGCAGAGATCCCTGCAGTCCGTAAGGACATGGGTTATCCCCCGCTCGTAACACCTCTGTCCCAGATGGTTGGTAACCAGGCCGTTTCCAACGTCCTTCTGGGCGAAAGATATAAGAACATCTCCAAGGAGATCAAGGCTTACCTCCGCGGTGAGTACGGAAGAGCTCCCGGAGAGATCAATCAGGAACTCATCGACAGATGCTGGAAGCCCGAAGAACTCGTTCAGGGCAGATATGCCGATACTCTTGAGCCCCTTTTCGAAAAGACAAAGGCCGAGCTCGGCAAGAAGGCAAGATCCGATGAGGACGTTCTTTCTTACATCGCTTTCCCTCAGGTTGCCGAGAAGTTCTTTGAGGCACGTGAGGAGAAGGAATCCAACACGGTTAACTACACGATCGAGAAAGTGGAGGACTGATTATGACATCCGCACTGATCCAATTTGCTGAAAGAGGAAACGTGTTATCGCTGGCAGACGCTTTAAAGAACGCCGGCTTCACCATCATGGTCGTTTTCGCGGTCCTCTGTCTGATCTTCATCATCATCTCCATTGCAGGAAAGATCTTCTCTGCAACCGGAATATCAGACAAGCCCGCAGCAGCTAAGACAGAAGCAGCCGCAGCAGCTCCCGCAGCTGCAGCAGCAGACGAAGAGGAATTCTCCTCCGGTTCATTAAAGCTCAAAGGCTGCGACGAGAAGACCGCTGCCATGATCATGGCTATCGTAAGCGACAACACGGGTATCCCGCTGTCAGAGCTCGTTTTCAAGTCCATAACCCTCGTAGAAGATAAGTAAAGGAGAACACCTCATGATCTACAAAGTAACTATCAATGACAAAGAATATGAAGTAGAGGTAGAGAAGGGTAAGGCTAACGTGCTCCGCACAACAGCCGTAACCGCTGCTCCCGCTCCTGCCGCAGCACCCGCTGCAGCACCTGCACCCGCAGCAGCACCCGCAGCAGCTCCCGCAGCTGCAGCCGCAGCCGGAACAACACCCGTTAACTCACCTATGCCCGGCACCATCCTGGATGTAAAGGTTGCTGTCGGACAGGCTGTCAAGGAAGGCGACCTCGTCGTAATCCTCGAAGCCATGAAGATGGAAAACGAGATCTACGCTCCCTGCGCAGGCACCGTAGCTCAGGTCTTAACATCCAAAGGCGCTTCAGTCAGCACAGGCGATGCCCTTATCTCTATTTCTTGATCGGAGGCATAGATAATGATTGAAGTAATTAGTGATTTATGGAGCCAGTCGGGCATTGCCAACATGACCTGGCAGCAGGGCGTAATGATCCTTTTATCATTCGTTCTGTTCTACCTCGCCATTAAAAAGCAGTTCGAACCGCTCCTCCTTCTTCCCATAGCATTCGGCATGATGCTTACAAACCTCCCCTGGCCCGGCGGCGGAATCTTCCATCCCGAGTGGTTCCAGGGCGGTATCAACTGGGCTGCACTGGGCGGCCACGGAGTCGACCCCGTAACAGGCGCTGAGATCGAGCCCGGACTTTTCGATTTCCTTTATATCGGAATCAAGCTCGACATCTTCCCCTGCCTCATCTTCATGGCAGTCGGCGCAATGACAGACTTCGGTCCCCTGATCTCAAGACCTTCGAGCTTCTTCATGGGCGCAGGCGCTCAGTTCGGTATCTCGTTCGCATTCGTCATGGCAACCATCCTGGGCTTTGATGCACAGGGTGCTGCTTCCATCGCCATCATCGGCGGTGCTGACGGCCCTACGGCTATCTACCTTACATCCAAGCTCGCTCCCGAGCTCCTCGGCGCAATCGCCATCGCGGCATATTCATATATGGCCCTGATCCCCATGATCCAGCCGCCTATCATGAAGCTTCTGACCACCAAGAAGATGCGTCAGGTCAAGATGGAGCAGACAAGACCCGTATCCAAGGTCGAGAAGATCTGCTTCCCCGTTATCGTATCCGTAGTATGTATCCTTATCCTTCCTACCGTTGCACCTCTCCTCGGCTGCCTCATGCTCGGTAACCTCTTCAGAGAGTCCGGCGTTACGGAAAGACTTTCCGATACAGCTCAGAACGCACTTTGCAACATCGTAACGATCTTCCTCGGAACTTCCGTCGGTGCTACTGCAGTCGGAACAAACTTCTTAAAGCCCGAAACACTCAAGATCATCGTTCTCGGACTTATCGCTTTCGCTTTCGCTACAGTCGGCGGTCTCCTCATCGGTATCGCTATGTACTACCTGTCCAAGGGTAAGATCAACCCCCTCATCGGTGCAGCAGGTGTTTCCGCCGTTCCTATGGCAGCGCGTGTAGCATCCAAGGTCGGACAGAAAGAGAACCCTTCCAACTTCCTTCTCATGCATGCCATGGGTCCGAACGTTGCAGGCGTTATCGGTTCTGCCGTTGCAGCAGGCGTACTCCTCAGTCTCTTCGGCTGACAGAAGTTAACTTTCAATTACCATAAAAGGCTGTCTCATCTGAGGCAGCCTTTATTCCTGGCTTTTTTTGCTTGCCTGTTCTCCCTGCCTTATCTCTTTGCCTGATCAGATCAGATCCGGTCAGTGCAAGGTGAAAGCATCGTGTGCACTTTGAAACTGTGACCTGCTGCTTCCTTTGCTTTTCGAAAAGAATAAGGGCCGCTTCCCCGTGGAAGCGACCCTTGAAGTTAAGCCATTATATAAGTACTATATTATTTCTTATTGATGGTCTTATCGTACTTATAGAGGAATGTAACCATCTGGCGTCTTAAGCAGTTATCCTTAGGCCTGAATGTGCCGTCGTCATAACCTGCGACGAGCTTCTTGCCGGAAGCCCAGATGACTGCATTGTAGTAATACTCACCCTTCTGTACATCCTTGAAAGGACACTTGGCAGAACCGATCGAAGGCTTGCCTGCCATACGGTAAAGGAATGTAACCGTCTGTGCTCTCGAACAGATGCCCTGAGGATTAAACGCTGTCTTGGAAGCGCCTGTGGTAATGCCCTTTTCGACTGCCCAGAGAACTGCCTTGTAGAAGTAATCGCCCTTCTCGATGTCCTCAAACTTCGTCTTCATGGACTTGGGCTCGGGGCTGCCGTTGAGTCTCCAAAGGAAGGTTACCATCTGAGCTCTGGAACATTCGTTGGCAGGCTTGAACTTGGTCTGATCGTCGTAACCCTTAACAACATCCTTTGCCGTCAGATAATAAGTAGGCGTGTACCAGAACTTGGATGAATCGGTAACATCGGAATACTGGACATTGACCGTGACCTTTGTGGTCTTGCCGTTGTGTTCTCCCGTGATGACCGTCTTGCCGATCTTCTTGGCAGTAACGACACCGATGCTGTTGACTGTGGCAACGGACGTATCTGCCGACGTCCACTTTGCTCCGGAGAGCTGGAGCGCCAGTCTGCTCTTGTTATTCATATTTACTTTGATGTTATCGCCGTCCTTGACGGTCTTGAGGGTTGCCGCCTTGACAGGCTTGGTATCACTGATGAGCTTCTTGTCTTTCAGATCCTTGATGATGTCCTTGGTGATCCTTCTTGCAAAGTTCGCGCCGTCACCGTAATCGTCGACAATACCTGAAATATGGATGCCTGCAATATAGTAATCCTTGTCAAATAAAGGACCGCCGCTGTTTCCTGGAGTAGTGTCCATCGTATAGGAGATGATATAATCATCTTCATACTCATAGTCATACCCTCTATTGGTAAATTTCCAGCCAGGAGTGACCTTGCCGGTGAGCATGTAGAGCGGGTCATCAGGTAAACGGTAACCGCCGACGGTAAATTTCTTACTCTTAAGATCGCTGTCGGAAAATGCCTTTATGCCGAAGTGTCCGGTTATGGATCCGATGGGTGCCTTGAACTTGATATAAGCATAGTCATAATGTTCTTCTTCCATCCAGTTGTTGAAATTTCCGTTGATATAGTTGGCATCGTTGTAATATGCTTCGCATCCTTCAACGCCCACCAGATAGTCACCGCTGGTATTATCGTAGCCGAACTTGAATTCGATGGCAGCAAGTCCTGCTCCGCATTCTGAGCAGTATGTACAATGTCCTGCCGTAAGCAGGGTATTGTCCGAGATCATGAAGCCCGTGCCGTATCCGCTATGATCCGGTCTTCCGCATTTAAACTCCATCTTCATGTGTGCAATGGCAGAATAAGGATATTTGGTCGTATCTTTAATCTGGGTCCTGTTATCCTTGCCGATGATCTTTTCCTGACTTATCGCAGGACCTAATGTAACCTTCTCGGCGGGACCCTTGGTCTTGACCAGTTCTTCTATGTTTTTAATGCTTCCGGTCTGAGTTGCAGATGTGTCTGCTGCCGCCAGGACAGGCATGTTAACGCCGAATGTTCCGAAGACGGAAGCAGCTGCCAGAACGAGCGCAACCTTCTTTAAAATTTTGTTTTTCATTTAAAATCCACCCTTTGATTTTTATTCAAGAAATCCCGGGGCACCCAAGATGCCCCGGAAATTCCGATAATTCGATTATCCAAATTGAACAGATCAAAACAATGATTACTTTTTATTCATTACATTGTTTTCGTACTTATAAAGGAATGTAACCATCTGTCTTCTGAGGCACTTGTTCTTAGGTCTGAATGTGCCGTCGTCATAACCTGCAACGATCTTCTTCTTGGAAGCCCAGATGACTGCGTTGTAGAAATAATCAGACTTCTTGACATCCTTGGTGAAAGGATTCTTAGCGGAACCTATGGAAGGGGATCCTGCCATCCTGTAAAGGAATGTAACAGTCTGTGCTCTCGTACATACCTTCTTAGGGCTGAATGTTGTCTTGGAAGTACCTGTAGTGATACCCCTCTCAACTGCCCAGA
Source organism: Saccharofermentans sp. (assembly GCA_024685385.1). GTDB lineage: Bacteria > Bacillota > Clostridia > Saccharofermentanales > Saccharofermentanaceae > Saccharofermentans. The sequence continues at coordinate 56,137 of JAIKVV010000080.1, read as the reverse complement.
GGACTGCCTTGTAGAAATAATCGTCCTTCTTTATATCAGTAAACTTTGTACTCGTCGTCTTCGGCTTGGGGCTGCCGTTGAGTCTCCAGAGGAATGTAACCATCTGAGCTCTTGTACATTCGTTAGCAGGTTTAAACTTTGTCTGCTTGTTATAACCCTTTACAACATTCTGGTTGGTCAAAGCGTTTGTAGGTTCATACCAGAAATTCTTCTCATTGGTAACATCCTTATAGAGAACCTGGAGAAGAAGTGTCTGAGTGGTGGATCCGGCCTTACCAGAAATCAAGACAGGACCGGCCTGCTTAAGAGTGATCAAACCGCCGTCAGTAACCGTAGCGACATTCTTGTCGGAAGAAGTCCAGGACTTTATATCGTAACTGGTGTAAAGCTGTATCTTGCTGCCGCAAACTGCAGAATAACCGTTATTAGTGTAGATGAGCCTTAGGGGCAGGGTGCCTTCCTTAATGGAAATCTTATAAGTTGTTGATTTAAGAAGAGGACCCCTTGTAGCTGTATTGTAATTAAAGAAGTTATAGAGTCTGAAGTAGTATGTGCCGGTCTCTTCAACTGCAAAATCAACTGTGTCCTTCTTTGCACTTAGAAGAGCGCTTTTGATAAACAAATCTGTGCTCTTGTTCTTAGCGTTATCTTTATTGCAATAACCTGAAATTATGAGAGTTGTTTCTGCGAATCTGCTGGTAAAACCTTCCAAAGTGAACTTGTAGCCTTGGCCCTTTGTAAGTTTGATCTTAAACCAATCCTCATCATCAACCCCCTTCTTCTCCCATTTCTTAAGATCACCAATCTCGCCATTATAGGTCTTGCCGATTTCCATTGATGTAGCTTTGTCATAAGTGTCGTTCGGCTCGTTAGGATCGTTCTTCTCGGCAGCGAAAACAGTTCCGACAGACAGTCCGCCAACGAGGATGACTGTTGTCAGTAAGCTGGTCATGGCTTTCGTAAATTTGTTCATAATGCTTCTCCTTTGTCCATATATTTATTCTCTGTCAGCCTCTTGGACTGTCAAAAGCTTCTGGATAGTATAAAGCCTCCCCGCTGCTTTGCCGCGGGGAGGCGGCTTGATCTGAATAGATTATATCAGAGCTTGGGGCCTGCTGCTACAAGAGCTTTGCCTGCTTCGTTGGTCTCATACTTCTTGAAGTTCTTGATGAATCTGCCTGCGAGATCCTGGGCCTTCTTGTCCCACTCAGCTGCATCAGCGTATGTATCTCTGGGATCAAGGATCTCTGTGGATACGCCGGGGAGCTCCGTAGGTACTTCGAAATCGAAGTAAGGGATCTTCTTTGTGGGAGCGTCCTTGATGGAACCGTCGAGGATTGCATCGATGATTCCGCGGGTATCAGGGATAGAGATTCTCTTGCCTGTGCCGTTCCAGCCTGTGTTAACGAGGTAAGCCTTAGCGCCGGACTTCTCCATCTTCTTTACGAGCTCCTCAGCATACTTTGTAGGATGGAGTTCCAGGAATGCCTGACCGAAGCAAGCGGAGAATGTAGGGGTAGGCTCGGTGATTCCGCGCTCTGTACCTGCGAGCTTTGCAGTAAATCCGGAGAGGAAGTAGTACTTTGTCTGCTCGGGTGTCAGGATGGAAACAGGAGGCAGAACGCCGAAAGCGTCAGCAGAAAGGAAGATTACGTTCTCTGCAGCCGGACCGGAAGAGATCTTGTTAACGTTCTTAGCGATCTTCTCGATGTGGTCGATAGGATAGGAAACACGTGTGTTCTCCGTTACGGACTTGTCTGCGAAGTCGATCTTGCCTTCGCCGTCAACTGTTACGTTCTCAAGGAGAGCGTCTCTCTTGATGGCGTTGTAGATGTCAGGCTCATTCTCCTTGGAGAGGTTGATAACCTTAGCATAGCAGCCGCCCTCGAAGTTGAAGACACCGTTGTCGTCCCAGCCGTGCTCGTCGTCACCGATGAGAAGTCTCTTAGGATCTGTGGAAAGTGTTGTCTTACCTGTACCGGAAAGACCGAAGAAGATAGCTGTGTGCTTGCCTTCCATATCTGTGTTGGCGGAGCAGTGCATGGAAGCGATTCCGTCAAGAGGCAGATAGTAGTTCATCATGGAGAACATACCCTTCTTCATCTCACCGCCGTACCATGTATTAAGGATAACCTGCTCACGGGATGAAACATTGAATGCAACGCATGTCTCGGAATTGAGACCGAGCTCGGCATAGTTGGCAACCTTAGCCTTGGATGCCGTGTAAACAACGAATGTAGGCTCAAAGTTCTCGAGTTCCTCAGCCGTAGGGCGGATGAACATGTTGGATACGAAGTGTGCCTGCCAAGCTACTTCCATGATGAAGCGGACAGCAATGCGTGTATCCTTGTTAGCGCCGCAGAAAGCGTCAACGACGAAAAGTCTCTTGCCGGAGAGCTCTTCCTGAGCCAGTTTCTTGACATAATCCCATGTCTCTATTGTCATGGGGTGGTTATCGTTGGGATATTCAGGTGTATTCCACCATACTGTATCCTTGGACTTGTCATCCATTACGATGTACTTATCTTTAGGGGAACGACCGGTGTAGATACCTGTCATAACATTAACAGCGTCAAGCTCTGTGAGCTGTCCCTTATCGAAACCCTCAAGCTCGGGCTTCATCTCTTCTTCGTACAGGAAATCGTAGCTCGGATTGTGGATAACCTCTGTAGCACCGATTACGCCATACTTTGTCAGATCAACATTTGCCATAAAAATGACCTCCTTGGCTTACTTTGCAATTAACCGCGGCCAAGATGCCGCAGTTTTACATTCCACGGTCAATTTTAAAACAGCATATTATAAATAGCAAGGTGAAAAAGATGTGGCAAATGTCGAATTATTTGCGTTTTAGGACTCTTTCTTTTCCCAATGTGCGTAAAAGTCCACATAGCCTGTCGGAGCTGAATTCGAAACGCTGACCTTATTGCGGTACATCTTGTATGAATAGCCCTCAGGGAGCTCTCCGTTCACACGGGCGACCCACAAGGTCTTGCGTGTCTCATCGTCATTGGCATATACGGCCCACTTGCCGTCATATTCCCTTCTGACCTTCCATCCTCCGAAAACATAACCTTTCTTGGAAAAACCGCAGGATTCATAACTTGCGGTCTCCGTCTGGACACCGAAATGAACTGATGTTGTTACATCCGCAGTAGTCTTGCCGTTATGGTATCTTATCTTATATCCGTCAGTCGTCCAGGCCGCATAGAAATTGACATTGCCGCCCTTGGCGGTATCGGATATCTTGACTCCGTCGGGGTAGATCTTGTAGTCGTAGCCTTCGGGCAGATCACCGGTCCTTGTCGGTTCGACCCAGACGGTCTTCTTGTTTTCGTCCGTAAGCTTATATGCCGCCCAGCGGTTGTCCCTTTCGCGGAAGACATGCCAGCCCGCGAAGATCGATGAATCCTCACTGTCTATGCCGAGCTCGGCCGCAGTCTTGGTCTTGGTCCTTACACCGAGAGTTATCGGAGTGGATTCTTCCAGGAGCTTGTCATCAACATAGTAATTAACGAAGAACTTGTCGATCCAGTAGAAATAGTCCAAGTCAACGGGACCGTCGATTCCTGCCACGCGTCCGTTGGCAGAATACTGCCAACCGTCAAAAGGACCCGTGTAGGTTATTCCGGGGAGCTCCGCAGAAGTCCAGTGAGCAAGCCAGATATAGTAATTCTTGTAGATCTTCTCGGCAATGAGATAGTCTCTGAAACAGTAGTCGCTCGCATAGATCCCGCCGGTATAGCCTGCCTTGGTGACAGTCTTGCAGAAAGCATTTACGACCTCGGTCCTCTCTTCTCTTGTACCTGCATTTGCGAGCCTGTATCCGGGCTCCCACTCGTAGTCGATGATTATCGGAAGATCAAGATCGTATCCTTTGACGGCCTCGATGCAGAACTTCGCTTCTTCGATGCCTTCTTCGACCGTAATGGCCTGGCTGTAAAAATATACTCCGACTGCAAGACCCGCCTTGACGGCGTTCTTAAGGTTTTCTTCTCTTCTGCTGTCTTCATATATGAGTCCGGAAGCGCCGTATCTGCCGCCGACTCTGATGATGACGGCTTCGATCCCGTCCGCGACGACCTTATCCCAGTCTATGTCACCGTTGAACTTGGAAATGTCCATGCCCTTGTGAGCGGTCATGTAGGGATCACGGATGCGGGCAGTCTCCTTGCCCGGAGCAGCTACGCTTTCTTTGTCGAAAGAAGATCCCATCGTATCTCCGCCTTCGCGATCCTTGGCAGTAGACGGCTTGGGATCTTTCCTGTTTTTCTTTCCCGTAATGTCGGAAGACAGGTCTTCACCGCCTTCATATGTTGTGCCGGTGATCTCTGCTCTTGCGGGCATCTTTTCAACTATCTCGTAGCCTTTTGAGGTCCCGGACCCATGATCTTCACGGCCGAATGTCAGGGTCTCGTCCCGGTCATCCATCCTGGTCTCAACGGTATCATCCTTTATCGTTACGTGTCTTAATTCCGTGAGCTGCCCTGCGGAAGGAAGGGCAGTTCCCGTGAAAGCCACCAGCATAAGGCAGCTGATGATAGACAGCGCAAATTTCTCCATTTTCATATTCATATCCTCGGGGACATTATACACTCCGCATTTTACGGTTGTGTTACGATTCCTTCTTCACTTTCTTACCGATCCTCTTGAGACCCTTATAGATTCGGTAGCTCGGAAGCTTCTCGAGTTTTCTCGCGTGTGCTTTCGTCTCGGCAAGATCTGCCTTGCATTTCTTCAGATCATCCTTTGCCTGCTCGAGTTCCCTCTTCATCTGGAGAAGGCTTTCAGAGCCCATATTGCGCTCTTTTTTGACCATCTCGAGCTCTGTCTTCGTATCGTCGAGGATCCTCATGTTTTCCTTAAGTTCCTCGTCAAGGGCTATATTCTTCTCCATGTGCTTGTGGCGTGAACCCTTGAGCTTTTGGTTATAGTCATCGCGGAGCAGGAGACTTTCCTGGAGCCTTCCGATCTTCTCTGCATCAGAACAGGAAACGAAAGACTTTATGGGTTCGCCGGGAGGAGGAAGGAGCGCATCCATGGGTGCATCCTTCCTGTCACGGTCTTCCTTGTAGATATGATCTATCCCGTTCTGATCAAGGAAAGCGATAAAGTGACTGAACTTCTCTTTATGGGTCTTGATGTGGGAGGCGAAATCCACTCCTTCGATCATGCTCTCGAAAGTATCTTCCCTCCGGACCTGATCGAACCTCATGGAGGGGAGGTTATGGTATTCGCAGAGTTCTATGATCCTGCCGTCTTTTGCGATTATGAACGCCGGCGTTCCCGCGAGGATCGAGACTATGTTGCCGTGGAGCCTCGCGCCGAAGCTTAAGTCCATGCTCTTCATGTAAGCGAACCACGAAGGCACATCGGTAAAAAAGCGCATCCTGTCTTCCTGATAGATCCTCGAGGTCCATCTGTCCATATAGCATTCTTCGGTCTCGAATCTCTTGGTGTCTTCACCGCGGTCGATGGCATTCTTTATCTCTCTTTCACGCTTGGCGATGAAGCTGGGATTATCGAGTCCGTAGTAGAGGGATCTGAGTTCCGTATCGTTCTGTCCGACAAAGAGCGAATTGGGATATCTTTCGATGACTTCCCACACTTTCCTTATGGTCCTGAGAGGCGTCCAGTCCGAATAATTGACGGATATCCTGCTTTCGGGTGTAAGCTCGAAAGGCTTCTGAGTCAGGTGCTTGCCGAATGTAAACAGCGACGGGCACCCTATTACCGTAAAATCCTTTTCTTCCGTAAAGCCGAACTTCCGGAGATACCCTGCAGTATATTTTCCCCTTACTCCAATGATCGTGGTCTTTTCGCGAACGGCCTTGAGGAAATCCCCGGCTTCCTTGTCAAAATCGTAGTCCTTATCGTAATCGCAGTTGACGAGCCTTGCGCCCACGCCTATCAGATAGACCGGTATCGTAAGTCTCTTTATGAAAATGGTAAGGTCTCTTAACTGTGTCTTGAAATCGGATCTGAAAGCATCGGCCATGGGCAGGATGTAGGCATCGTATTCCGAGTTGATCCTGTCAACATCCTCTTTCGAGTAAAGGCCGCGCTCCGCATAGTAATTATCGATATCGATCTTCGTATCTTCCGTCATGAGCGTTCTCATAACGGAGAACGCATAGAGCATGTTCCCCGAGTTGGTGCCGATCCTGTCACGGAGGATGATGTCCTGTATCGTGAAGGTGTCGAGCGGCGATATATAGGCTCTCATCAAGATTTTTCGCATAGTTCTCCTCACTGATGTTTTTAATTATACCGTAACAGTGCCGGATTTTTACCACCCTCAATTTGACATCCAAGATCAATTTTTTCCCTCTTCTTTTGTCGATAGTGACCAATCTCTTTTTCTGTTGTCCCTTTATAGAAAAATCGGGTAGAATATCAACATATCGCAAGAAGTTAAAGAGGGGATCTTTATGTCGAAGAACAGTAAAAAGAAGCAGACGGAATCCGTTAAAGTCCAAAAGGAAAATGAAGTTTCGGAAGAAACACCAGAAGTATCAGCTGCCGCAAAGACCGGCTCCGGGAACGGCTCTCCTTCCGGGATCAGGGAAAAATGGAAGCAACTGTTTCCCCTTTCCTTCATTATCGCTTTCGCATTCGACCTTCTCTACGGCCTTATCTACTATAATTGCTTTGAAGCAACTGCCCTCTTTGACACGACTTCATATTTTGAAGCGGCAGGCAGGCTCCTGGAAGGCAAGGTCGATCTTCTGAGGACCCCTGCATATCCTCTCTTCCTCCATATCTGCGAAAACATCGGCGGGGAAGACGTCAATGCTGTCGCAGTCTTTTTCCAGATCCTGGTTTTCTATGTCAGCATCTGGTTCTTCTATAAGCTCCTTGCACAGTTCACATCCAACCAGATCATGCTCGCTGCAGGCACCATTCTCTACGGATGCATGACCCCTTACATCAATTTCAATTTCATGCTGCTGACGGAATCTTTCTCGGTCAGCCTGATAATCGCATTCTCATATTTCCTCATAAGGTTCATCAAGGAGGATAAGCTCAGTTTCCTTACGGTCTCGGTCGTATTGAGTTTTCTTATGACCATGATAAGGCCGGGCGCCGTCTATCTTTATGTCGTGGATGTCCTGGCTTTTATCCCTCTCATAGTCAAACTGATCCGAAAGAAGATCTCATTTGACAAAAAAGTCCTCATCCCTGTAATAAGTTTCGTCTTATGCGTTGCAGCCCTTTTCGGATACATGTCGAAAAACAAAGCCGACAACGGTTACTACGGCTTGAGTTACGTATCGGACATGAACAGGTTCTACGATGTCGTAATGGCAGACATCTGGCAGGACAATTCCGACAAGGAGATAGTCGATAAACTTAACGAGCTGACATCGGACGGCCCCGGAACGCTCGGAGCTGCAATAGATGCCGAAAGCTTCATCCGGGAGACTTATTCAGATCCTGCCAGGATCAAAAAGTTCAATTCCGAAGCGATCGATGATCACACGAAGGATTATTGCTATTTCCTCTTCAAGAAAGTCTGGACCATGGGCGCCAACAACATGTCCTATAACCTTTCCAACGACTCCTACTATCTTAAGGAAGACGTGAGCAGGGATATCCTGTGGATAGGAGACTTCCTCGACTTCAACGTAAACTTCGTTTACCTGACCGTGCTGATGTCGGGAATCATAATCGTTGCCATGCTTTTCGAAAAGAAGCGTCTGCTCTATCCCGAATTCATCATAACGGCAATAGTTGCAGGGCAACTTGCAGTCAATATCCTGGCAGGTCCTGCGGAATTCCACCGCCTTAATGCCACCTGTTATCCTCTGGCGATCCTGATGTTATTCGCCTGGGCCGGGATTGCTTACGATAAAATCAAAGAGACAAAGGCCGTGTCCGGAAAAGAGACCGCGGAAGATAAGACCTCATCCTGAAGGGTTACTTTACACACTCGGCTATTACCCAGCGGTAACTCTGATCGGGATCGTAAGTCGAACTGACTGTATTGTCGTAGATGACCTTATACTTTCCCGATGCGTAAATGTCTTCCAAAAAGTACTCGTCCGTGGTTCCCGGATAAAGATCCAGCACGACTGCATCGGGATCATATTCGGCCACAAAATCGTTCATGGCATCTATGTCGGATATGATCATCTTGCCCCTCAGATGATCGACTCCGGAATATTCTCTCATGTAAAGATCAGCCCTGTTGTCGATATGGACAGGGATCCCGTAGAAGGCGAGCCAGGTTCCCGTGTTGAAGGAATTATAGATCCTCTTGTAATCCTTCTCCTTGAGAACTGTTATTACTCCTTCATCGTATGCGGCTATGGCTGATACGTCCGACATGGTATTTGTCGGGAAGAATGTCATCCAGGACGTGACAGTCATGAATATTGCATATCCCGCGCAGAAAGCTGCAATGATGTAATGCGACAGGTCGCCTAACTTTAACTTCGTAAGATCGAAACGGGTAATGTTTCCGTTAAGCCACTTGATAAGGATAGTAATCTCTTCTGCCGCGAACATCGCTATAACGACGGCAGTGTAGCTCATGAAACGGCAATGCTTGCAGGAGATGATGATGAACATGCAGAAAAAGCATAGCTTCGTGATCGTTTTCTTGTCGAAATTCCTGACGCGCTCATCCACTGCGAAAGCAACCAGAAGGAGCAGCAGCACGGTGATCTCCGGAATGGAAAAGGTCTTGGGCTGCCATTCGATGTTGATGTTCCAGTAATCTTCTCCCCCGGACTGTTTAAATGCATATGTCCATGCGGCAATGCCGACGGGGTTAAGCAATGACACCGCGAAGCCCGAAACTGCTCCCGCAAGATATATCAGGGCAGTCTTGAAATTCCTGTAGATCAATTCGATGACGATGAACACCATGAATACCACGAGGAAGAGAGGGAGCATCCCTCCGTGGAACCAGGCCATGATGAAGGAGAAGATGACGAAGAGAATGCATTTTTTCAGCCCGGATATCTTCTCATTGAGCATGCTGAAAACGAATATGACAAATAAGAGCTGCGATACAAGATGCGGACGGGCATTGAAATCCGGAAAAGAGAATAATCTTGCCGTCGCCGCAGCGATCATGATCATATAGGGGTTGGATGTCTTAAGGTTTTCCTTAAAGATCACCGCCGCCATTGCATAATTTAATACCGCCGTAAGGGATATGATCCCGATGAGACCGAAGAGCTTATAGGCCAGTCCGGTCAAAAGATACCAGCCCTCTTCATGAGGAACCCAGTTAAGGCCCTCGTGCCAGCTGTAGATGTCTTCCAATATCAGGCCCTTTCCGGAGATCATGTCAAGACCGATCCTGGTCTGTATCATCGTATCGCCCACATAACCGTCACCTATCAGCTTTGTGCTGAAAAAAGGACAGTAAAGCAAGACGATAACCGCAACTATGAATATCTTTGCCGATAACGACAGACGTTTTGTCTGATCGAGAGTCATCTTCTATTCCCCCGTATTATTTGATGATACCGAATCACCGGGCTTGGGCACATGCCAAGATATATTATAACATCCAATCGCACCGCTTGACCCGGAGCGGCCGGACATTATCATGTCAGAAGCACTTCTTCTTATGCTCCTGAGTACAGTTTTTGACCTCGGGGCACTTGTAGCACACTTCGTTGCTGCCGTATCCTTTTTCGAAGAACTCGGCCACGTTGGCAAGCGTCGTATCCGCGATGTTGCTGAGCGCTTCCGCCGTCAGGAAGGCCTGGTGTGAAGTCACGATGACATTAGGCATGGATATGAGTCTTGCAAGCGTATCATCATCGACTATGTGATTGGAATAATCGTGGAAGAATACGTTGGATTCCTCTTCGTAGACATCCAGGCAGGCGGCGCCTACTTTACGCTGCTTGATCCCTTCGACCAGGCTTTCGGTATCGATCAGGCCGCCTCTTGAAGTGTTGATGAGAACGACGCCCTTCTTCATCTTAGCGATGCTCTCCGCATTTACCATGTGGCGGTTCTCGGAAGTCAAAGGACAATGGAAGGATATGATGTCGCTCTTCTCCCAGAGTTCATCGAGTGATACATATTCGATCCCGCTGCCTTCAGCCGGGAATTTGTCATAGGCTATGACATTCATGCCGAAACCCCTGCAGATATCAATGAAGATCCTGCCTATCTTACCGGTTCCGACGACACCCACGGTCTTGCCGTGAAGATCAAATCCCGTAAGACCGTTCAGGCTGAAATTGAAATCCCTGGTCCTTATGTAGGCCTTATGGATCCTCCTGACGGAAGTGAGGAGCAGGGCCATGGCGTGCTCTGCGACAGCATAGGGTGAATATGCGGGAACCCTTACGATATGGATCTTGCCGTATGCATATCCGACATCGACATTGTTATATCCTGCGCACCTTAAAGCGATCAGCTTTACTTTCATCTCAACGAGCTTATCGATAACTTCTTTATTGATATCGTCATTTACGAAAACGCAGACCGCATCATATCCTTCAGCCAGACGGCAGGTATCCGGTGTAAGCCTGGTCTCGAAATAATCTATCTGATACTTATCCTCATTCGACTTTATGAACGACTCGCGGTCGTAATCCTTTGCATCGAAAAATGCTATCTTGATCTTATCCATTTTAATTTCCTTTCCGTTCTTTGATCCGGCTGAGCAAGACCACGCATTCGCATGATTCCGTCCAGGGGAACATGTCCACGACCGTATATTCTCCGGCGTGATATCCGTTTCTCTTAAAATCTGCAAGGTCCCTCACCAGAGTCTTGGGATTGCAGGATATGTAAACTATCCGGTCCGGCGCCATGTCCTTGCACGCCTTTATGAAAGGCAGAGTCGTTCCGGTCCTCGGCGGATCCAGAACCACGACGTCGAAATGAAGACCTTTCTCTGCCGCATCCTTCATGTAATCCGTCGCATCGGCAGCTATGAACCTCGTGTTCGAAAAGCCGTTGGCGGACGCGTTATGCCTTGCTTCCGTGACTGAATTCCTGTTGATCTCAACGCCCGTAACAGACCCTGCGATCTTGGCAAAGGAAAGGCTGGTCGTTCCGATGCCGCAGTAGGCATCGAGTATATTGTCCTCGGGACCGATGTTTCCCATCCTGATCGCTGTGGAATACAGCCTTTCGGCCTGGGCGCGGTTGATCTGGCAGAAGGTATCGGGACCTATCCTGAATTTCATGCCGAGGATGATGTCGGTAATGTATCCCTTGCCGTATTCGACCCGGCTGTTATTGCCGAGGATCATGGAGTCGTTCCTGGTATTAATGTTGCTGATCACGGTCGTGATCTCGGGATGAAGCCTTATGATGTTGCTGATGAAAGCCTTCTTGGATTTTAAGAATTCCGCTCCCGTCACGAGCACGACCATTATCTGTCCCGTGCCGTCGGCAGTCCTTACGAGGATCCTCCGGAGCTGCCCGGTTCCCTTCTTCTCGTTATAGATCCTGACGTTGAACTTCTTTGCAAGATCCGTTATGTCCCTTATGATCGCAAATGCCCGGTCGTTTTCTATATTGCAGTCGTCAACTCTCAAGATCCTGTGGCTGCCCTTCTCGTAAGGTCCGCAGATGACGTCCCCCGAAGGCGACTGGAAGAGTCCGGAATGAACCTTGTTCCTGTAGTGGAAAGGCTTTTCGCAGAGGACCATGGGATGGGCGATGCAGTCAGCGGGCATCAATTCCCTTACGATATCGAAAGTGATCTTGGCCTCGTCGATATATTCCTCATCCGAGTTTCTGCATCCGCCGCACTTTGCTTTGCAGGGACAGTCGTTTTTCGAATGAAGGACATTGTGGGCTATGCCGCTTATGTCGATCGAAGGTGAGGTCATTTTGTCATTCTTATGGCATTTTCCGTCGTGTATTTAAGTAGTATGGAAGTTGTGACTGCGCCGACGCCTCCCGGCACCGGTGTGATCGCATCAACTATTTCCGAAACTTCCCCGTAAAGGGCATCACCAGTGAGATTTCCGTTCTCGTCGACATTCGTTCCGACGTCGATGACTGTCTGGCCGGGGCGGACATGCTCAGCCGTAAGCACGCCTGCTTTTCCCGCAGCTGCGACGATGATATCGGCTTCACGGCAGATCTTCACGGTATCGGGAGTCTTGCGGTGACAGTTGGTAACGGTCGCATTGCGGTTCATGAGCAGGAGACCCGCGGGCAGTCCTATGACCAGGCTCCTCCCGATAACGGCAGCTTTCTTGCCGGAAATCTCTATGCCGTAGTAGTCCAGTATCTCGATTACGGCAGCAGCCGTACAGGGCGCATACGCATCCTTCCTGCCTTCCAGGATGCCTGACATGTGGGCGGGATTCATGAGATCCACGTCCTTGCCGGGATCGATCGTATCCTTGGCATGTTCTATCGAAAGGGTCTTAGGCAGAGGCCTCATGACTAAGATCGCGTTGATTCCGGGATCGGCGTTGAGTTCATCGAAAGTTTTGTCGAATTCCTCCTGGCTTACATCCTCAGGGAGCTCTCTTACCGTAACTTTGGCGCCTGCATTATCGAACCTTCTGATGATGCCCCTTTCGTAAGCAAGATCGTCCGGTCTTTGGCCGGCTCTCAAGATGGCAAGAACGGGAATGATCCCGTTTTCAGCCATGAGTTTCATGCTCTCCTCATCGAGTCTGTCGGCTACGGGCTTGCCTCTGAGTTCAATCATGCGTTAAGGTCTCCTTTAATCCTGTCATATACGGCATCGCAGTCGGAGCAGACGGAAGATACGAGCGCTTTGGTATCTTCGTTCATCTTGTCTGCTTTATCCCTGTCAGCCATGAGCTTTGTATTTATATAAACATTCATTGCGGCACCTTTGGCGGTGGCAGAGCAGAGCGCTGCCGCAACCCCGACATCGCTTATTGCAAGGCGGGAGCCGATATCGGCCAGTCTTACGACGATGTCGCGGACATCCCCTGCCGCCTCGACTATCTTGTAGGGAGCCTCAGCCGCGTTGACGAGGGCATCTTCTAAGATCTTTGCCCTGTCGGGATCTTCTTTCGGTATGCCGTATGCTGCTGCCAGGGGCGCGAAAGCCTTGGCATCTTCAGCTATCAGATCTTCCATCCTGACGCACAGAGCCTTGGTTTCTTCCAGGATCTTATCGATCTCTCCCTGGTATTCGGCATATTTCTTCTTGCCCGTGGTGAGGTGTGCGACCATTCCGCAAAGAGCCGCCGACAAAGCTCCTGCAAGGGCGGAAGCTCCGCCGCCGCCGGGAGTCGGCTCAGCCGAATTAAGCACGTCAACAAACTCTTCTATCTTAAGTTCTTTCATGTTCTTCTTACTCCGAAAATCTCTTTCTTTCCGATGATATTAACACGACTATTTTACCCGTAAAAGGGCTCTTTTTAACATTTATTTTCACTCTATGATAAAATAGTCCTATTATTTTTCGAAAAGAGGTAACTCTATTATGTGCGGAATAGTCGGCTACTGCGGCAAAGAACAGGCCGCCCCCATCCTGCTCGAAGGATTGAGCAAGCTCGAATACAGAGGTTATGACTCCGCAGGCATCGCAGTTAGAAATGAAGATGGCAATCCCGAGATAGTAAAGGCCAAGGGACGTCTTCACATCCTCGCCGAAAAGACCAATTTCGGCAAGAGCATGAAGGGCACATACGGAATAGGACATACAAGATGGGCAACACACGGTGAGCCTTCCGTCGAGAACGCCCACCCCCATGTAACGGACGATTTCAATGTCGTAGGCGTACATAACGGCATCATCGAGAACTATAGAGAGCTTAAGGACAAGCTCATCCGCAAGGGATATACATTCTATTCGGATACCGATACCGAAGTCGCTATCAAGACCATCGATTATTACTACAAGAAATATACTCACGACCCGATCGAGGCCCTGGCCAAGACCATGGTCCGTGTAAGAGGTTCTTACGCTCTGGCCGTCATCTTCCGTGACTGCCCCAACAAGGTATATGTCGCAAGAAAGGACAGCCCCCTCGTAATAGGCGTTACGGATGATGCATCCTACTGCGCATCCGATGTTCCCGCCCTGCTCGAGCACACAAGGAACATCTATTACATCAACGATCTCGAGATGGCAGAGATGTCCGCGGAAGGAACAGTCTTCTATAACCTTGACGGCGACACCGTAGCAAAAGAGCCCGTTCTCATCGACTGGGATACGACTGCTGCAGAGCGCGGCGGCTACGAGCACTTCATGATCAAGGAGATCCATGAGCAGCCCAAGGCAGTCGCAGACACACTTAACGCTTTCATCGTAAAATCGGAAGACGGCAAGAACTACAATATCGACTTATCAGAATCCACCTTGACTGATGAATTCCTTAAGGATATCAGCAATATCTACCTCGTAGCCTGCGGTTCGACATATCATGCGGGCGTTACTGCACAGTATGTCATAGAGCAGCTGACCGGCATCCCGGTAAGATGCGAGCTCGCATCGGAATTCAGATACAGGGATCTTCCTTTCTGTGATAATTCCCTCGTCATTGCAGTCAGCCAGTCCGGCGAGACCGCCGACACTCTTGCGGCCTTAAGGCTTGCCAAGAATGCGGGCGTCAAGACTTTGGGTGTCGTAAATGTCGTTGGCTCCTCCATCGCAAGAGAAGCCGACTGCGTCCTCTATACGGTTGCGGGACCCGAGATCGCCGTTGCTACGACCAAAGCTTACAGCTCCCAGCTCATAGTGCTGGATATCCTGGCAATAAAGCTTGCTCTTCTTAAGGGCACGATCGACGGGGAAAGAGCAACTCATCTGATAGACGAACTCTTTACCATTCCGGACAAGATCAAATCCATCCTTGACGATAAGGAGAGACTCCAGTGGTTTGCATCCAAGGTCGCAGCCCAGAAGGACGTATTCTTCATAGGCCGCGGCATCGACTATGCGGTATGCCTCGAAGGCAGCCTCAAGCTCAAGGAGATAACCTATATCCACAGCGAAGCATATGCTGCGGGCGAATTAAAGCACGGAACGATCAGCCTCATCGAAGACGGTCTCCTCGTTATCTCGGTACTCACCCAGAGCTCGCTTTTCGAGAAGACCCTTTCCAACCTGGTTGAAGTAAAGAGCCGCGGAGCCTACACAATGGCGCTCACGACTTTCGGCAATTACAGCATCGAGGATACTGCCAACTTCGTTACATATGTCCCGAGGATCGACGATCTTTTCGCTGCATCGCTTGCGATAGTTCCTTTGCAGCTCCTGAGCTACTATGTATCCGTTGCAAGAGGTCTCGACGTTGACAAGCCTCGTAATCTCGCCAAGAGCGTTACCGTAGAGTAAGTTATGCCGATGAATCCCGAAGAGATCTTCATCACGTCCGAGAAACTGGAGGATTTCGCCTGCCTTCGTACCACATGGTCCGAACTGTCGGGCAACCTTCCCGTGATGCTCGATGCGAACATCACCTGCGAGACCCAGTATCCCATGACATTGGATGACCTGGCTGAAGCTCTGGAGAATGCTTCTTCCATGCAGCCCGGACAATTCCTTCTGGACTGGTGGATCCCCCTGGGCAATTATTTCTACGAAGCTTTATGTCTCAACGAGATAATGACTCCGACTTTCGAGGAACTCGCCGATGCATCCGAACCCGATCTTCCTTCCACGCCCGAAGATCTGATGTTCTGGATCTTCGTCATACTCGCGCGCGAAGCCGACATGATCATCAGTGATTTCTACAAGTCCAACGGCAAGAATAAGATGCTGGTCGAAAACACGACCAACGACCTTTTCAACACTGATGCCATGCTCACCCAGATACAATATTTTACCGAGGACGAAGAAGAGGATCTTCCCATAACTGAAAGACGCTTTGTTCCCGAGATAAAAGAGAGCTTTATCGTTCACCGCGACAATCAACTGGTGATCTCTGACCTTACAAAAGAAAATAAGCTCCTCTTCCGCCGTTTCGCGGACGAGCTCGCGGAGAACAACAATTTCGTTGCGATCAAGTTCAAGGCATATGCCTACTTCTCCGGCGGTCCCATATACGGTCAGAATTATGCAAAAGCCGTTCCACTCTTAAACAGGCTCCTGGTCGAATTCAACTTCGGCTATGCCGCGAACACCTTGGGTTATATCTACTACGACGGCAAGATCGACGGCAATCCGGACTACGAGAAGGCCTTCTTCTATTTCTCGGCGGCAACGCTCTTCAACATTGCCGAATCCAAGTTCAAGCTCGCCGACATGTATGCCCGCGGCCTTTATGTATCCCGGGATACTGACATGGCATATAACCTCATAAACGATCTTTATAACGATGAGAGGTTCAATTTCGAGGAGGGCAACACCGGCAACTATTTCCCGGAGACAGCCTACAGGATGGCAAGGTTCTTCATGAAGGGCGCAGGATACCTCCCGGGCTCGGAAGACATCAATCTCTTCGGCGTCGCATACAAATATCTGCTCGAAGCAAGATGCGCGGTCCTCTTAAGATCCGAACAGGGAAGAAGGCCCGGTGACGAAGCTCTCCTTTCTGACATTGAACATGCCATTGAGATCTGCTCTGCCAATATCCGACCTGTCAAGGAGGATACTTACGTAACCCAGGCTCCGAACCTCTTAACGGAATTCATAAGATCTCATAACAACTGTCTTTATAAGATCCACATCCGCGAGTTCAAGAAAACTTACAAAGTCACTATAACAAGAGTCTTCGAATCACTGGATAAGGAAGGTCCTGCCAGGTCCATAGTAAGCCAGCCCTGGTTTGGAACATGCACTTTTTCGGATTCCATAACCTTCAAGCTATCCAAGGATTCCTGCTTCATAGCGGACGAATTCTTAAAGCGCGACATCAAGTTCAATGCCTTTAATCCGGAAACTACTCCGGGGGATGACATGATGGAGCTGGTGTTCCTCTATTACGATGAGATAGTTGCTGCTTTCAGCACAAAAGATCTGATCTTCATGCGTCCCTGAGATCCATAGATGTTCTTAACAAAAAGGGTTGTCCTGTTCTTGCAAGACAACCCCTTTGTTTTATCTACTTATGTTTTTATCCTCTGCCGTTAACGTACTTATCGTACTTATAGAGGAAAGTGACCATCTGGCGGCGCAGGCACTTTTCTTCGGGACGGAAGGTATTGTCGGCGTAACCTGCGAGAATGTTCATCTCGGAAGCCCAGATAGTTGCCTTGTAATAGTAAGCCGAGCTTTCAACGTCAATGAAACTGCTTCTCGTTGAAGACGGAGCGGGCTTTCCTGCCATCCTCCAGAGGAAGGTGACCGTCTGAGCTCTTGAGCAGACATTCCGGGGCTTGAACAGACCGCCGCTGTATCCTGTGGTGATGCCTTTTTCGACGGCCCAGATGACGGGCTTGTAGAAGTAATCGCTGCTGCTTACATCAGAGAAGGTGCAAGTAGACGAACGGGGCGCAGGGCTCCCTGCAAGTCTCCAGAGGAAAGTCAGCATCTGCGCACGCGTACACTCGTTGGCGGGCTTAAAGAGCGTCTGGTTGTCGTAGCCCTTTACAACACCTGTGTTGGTAAGATAGTTCGTGGGCTTAAACCAGAACTTAGACGAATCTGTAACATCCTTATAGAGGACCTGTACCTCACATATAGCTTCAGCTCTGCCTGCTTTTGCGCTGATCGTAACCTTGCCTGCCTTCTTGCCCTTGACCTTGCCGGTGTTGTCGACCGTTGCGATGGAAGTATCGGAAGAAGACCAGCTTACCGAAAGACCTGCAACATCAACGGTAGCCGTCAATGTCAGTGTGTTGCCGCAGACAAGATTGGCACTGGTCTTATTGAGAGTGACCCTCTCCTTTTCAACACGGACCTTTGTCTTTTCAGAGAAAGACAGGTAATATTCCTCGCCGTCGATGGTGTCAAAATAGATCAGGTATTTTTCACCGTTTTGAAGAGTTCCTTTGGTGGGAGTCGTGTTTTCGACAAGGAAGACGAAATTCGGATGATAGGACAGATTCAACTGGTCGATCGGGTTCTCCTCACAGTACAGTTTCTTCAGACCGGGATTCTTGCTGATATCGAGTTTTGAGATCTTGTTGTTGAAACATACAAGGATCGTCAACTTGGGGTTCTTGCTGACATCAAGTTTGGTCAACTGGTTATTTCCGCAATTTAAAGTATTGAGCAGGGTGTTCTTGGAAATATCAAGAGATTTAAGAGCATTATTCGAGCAATTGAGAGACCTTAAGCCCGTGAAATATTCGATGCCCTTAAGGCTTGTTATGCCCTCGGAACTGACATCGATGGCAGCCAGGTTATCGAGCATATCAAAAGAGATATAATCTTTGCCGTCGGTAACGTCCCTCTTAAGATATCTCCTGAATTCGCTGTCGGGGAAATCTTTTTCCTTAATGAACATTCCGCATCTTGCTCCGTCTCTTATGCGGAGGAAAGCTTCTCCGGAATTGTAGTTATAATCTATGTACTTTCCGTACTGGATATCTTCTCCCTTAGTTGTTGTTCCCTTATCAAATGCTTTTCTCAAAGCAGGGGAATTATGGAAATCAACAAACGTAAAACCGAAATTTACGACCTTCAGGCTCTTGACATTCTTGTTGTTGGAAAGATCGAGCGACTCAAGATTCAGTTTCAGACACTCGATCGTCTCAAGATTTGTATTCTTGGACAGGTCAATGCTCCTTAAGTAGTTGTAATTGCAGATAAAGGTCTTAAGATAAGTAAATACTTCTATGCCGTCAAGGGAATTAACTCCCTTATTGACCAGTTCGATCTTTGTAACTTTCTTGATCTCGGCATCTGACAGTTTACCGTCGCCGTTCTCATCGAAAGTCTTAACATATTCCCTGAACTTGGCATCCTTAAATACCTGCTCATCGATCGTAACCGCGGCAGCGGAAACATTCCCGGCAGGAATGATGCCAAAGGCGAAAATAAGGGACAAAAAAATAACGGAAAAAGCCGCACAAACGGACTTAATGCTCTTCATAAAGCACCCCCCGAAAAAAAAATTAGTTATTAACCTGCTATAACCCTGGAGAAGAGTATAGCATAAGGGTGCTGATTTTTAAAGGCGTAAAAAACGGCAAAGATCAGGAGATCTTATGCGAAGAAATACACGATACCCAAAACATGAAGAGCGCCGCCCACGAGGACGAAGAAATGCCATACCATGTGGGAGAACTTGAACCTCTTGCCGGAGCTGAAGAAGATCATTCCGATCGTATAGACGATGGCGCCGGATACGATGAGCCAGAATGTCAGGGTCGATGCGTTTCTGTGGAAGAGTCCTATCAGGGGAAGGATCATCCATCCCTGAACAACAAAGAGAACATTCGAGATCGCAGTCCCGACCTTATTCGTCTTATAGCAGAAGGCCGTTACGAACACGCCTGCAAGAGCAAATGCGGACTGCAGCGCGAAGATAACGGGTCCTGAAATGGTGCCGAGGAAATTGATGCAGATCGGAGTATAAACTCCCAGAACCGCAAAGTAACACAAGATCCTGTTGAGCTTGCTCATGACTCTCTTATGGGGAGTCCCTCTCTTCATGAGGTGATATACGGTCGAAAAGAGAAGTGACAGGAAGAATGTGATGAGGAAAGCGGACATGCCGAGCACCGACATGATCTTGCCTTCGGAAACTCTGTTATAGGCTATGATCGAAGCATAGGGAATGACAAAGAGTACATAGAGAGCCATGACTCCGGCCGTGATGGAATTACCGACTTCCTCGCCGAATGTTTCCTGGGTCTTCTTTATGCTGTTCTTGATTATCCTCTTGGAATTCTCATGCCAGGACAATCTCTCGAGACCTTCTTCAAGGGGGTCTCCCGTGTTCTCGGCATATTTTCTGTCATCGCTGCTTGCAAGGACTTTCTTCCAATACTTGTTGTTCTTAGCCATTGTCTCTCCGATCTTCCATATGTTTCCTTTGTGTATTGTACAGGCTTGTATCTATATTTTCAACTTCCCGATGCCTTATCTTCCGTCAATTTTCAGAGGATGGGGGCGGACCCAGTCTGATCACGTCTCCGGGACCCAGTGCGGGAGAGGATGCGGACTCGGGAGCTTCAACGATCTTGGGGGCTTCTCCTTCGGGCGCCTCGATATTTGCTTTCCTGACCTTATTGCCTTCCGGCATCTGGATCGGGCGGTCTTCAGCGGTAAGATGTTTTGCTTTCTCTGCCCTTGTTCCGACGCGGTAATCGCTCCTTGCTTTCCTCTCGACTTCTTCAGGCGACTTGGATTTTGCAGGACCGGAGATGACCGTTCCTATGACCTCAGGTTCCACCTTGGCATCACGGGCAGTAAATACCGTGTTGGTTGAAGACGAGGGAGCGAGTTTTTCGGTTATGTAAGCCTGTCTGCAGAATCTTGCATATTTAACGAGGAGAGGCACGATGACCGCTATCGGCATTATCCAGAGTGAAAGATGAGATGCGGCCTTGTCTCCCACGATCGTCGACATGCCCGCAAAAGGAGCATTTACAAGATCGTACATTCCGCGGAAGAGATAAGCCGGCGCAAGTTTTACCAGGCTGTCTGCTTCTTCTGCAGCGGTCATATGCGGAAGGAATATGACCGGAAGATATGCAAGGGCGCCGTAGAAAGCCAGACCCACACAGACCCAGGTCCTGCGGTAGTAAGAAGTGACAACGGGAATGATGAGAAGGAAGAATACGGTATAGAAAGCGCTTAAGATGATCTCAAGGAGACTGAATGACCTCGGCGATACGCTTCCGTATGAGAAATAGAGGGGATTAGCCCAAATGAAGGCCAAAGCCCCGGCAACACATGCCAGAAAGACAACCGTGAAATAGTCTCTTCTCATCTTGTTATCTATGCTCCTTCCCTTTCAACTTATATATTCTATATCAAATCAGCCGTCACCGAAAGGGTGCCCGGACAAAGGTCCCGAATAACTGATCTTGATCTTTACTATCTTAACGCCGGGGCGCCCGGGGTGGATCCTTACGGTAAGCGATTTGGAACTGTGCGGGAAGATATAGAACTTGGCATGCCTGTCTTCCTCCTTGCCTTCCGTTCCGTTCCAGCTCATGACCGATACCGGAATGCTCGTGATGAATACGGTCACCGGGATCTGGGCAAGTCTTCCGAGATCCGATATGCCCGTTGCGACCATGTCGTATTCTCCCGGGATCCTGCCCGTCACTCCGAATACCAGATCCTTTCCCTCCGATGTATCCTGATCGACTTCTATCTCGCAGCCGTTATCGACATCGTAATACTTGTCAACTGTCACGTCCACGTCGTCTTCTCCGAAAGGATCGTTCTCATGGACTATCTTGATATCATCTCCCGTAAGCCTTTCGAAAGCGGGCGTGTTCATCGCAAAATTCAGGATGTTTGCAGCAGATCTTTGAAGTTCCGGACGGGCGATCTTATCTTCCTTTCCGGATCTGATCTCTTCCATGACATCCGATTCATCGATGAATTCTTCTTCCACTTCATGACATACCATATAGAGGTCATTCTGAGATCTTGCCATTACCGAGTGCTCCGTCAGCGAGAATTCTTCAACGGGCTTGCCGTCCTTGCTGATCGAAGCCCACCAGTCTGTCATGACTATTCCTTTATATCCCCACTGCTGTCTTAAGATCACCGTGTTGTGCTCGTAGTTATTGGCTGTGAACATGCCGTTGACCCTGTTGTAGCTTGTCATGATGCTCCTTGCGCCGCCTTCTTTCACGGCTATCTCATAAGGCTTGAGATAGATCTCGCGCAAAGCCTTTTCGGAAACAACGGAATTCATCTTCCTTCTGTCCTTCTCACGGTTGTTGCAGGAGAAATGCTTAATGGTGGGAGTGACTTTGTTCTTCTCCATCGCCTTCACCTGGGCAGCAGCCATGAGACCCGTAAGGAGCGGATCCTCCGAAAAATATTCGAAATTGCGGCCGTTCAAAGGATGCCTGTGGATATTGATGCCGGGACCTAACAATGTGTCGACCTTGCATGAGATCATCTCAAGTCCCGTATATCCGAAAAGCTTTTCCACGGCATCAGTATTGAATGAGCAGGCAAGACATGTTCCGTTCGGGAGCGAAAAAGCTTTCTTGCCGCTGTCAAGCCTCATGCCCGAAGGCCCGTCTGCGCAGCATACTGCAGGAATGCCTTTCTCTGATAAGCTCTTCGTAACGCCTCCGAAAGCGCCTGCCGTTCCCATCGTAACCTTCATGCTTCCCATGCCTTCACCTCTGATGATGAGAGAAAGTTCCTCATCGGAAAGCTGGGCTATGAATTCATCCATGCTGCATTTGCCGCTCTTTACGTCAGCCAGCTTTATGCCCTTATCACCTGTCTGAACTGTCTCATCCGGTATGACCCTTTCTTTAAGATCACGGTATTCATCTTTCCTTAAAGGCGCCTTCTCAAAGCCCTCTCTTGTCATGCGGTCAAACTCTTCTATGGGCGCTGCGACAGGTTCGATCTTTTCCGTAAGATAAGACTTCTCATTGAAATAAGATCCTATCCTCACGGAATCCTTAAGGCATCCTCCCAGGAAGAATTCATATTCACCTTCTTCCAGGACCCAGCCGGTTCCGAGACCTGCCCTGCCGTCATCATCAAAAGATACGAGACGGCAAAGAGGGATATCGATGCTCATGCGGATCTTCTTACCCGGAGCGATGACATCCGTTTTCGAAAAGCCCGCCAGGACCGCCAGAGGCTTCGTTATCTTTCCTTCGGGCTGCTTAACAAAAACAAGACATGCTTTCTTGCCGGGAACGTTACCCGTATTTACTACATCAAAAGATATTTTGATCCCGCCGTCTTCTTTCCCGGTCTTAAGATCTTCAAATGCAAAAGACGTATAGGATAATCCGAAGCCGAAAGGATATAAGATCTTTTCAGGCGCGAATGTCTCGAAGTATCTGTATCCGACGAAAATGTCTTCTTTGTAGTAATCCGTAAGACCCGTCTTGCCGAAGTTTTCGTCAGAAGGGTAATCCGCGAGGTCTTTTGCTATCGTATCCGCAAGGCATCCGGAAGGATTGACCTTGCCGGTAAGGACATCTGCTGCAGCCTTGCCTCCGATCATGCCGCCCTGCCATACACAGAGGACTGCCGAAGGATCAAATTCGGATACAAAAGACATGTCGATGATGTTGCCCGTGTTAAGGACGACCACCGATCTTTCAAAATTGGAAGTTACGAGCCTTATCATGTCCTTCTCTTTGGCCGTAAGAAAGTAAGATCCTTCCTTTGCGGAATTGTCGCGGTCTTCTCCTGCGGTCCTTGCGATCACGATCACGGCGGCATCGCACCTTGCGCGGGCTTCTTTGACTATGTCTTCAGTCATTGGCATCTCTTCCATGGACCAGGCTTCCCGGCCCCAGCCGAGATTGTTATATTCAGTGTTCTCCAGATCCCACTTGTCGTAGATCGAAGAAAGGTCCTTATCGACCGTAACAAGGCCTGATCCTTCCAGACCTTCTCTTATGTCGGTGATGTGGCTTACACTGACCATTCCGCCTGAGCCCGTGCCCGACTTATAGTAATGGTTCTGGGCGCGTCCGAACATGGCGATCTTCATTCCCTCCGTCAAAGGGAGAGCGCCGTCGTTTTTGAGGAGCACTATTCCTTCCGAGGCGCATTCCAATGCAGCCTCTTCATATAATTTCCAATCAAGCACTTTCTTGGTCATAGGAAAGTCCTCCCTGATGCATTAGAGAATGTATTCTTTGGGGTCGGCTTTGGTATATCTTACGATCTCTTCCATCCTGTCGCGTTCCTTGAAGGAAACGAGACTATATGCGCTGCCGGTCTTGCCCGCCCTGGCGGTCCTTCCGATCCTGTGAAGGTAGAGTTCGTTCTCGTTGGGGATATCGTAATTAAATACGGCTTCTATGTCATCGACATCTATTCCTCTTGCAGCGACATCCGTTGCCACCAGGACATCCGTCTTACCGCTCCTGTATGAATCCATGACCTGATTTCTCTTGCCCTGGCTTATGTCACCGTGAAGGATCCCTGCCTTTATGCCCGCTGATGCTAGCTTGGCTCCGACCTTGGATGTCTGATCCTTGGTATTGCAGAAGACGATGCATTTACGGTAATCTTCCTTGGCAATGATCCTTATGACATTAGCGGTCTTATCCTTGTCGGGACACAAGATCATATATTCGTCTATGTCGGGGTGGTCTTCAGCTTTCGGCATGACATCGATCGTTGCGGCGCCCTCCATGAACTGCCAGGTGATGTCCTGGATCTCACGGGGCATGGTGGCCGAAAACAAGGCCATCTGCTTATCTTTGGGCGTTATCTCGATGATGCGCTTAACGTCTTTTATGAAGCCCATCTTGAGCATCTCATCCGCTTCATCCAATACGAGAGTATAGATGCAGGATATGTCGATCATCTTGCGGTTGACCATGTCGAGGAGCCTTCCCGGAGTTGCAACAATGATCTGCGGGTGCTTTTTTATCCTCTCCTGCTGGGTGCGCATGTTCTGACCGCCTATTATCGAGACGACCCTGACGCCGGGAATGAACTTTGCGAGAAGCTTTATCTCCGATGTGATCTGCAGTGCGAGCTCTCTCGTAGGAGCCAGAATCAGAGCCTGAACATAGTCTTCTTTCATGTTGAGATATTCCAGGATCGGTATCGCGAAAGCATAAGTCTTTCCCGTTCCCGTCGGGGCTTTTGCTATCACGCTTATATTATCCATAAGATAAGGGATCGCTTCGCGCTGTACCGTTGTCGGACGGGTCATCCCCATCTTCTTTAAGGACTTCCTGATCTCCTCCGACAGGTCCATGTCATCGAAAAGTGTTATCTCGTTATTATCCATTAATTCTCTTTGCCGTTTCTTTCTTTTAGTTATCGTTACTTAATACCATACTGCTATAATGATTACAAGACAATCTATTATAATATGGAGTTCATGATATGGCAAAAAGAGTATTTCTCATAATCCTTGACAGCCTGGGCGCAGGCTCTGCCCCCGATGCCGCCATTTTCGGCGATGAGGGAAGCAACACGCTGGCAGCAGTCCTCTCGGGATGCAAAAAGCCCCTTACAAACCTTTCCAGGATGGGTCTTCTGGATCTGGACGTAAACAAGGATCCGAGGATAAAAGATTATATAGCAAGGACCGGCAGGGAGAAGCTCCCCCATCCTATCGGAACTTACGGGAGCCTGCGCGAAGAATCTGAAGGCGGCAAGGATTCGACCATAGGCCACTGGGAGATCGCAGGCGTCGTATCGGTCAAGCCCCAGCCCACATACCCAAATGGCTTCCCGGAACACATTACCGAAAAATTAAAGCAGATATCGGGCCGCGGTATCTTATGCAATCTTCCCTACAGCGGCACCCGGGCGATCGCTGACTTCGGCGATAAGCATGTTGCATCAGGCGATCTGATTCTTTACACATCCGCAGATTCGGTCCTTCAGATAGCGGCTCATGAAGATGTGATCCCTCTGGAAGAACTTTACAGGATCTGCCGCGAGATCAGATCTTACCTTAAGGGCGATGATGCCGTAGGCAGAGTCATTGCCCGTCCCTTCACCGGAACATCAGGCAATTACGAAAGGACTTCCAACCGCCACGATTTTGCAGTCGAAGCGCCTTCTTCCACCATGATGGATCATCTCCTTAAAGAAGGATTCGATGTCATATCGATAGGCAAGATCTTCGATCTTTTCGCAGGAAGAGGATTTACTGAAAAGAATCCCACCAAAGGCAACACGGACGGGATCAGCAAGATCAAAAAATATCTGAAGAAAGATTTTAATGGTCTCTGCTTTGCAAATCTCGTCGATTTCGACATGCTCTACGGCCACCGCAACAACATCGAAGGTTATGCCAAAGCTCTCTCGGAATTTGACGATGCATTGGCTGAGATCCTCGAAGACTTAAGAGAAGATGACCTGCTCATAATTACTGCAGATCACGGCTGTGATCCTTCCACGGAATCAACGGACCATTCAAGGGAACAAGTTCCCGTCCTGATCTACGGTGACGGCCATAAAGTTCCCTGCAACATAGGAAGCATCTTAGGTTTTTCTTACATATCACAAACGGTCATCAACGCATTGGAAGGACCCGTTTTCGGAAAGAGATTTGAAGAACGTGACCTTAACCCCAAGGACAGATCAGATGTCATGACCTATGTCGATCTTACAAATCTTAAAGTTGTCGGAACGGAAGACGACATCAAAGCCCTTATCGATAAAGCGATTGCAAACAGATGCATGTCGGTCTGCATCCAGCCCTGCTATGTAAGGTCCGCATCAGAATATGCCGCAGGAAGGATCCCCATCTGTACCGTAATAGGATTCCCGAACGGCTACAACACAACGGCAACTAAGATCTTTGAAGCAAGGGAAGCAATAGATAACGGAGCATCCGAGATCGACATGGTCGTAAATGTCGCTTTCGTAAAATCGGGCAGGATGGCAGAAGTTGCTGAAGAGATAAAACTCATCGCAGATGCCGTTCACGAAAAAGGCGCGATACTTAAAGTAATAATCGAGACCTGTTATCTCACGGAAGAAGAAAAGATCGCTCTTTGCAAAGCGGTTGAAGATTCGGGCGCAGAATACATCAAGACATCCACGGGCTTCGGCACGCAGGGCGCAACAGTCGAAGACGTTAAATTAATGAGAGCAAATCTTTCTGATAATGTCAGGATCAAAGCCGCAGGCGGTATCCGCACGGAAGAAGCCGCACGTCAGATGATCGATGCGGGCGCAACCAGGATCGGAGCTTCGGGAATAAGCTGATTTTAAGTTCTGGGCAGAGTCGATCCGCCGTAAGGCATTACAAGGACCTTGCCGTCAGGCAGAGCCTTCATTGCTGCATCTATGGCATCGTGAACATTGCTGTAGGGCTCAAGGAACATGCTCTTTACAAATTCGGGATCAAATGACGATACCATGAAGATCCTCGCTCTTTCCAGAACGAGCGCAATGGCGGCTGCCTTGTGGCCTCCGAGAACGAAATCCTCTTTGATGTGGCTTATCATGTCGGATGCTTTGTCGTGTCCTGTCATCCACTGTTCGAAGTGCTTCTCACCCAATCCTTCCGAGCATTCGGCGACCCATACGATTATACCGCCGTCTCTTACTGCATGCTTTGCATTGTCGAGGGCTTTCTGGGCCTGATACATGTTGATGTCCTTGGGGAAACCGCCCGCGGAAACGACAACGATGTCGGCCTTCTGCTCCAGCTTGATCGCATAGAAGGAATCGAGAAACTTGCATCCTTCACGGTGGGCTTTTACGGAGTCTCCCGCAAAGCTCTTGATTATCTCTTTTTTCTCATTGAGAACGACATTGACGATGAAATCGATCCCTACGATCGCGCCGGATTCTTCGATGTCTTCTCTTACCGGGTTGCCTTCGAGCCTGCCTGCGCATGCTTCGGGCTGGACCATCCTGCTGTGGTTGTTTTGGATGGCATCCCTTGTGGATACGCCGGGCATGAGGGCCTTGGCGCCGCCTGAATATCCTGCGAAATAGTGATACTCGATATTGCCCAGGCAGATGACCCTGTCAGCTTCAGCTACGGGTGTGAATATATCTACAGGCGTGCCTCTCGATGTGATACCCATGCGCTTAACATCGTTCATGTCCGAATCAATGCATCTGACCCTGTCATAAACGGCATCGCCGACAAGGGATCTTTTGCGCTCTTCGGAATGACCTCCGTGAGATCCCAAAGCGAAGACCACGGTTATATCCTTATCGTCGACCCCTGCCTTTGTGAGTTCATCCAGTACGGGCGGCAGCACCTTATAACTGGGGATGGGTCTTGTGACATCGGAAGTTACTATGACTATCTTCTCGCCGGGCTTTACGATCTCGGAAAGCTTGGGACTCCCTATGGGTTCCTGCAGCGACCTTGCAACTTCCTCCATGCCGGTAAGTCCTATCTCGACTTCATTCGGTACGAGGGTTCCAAGGTATCTGTCGTCGGGTATCTTGATCTCGATCTTCTCTTTGCCGTAACCTATCAGGGTATTCATTCTTGCTGCCTCCGGAAAACATGTTCTTCTTACGGTCAAACATTATACATCTTTTTTATGCAAAAGGGTTGCCTTCCGGACAACCCTTTCTCTCTATCTTCCTGTTTGTTCTCTGTCAAATCATACAGCATCGATCAGACCTATGATCTGCTCTTGTATCACATGAGGTTCAACGCCCTTAATAATTGCAAGTTCGTTGTCGATCCTGCGCAGGGCTTCATCAAGTGCTCTTTCATCCTGGGCGTTCAACTTGCGGCCCTCGTTTTCGAGAAGCTTACGGTGCGAGATTATGAGTTCGATGAGAGCAGCAATATCTGATCTCGTTCCCGAAGACAATACCTTGGAAAAAGCTTCCTTCCTCCTGTTGCGGTCTTCGATCCACTCCATTCCGGTAACCGGCAGGCTCTTTATGAATTCATCCGCTTCCTTCTCCGTCATGATGGGCTGGATCTTCCCGGTCTGCGCGGGATTATCGAGCGGGACATAGATGACCGAAGAAGATTTCACGAAAAGAGGCGACAAAAAATAATAGGTCTTAGGAGGTTCCTTAAAGAAACTGGTCTCCTTGATATCGTCGATCTTGCATACACCGTTACTTCCGTATACGATAATCTCACCGATACTAAAGTCCATATATCACCTCGCCGAAGCGGCCTCAAAAAACACTTGCAAAAATACTGATTAGATATAAAATAGAAATTTTATTTTAGTCCGTCCACAGTTATTCTAACATCTGTAAGATTCGATTTCCTTTGGCAAAATAGACAAAAAGAAACCGCCCCGGTTGTATGCCGGAGCGGTTTTTGGGCGTTGTTAACAGTCCTTTGCGGATTCTTATCCCTGAGGGTTCTCAGCCATGTATTTTCTGATCTCAGCGACACCCGTGAACTTCTTGCCGCCTGCAACAAGCGTGGGTACCGTGATTATGTCATACTCTCTTGCAAGTGCATCGTCATCGTCAGCATAGACTGTGTCATATGCATACTTGCCGGAATCCAGCATTCCCTTGACTGCCTTGCAGTTAGGGCAGGCATGTGTCGTGAAGAGGAGAGGAGTGTCCGTTCCGAAGGAAGGAACATCAAGACCCTCGTCAACTGCGGTTGCAGCGAAAGCCTCATTTGCATCTACGGCATTGATGTTGTGCTTGCCGTGGAAGTTGGAGTTGGGGATGTCATATACTTTTCGATCCTTGAACTCCTGAGCCTTACCGTCGTTCCAGTTCTGGATAGGACGGTAGTAACCGGTGATACGGCTGTAGCTCTCTGTGGGCGCGCCGCAGTGAGGACATGTGTGGACTTCACCGGGCAGATATCCGTGTGCCTGGCAGATGGAATATGTAGGTGACAGGGTGTAGTAAGGCAGAGAATAGTTCTCGGCGATCTTACGTACGAGCGCTGCAGCGGACTTCCAGTCAGGGAGCTTCTCGCCCAGGAAGGTGTGGAAGACAGTACCGGATGTGTAGAGGGTCTGCAGATCGTCCTGGATGTCGAGTGCTTCAAAGATGTCTGCCGTGTAACCTACGGGGAGATGGGAAGAGTTGGTGTAATAGTAAACGCCGCTGTCATCGTGTGCAGTGATGATGTCGGGATATCTCTTCTTATCGTGCTTTGCAAGTCTGTATGCCGTGGACTCAGCGGGAGTAGCCTCGAGATTGTAGAGGTCGCCGTACTCTTCCTGATAATCGGACAGACGGTTTCTCATGTGGTTCAAGACATCCTTTGCGAATTCCTGGGTCTCCTTGTGGGTGAGATCCTTGCCGATCCACTTTGCGTTGAGACCTGTCTCGTTCATGCCGACAAGACCGATCGTGGAGAAGTGGTTTGCGAATGTTCCGAGATAGTGCTTGGTGTAAGGATAGAGACCTTCCTCGAGGAGCTTGGTGATGGTGTTGCGCTTGGTCTTGAGCGATCTTGCGGCGATATCCATCATGCGGTCGAGTCTCTTGTAGAAATCTGCCTCATCGGAAGCAAGATATGCGATCCTCGGGAGGTTGATCGTAACGACGCCGATGGAACCCGTTGATTCGCCGGAACCGAAGAAACCGCCGCTCTTCTTACGGAGCTCTCTTAAGTCGAGACGGAGTCTGCAGCACATGGATCTTACATCGGAAGGCTCCATGTCGGAGTTGATGTAGTTGGAGAAGTAAGGTGTGCCGTACTTGGATGTCATCTCGAAGAGGAGTCTGTTGTTCTCTGTATCGGACCAGTCAAAATCCTTCGTGATGGAATATGTGGGGATAGGATACTGGAAGCCTCTTCCGTTTGCATCGCCTTCGATCATGATCTCGATGAAAGCCTTGTTGACGAGATCCATCTCCTTCTGGCAGTCCTTGTACTTGAAGTCTGCTTCCTTGCCGCCGATGATGCAGTTCTGCTCAGCGAGGTCGGCAGGAACGGTCCAGTCAAGAGTTATGTTGGAGAAAGGAGCCTGAGTACCCCAGCGGGAAGGAGTATTTACGCCGTAGATGAAAGACTCGACGCACTTCTTAACAGCATCGTATTCAAGATTGTCTGCCTTAACGAAAGCAGCAAGATATGTATCAAAAGAGGAGAATGCCTGAGCGCCTGCCCACTCGTTCTGCATGATGCCCAGGAAGTTGACCATCTGGTTGCAGAGCGTGGCAAGATGCTTCGGAGGAGCTGACGTGATCTTGCCCGTGATGCCGCCCAAGCCCTGCTGGATGAGCTGCTTCAAGGACCAGCCTGCGCAGTAACCTGTCAGCATGGACAGATCGTGGATATGCATGTCTGCGTTGCGGTGTGCATCGGCGATGTCCTTGTCGTAGATCTCGGACAGCCAGTAGTTTGCAGTGATGGCGCCGGAGTTGGACAGGATGAGTCCGCCGACGGAATATGTAACAGTGGAGTTTTCCTTAACGCGCCAGTCGTCGATCTTAACATAGCTGTCAACGAGTGACTTATAGTTGAGGAGAGCCGAGTTCATGTTACGGATCTTCTCTCTCTGGTTTCTGTAAAGGATATATGCCTTTGCTACATCCTCATAACCCATTCTCTGAAGTGTAGTCTCGACAGAGTCCTGGATGCTCTCGACGTCTACCTTGCCGTCCTTGGCTTTCTTCTCGACGTCTGCTACTGCATTCATGGCCAGAAGGTCAATCATCTGGCTGTTATATTCTCTCTCCTGAGCTATAAACGCCTTCTCGATGGCTCCTGTGATCTTGGAAAGATCAAAATCGACTTCCTTGCCGTCACGCTTGATGATCTTGTACATAAGTTGGCTCCCCTTTGTGTTATATATTTTTGGCAGCTGTTCGTGCTGCATTATTCTCTTTTATTCTTCGCCCCTGATCTTGGCTCCGGGTATCACCCTTCTTGCATTTTCGAGCATCTTATCGAGCTCGGATCTTACCGGCGCTTCATATCTTGTCTCCTGCTTGCCGTCCTTGCCGTTATCCGAAACCAGATCCCCGGTGTCATTGAACGCCTGCAGGAAGTATTTATCCGAACCCTTGATCAGTTCTGCGATCTTCTCAAAGTCTTCCGATCTGTGAAGCTGTCCGACCACGGTCGTTCTGAATTCGTGATCGATGCCCGATTCCCCGATTATCCTGATGCTCCGCTTAATGGCTTCCGTATCGAACCCCGGAACGCCGACCGTCATGGCATATCTTTCGATCGTGTTCTTGATGTCCATCGCCACATATTCGACAAGGCCCTTATCAAGTATCGATTTGAGCTTATCGGGGAAGCTGCCGTTGGTATCGAGCTTCACTTCGTAGCCCATGCTCCTTATCCTGACGATGAATTCTTCAATGTCGTCGTGGACCAGA
This sequence comes from Saccharofermentans sp., assembly GCA_024685385.1. GTDB lineage: Bacteria > Bacillota > Clostridia > Saccharofermentanales > Saccharofermentanaceae > Saccharofermentans. The sequence continues at coordinate 24,435 of JAIKVV010000080.1, read as the reverse complement.
GGCTCTCCTCCCGTTATGCAGACCCCGTCAAGGAGATTCTTTCTTCCTTCGAGGAATTCCCAGAACTCTTCTTCCGGCATCGTCGGGCCTATCGCATTGACAAGTCCCGGATTGTGGCAGAAGGGGCATCTCATGTTGCATCCGACTGTGAAAACGGTACAGGCCACTTTCCCCGGGAAGTCCAGCAAGGTAACCTTCTGTATCCCACCGAGTATCATGTTCTTACCCCTTCCTGCAGATTTTCACGCATCATGTTTGCGCTCATATAGGATACCATATCTTGTGGTTCAGTCAACAGATATCCACAAGATATTGTTAATGTAATCAAATTGCAATATTCTCTGTTCAGTCATTAAGACCCGCTCTGATGAGCGTGGAAACCGCTCCCTAATAGGCCTGGCAACTTTTCTGGCAACTATTTCGAAAATAGTTGCCGTGAATGTTGTCATTTGATCCTTTGGCAACTTTTTGGGCACCTTTTTCGAAAAAAGGTGCCGCAATTGTTGCCATCGAAAAAATAGTTTTCAAGTCCCTCTAAATAACTATTGATTTTAAGAACAAATGTTTTATTATCTCTATATGGATATACCGGTTGAATTGAAATCTGTTCTGGCTGCTTCGATCGAAGGGGAACTTCATAGTCTTCCCGATGTCCGTTCGTGCATCCGCAGAAAACACGGCAAGGCTTCACTCTACTACCGTTACGATGGCCACCTCTATAAGTCGGATACGGCAAGGGGCGCCGGGCTTAGGCCGGCAGCGGAAAGAAGAGAGATCCTCCAAAGGCGCCTTTCCTCACTCAACATCAGGAAGGACATGAAATGCACCCCTGTATCTCCCAAAACCCGTTTCATCCGTCAGGGCTTTGCGCTGGACAGAAACTATTACGACTCGCTGACTTCCGTTTCCCCGGTCAGGGCGCAGGGGCGCTATCAATACAAGGGGGTCTTTTTCAGGTCCAAGAGCGAGAAAGAAATAGCGGAGATCTATAGCGACTTGGGATTCGATTACATATATGAGCCGGAGATCATCCTGGGCGGAACCCCGTTCCATCCTGATTTCGCAGTCTGGTGCGATGCGATCGGCGGCATGTTTTTTCATGAGCACTTCGGTCTTATGGATACATCAAACTACAGAAGATCGGCACAACTGAAGATAGGAGAATTCATTGATTCGGGATTCATTCCGGGCATGGATTTTCTCGCGACTTATGAGAACAACAACTCCCCCTGGGATAAAGAAGGCTTCCTTTATGACGTCACCGGACTGATCATAAAGAGACTACACTTATAACTTACGATTTCTTTACTATCTTATTGTATTGGGGTCTTATCTCAAGCTCGGTCACAACGACGCCTTCAGGCGACTTGATGACGTTCAGAACGGACGATGCGACTTCTTCGGATGTGAGGCAGGTCTCCTTGTCAGGTTCAAAATCGGCATTCCTGTAGAGAGCCGTGTCTGTAAGATCCGGGCAGACCGTAAGGACTTTTACCCCGTTCTTCCTTTCCTCTTCGAAAAGCGACCTTCCGAAAGACCGCAAACCCGCCTTGACCGCGCCGTATGCTGCAGCATGCGTATTGATCCTGGTCGCGGTGACCGATGCGATGTTGACTATGTAACCCTGCTTTTCGCGGAGACCGGGCAGGAAGATCCGGCTTAAGAGCATGGGGAGCTCGAGATCCACTCTTACCATCTCGGATATCTCATCAGACGTGATCTGTCCGTGCACTCCGTAGTAAGCGCAGCCTGCGCAGTTAACGAGAATGTCGACAGGACCTATGTCCCTCATCAGATTGAGAGCGCGGGATGTATCGGTGAGATCGATCTCAACCGTGCGGAAAGGGCAGTCTGCTTCAAACTTCCGCCCAAAGCCTATTACGTCATATCCTTCCGATGAGAGCATGCCTGCAAGAGCCCTTCCGATTCCGGATGATGCTCCTGTCACTACTGCAGTCTTAGTTGTCACTTCCATAAGTAGATCTTTCCCCTTTCGGTATGTTTTGAGATTTCTTCGATCACAAGATCCGTCATGGCGCGCGCCTCATCTTCGGGATAAGCCATGACCCCTCCCCTGTTCTCGTAAGGATACCATGCGGCTTCAGACAAAGGTCCGTTCTTCCTCATGCGCTTTACATAATCCGCAGAGATCCTGAATGTACCGCAGGAAATGTCCCGGACGGAGTTAAGGTCTATCTCGCGGGAGACGCGGTCAATAAAGTTTCTGTAGACATCTTCGAAGTTTTCTATCTTCATTAAGGGATCAAAACAGAGCCTGACATTGGCGCCTTTATCGAGCGCCCTCTTCACGGCCTTAAGGCGCGATCCCAGATCCGGGGTCTTGTTCTCGTATTTATCCTTAACCTCATCGGGCGATAAAGTAAACGCATAGATTATGTGATCGGATACCGTGAATTCCGATGGGGAGGATTTGGTCCTTATCTCGATCGTAAGGCCGTCACGGTCCTTTGCATATTCGGTCCACATATCGCAAAGCCCCGTAAGGCCGTTTAGTGCCATGAGGTCGGTATCGTATGATATGCAAAGATATAGGGGTCCTTCAGCAAGTTTCTTTTCGATTTCCTTCTTATAGTCATCGAAGTTAATGAAGACCACGATATCGGGGGTGTCATAGACGCCTTTAAGAAAACAGTAATCGCAGTCGTAGATGCAGTTCATGAGCGGATTGGTATAGGAGAAATTCTCCATGTCAAAATCCTGACAGTAGGGCGCGCCGTCGTAGATCAGGCGGCCGGTATTTTTTGCAAGGATCAAAGAGCGCGAATTCTTCATGAGGTCATATTGCTGGCGGGGCCTGCTAAAGACGTCCTTATAGTGCGTGACCGGTATCACCTTGGCATCAGGAAGACGCTCTGTTATCTTCCGGGCAAGGGGATCAGCCATGAGATCCTTTTCAATATAGATATGCGAAAAATCAGTCCGTGAGCATGTCTTTGATCCGCTTTGCATAGACTGCTCCTTCCTTCTTGTTCTTCGCGGGGATAAGACCCTCTTTCTCAAGTCCTGCAATATAATCTTCAACCTTCTTAAGACAGCCTTTGGCCTTGGCATATCTTAAGAGGTTATACATGTCATTGTTCATGGCTTCGGTAAGGCACAACTTATCTTTAAGATCGGGGACCTTCAACTTCTCTTCCTGCTCCTTAGCCCTCTCCAGAAGTCTCTCGGCAGCTTCTTTTATGCTGTCTTTATGGGCTTCGATGAGACCGCTTATCTTCTTATCCGTCGGGATGTCATGACCGTGATCTGAAACCACTTTTAAGAACAGCATGGAATCGGGGGAGAAGAACTTCTGTCCTGCTTCAAAGACCGCAGATGCTTCCATATCGTAAAGCTCACCCGGATGAGTTTCGGTCACGATGTCATCGCTCGTGAAGATCTGCCCTTCATCTATATCCCCCGGAAAGAGAGAAAGATCGGGATAGTATTCCCTGCCGCTCTTCATGTAGGTTATCTTGTTGATGTAATAAAGGCTCCCTGCGGGGATATCTTCTCCGGCACCGCAGACACCCACGTTCAATATCTTATCGAAGGGTCCTGCCTTGCCCGAATCGATCAGTTTCTTTACGGAATAATATGCATTATCAGGACCCATCCCGGTCAGGATGCAGGTCATATCGTCACCTAATATCCCCGAGATCTTCTCCGCCTCGCATTTCATCGCCGCAATAAGCCAGATCATGTCCTGAAGCCCTCCTTAATATCGTTTAATATTATACAGAACTTGAAGAGGATTGTTTCAAGTGATAAAATTACGCGAACGATTTAAGCGCGAAAGAGGTAATGACACCATGGACAGACTCTTAACAGGACTTCAGCCTTCGGGGGCTCTTACGATCGGCAACTACTGCGGCGGCATCAGCCAGATCGTAAACTATCAGGACAAGTATGAGACTTTCCTCTTTGTTCCCGACATGCATGCCATCACGGTACCTCAGGATCCCGAAGCACTGCACCGCAACATAATCAATGCGATCGCAATGTACATTGCATGCGGCGTCGATCCCGACCTTCCCAACATGCATATCTATATCCAGTCCGAAAATCTCTATCACGCAAACCTGTCATGGATATTCGAGTGTCACACTCCTCACGGCGACCTGACCCGCATGCACCAGTTCAAGGCAAAGTCAGCCAAGAATGAAGCATTCACCGAAGGCCTCGTAACATATCCCGATCTCATGGCTGCAGACATCCTTCTTTACGATGCAAAGTATGTTCCCACGGGAATCGATCAGAAGCAGCATGTTGAGCTTGCAAGAAATCTTGCTGACCGTTTCAACAACCGCTACGGTGAGCTCTTCGTAGTACCCGAGCCTCTGATCCCCGTCATCGGCGCCAAGATCCGCGACCTGCAGAATCCCGAGCAGAAGATGAGCAAGTCCACGGATAACCCCAAGGCATCCGTTTTCCTTTCCGATGACGAGAAGGTCATCCGCAAGAAGATCATGAGCGCAGTAACGGACTCTGACGGCAAGATCGCCTTCGACGAAGAGAACAAGCCCGGCGTATCCAATCTCCTTACGATCTATTCCGCATTCTCCGGATGCACGATCGAAGATTCCGTTGCCAAGTTCGAAGGCGGCGGATACGGCGACCTCAAGAAGGCCGTAGCAGAAGTACTCGTTGAGAAACTCACGGCATTCCAGGATAAGTACAATAAGATCCTGGCTTCAGGCACGATCGATGACATCCTCGACCGCGGCCGCGACTATTCGATCGAGATCGCAAAAGCCAAGTACGAGCAGGTAAGAAGAGCCGTAGGATTCGGAAGGATCTGAAATATTTTTTCTGAATAACAAATCAGCTGTCTCGATGATCGGGACAGCTTTTTTCTTTTGGTAGCACTAAACCGCCATTTTGGTAGCAGTTACTGCTACCAATTTACCCTTTTACTGCTGCCAATCAAGTTTTTCTTTGACTTCTTCGCCCAATGCGAGTATCCCTTCATCTATCACCGCGAAAATGATATCAATATCATATCCTTGGTGACTGTTGATGAAATCCCTGCACGAAGTGAGTGCGACCTCCCAGGCCTGTCTCTTGGGATAACCGTAGATCCCCGCAGATATGAGAGGAAATGCTATCGAATGACAATCATTCTCAATGGCCCTTTTAAGGGAGTTTTCATATGCTCCGTAGAGGAGTTCCGCTTCATTGCTGTTGCCGCCTCTCCATATGGGACCTACGGCATGGATGACGAACTTTGCGGGAAGATCAAATCCGGGCGTAATGGCGGCATTTCCGGTGGGACAGCCTCCTATGGCATCACAGGCCTTTTGCATCTTATCCCATCCCGCTCCCCTGAATATCGCGCCGCATACTCCGCTGCCGCCCATTAATCCTGAATTGGCAGCGTTGACTATCGCATCTGTTTCAAGTCCGGTGATACTTACTTTCTGTATCGATATAGAACTCATATCTTCTCCTTTTACTTAACGTAGAAAACTCTTCCGTCGTTCCTTGCAGGGGGCTCGGGAAGTTCCCCTTCCATATACCCTACTGCGCAGTGGCCGATACCTTCGTAATCACCTTCGATACCAAGGTCTTTGAGAAGTGCCTTCCACTCGTCCTTCTGGAACTCCTCTTTGGCGCGGTGGATCCAGATGCTGCCCAAACCCAGTGAGTATGCGGCGTTCATGAGGTTGCCCATGACAAGAGATCCGTCGTAAAGATATGTGGGGCATTCCCTGTTTCCGAGAACAATCAGGATGGCGGGAGCTCCATAGAAAGGATCGAACCCTTCGTCCCAGCCGCCGATCACACGGTTTGCCTCGGACAGGCGGTCTCTTACTTCCTTGTTGGTAACAGCCACTATGATCGCACCCTGTCTGCCCATGCCGCTTGCAGCGTAAAGACCCGCTTCGATGATCTTGTCCAAATCTTCCTTGCGGGGCTCGTCAGGCTTAAATGACCTGATGCTGCGTCTTTCTTCCATCGCTCTGATAAGGTCGTTCATGTTGGTTCCTCCTTGATATAAATGTCCCCTACCGAAAAGTATAACAGGATTCCCACCTCAAAAAAGCCTAAAAATCCTCAAGAATTTTTTAGGTTGATTTTAGGTTGAGCCTATAAAGTATCCTCAAGAACGGAGGATAAGGACATGGCATACACTAATGTTTTCGCAAGATACGAGATCAAATATCTCATAGATAAAGATCAGAAGGATCGTCTCGTAAAGGCAATGGAGGGCCGGATGAAGGAAGACCATTACGGTCATACGACAATAAGAAATATCTACTTTGATACACCTGACCAAAGGCTCATCAGGACATCCCTTGATAAACCGGAATATAAAGAAAAACTCCGGGTCAGAAGCTACAAAAAAGTTACTGAAGATGAGGATATTTTCGTAGAGCTTAAGAAGAAGTTCGAAGGCGTCGTATACAAAAGAAGGACCGCAATGCCGGAACATCTGGCATCCCGATGGCTTTGTGAAGGCGGCAAGGCACCATACGATACACAGATAGTAAACGAGATCGCATATCTTATGGAATTCTATAAGACACTTGAACCGAAGGTGTTCCTGTCCTACGAAAGAGATGCTTACCTTGCAAAAGACAAAAGCGGCTTAAGGATCACCTTCGACTCCAACATCATCGCAAGAGACCATGATCTTACACTTACCAAGAACGTATACGGCGATAAGGTGATCCCCCAGGACCAATATGTGCTGGAGATCAAAGTGTCCGGCGGGATGCCCCTGTGGCTCACGGAATTTCTAACCGGCAACAGACTTCAAAAGACATCCTTTTCGAAGTACGGCGCCTACTACATAAACAACATCCGCAAAGAACAGACCAATAAAGGAGAATTATTATATGCTTAACATAACTGATTTTCTTACGGGAGGGACAGCACCTGACATAACAGGGTTTATCGTTCCGGTACTGTCGGCCATTCTTCTGGGACTGATCCTCGCCGCAATACACATGATCTTAGAAAGAAATTCATCCAGCTTCATCTTAGCCTTGGCCCTCCTCCCTGCAATAGTATGCACGGTGATAATGGCAGTCAACGGCAACATCGGAGCGGGAGTTGCGGTGGCAGGGGCATTCAGCCTTGTAAGGTTCAGATCCGCGCCGGGCACTGCCAAAGAGATAGCATCCATATTCTTCGCCATGACACTGGGGCTTCTCTGCGGAATGGGAAATATCTTATATGCCGCTTTGTTCACACTGATCATGGGACTGGTAATGCTGATCTTTAAGATCACAAAGTTCGGCACCGCAAAAGAAGATCTTTGCCATAAGAGTCTTCGCATAACCATACCGGAAGACCTGGATTACACCGGAGTATTCGACGATCTTTTCGATCAATATCTTAAAGACCACACCCTGGTCTCCTCGAAAACCTCCGGCATGGGATCCCTTTATAAATTGAACTACGAGATAACATTAAAGTCAGAGGACATTGAGAAGGAATTCATCGACAAACTCAGGTGCCGCAACGGGAATCTGGAGATCGCAGTATCTGTGATCCGTCCCCGTGAACAGGCAGAATTATGAACGAGAAAGAAAGGAGCATTAACATGAAAAAACGGAATAAGGATCTTATCAGGATCGCATCAATTACAATAGCTGCGGCCATGCTCATGGCAGGATGCAGCTTAACCTCAGTATTAAAAGATCAAGGTGACTCTTCATCAGGATCAAAGCACAAGAAGACCAAGACAGAAGATACAGAAAAAACGGAAGAAACCGGTGGAACTGAAGATACGTCTTCTGCATCAGACAGCAAGAAGAACAAGACCGATAAGTCTTCGTCTTCCGACGGAACTCTGAAGATGCCGGAAGTCTCAGATAAGGATAAGGACACATCCTACGATGAATCCGGCGCCCAAAAGATACAGCTGTCAGATTCATCGGGCACGGTGAACATCGATAAGGAAGGAACATATATAGTAACAGGGTCTTCCAGGGATGCATCGATAGTCATCAATGTATCCGATGAAGAAGATGTTCGCCTGATCCTAAGGGATGCCGAACTTACAAGCACCGTATCTTCTGCGGTAACAATACTGTCGGCAGATGAAGTCTACATCACTTTGGAAGGCAGTAATGTTCTTTCCAACGGAGGAGAATTCAAGGCTTCGGGAGAAGAAGATATCGATGCAGTGATCTACAGCAAAGACGACCTTACCATAAACGGTACAGGCACTCTTAAGATCTCATCCCCTGCAGGTCACGGGATCGTATGCAAGGACGATATGGTAATAACCGGAGGTACATACGATATAAGCGCCAAAGAAGACGGGATCAACACCAACGATTCCATAGCCATTACAGAAGGATCCTTTACAGTAAATGTGCAGGATGACGCCATCCACACAGACGGGGCCATGCAGATCTCGGGAGGCACATATAACCTGACATGTGCAGAAGGCCTTGAAGGGACTCTGATAACCATAGATGAGGGCAACATCAATATCGCAGCATCAGACGACGGCATCAATGCAGCCCAAAAGACCGAAGGCGTGACCCCGGAAGTTGTGATCAACGGTGGCAGCATCAACATCAAAATGGGAGCAGGAGATACTGACGGCATAGATTCCAACGGGAATATCATCATCAATAGAGGTACAGTCGCAATAGAAGCCCAGTCGCCTTTCGACTACGACGGCAAGGGCGAACTAAACGGCGGCACCGTGACAGTAAATGGCCAGAGCATATCTTCCCTCACCAATCAGTTTGGCGGCGGCAGAGGCGGCGGAAACAGAATGGGGCAGGTCCCTGACGGTAACTTTAACCCCTTCGCCCAGGGAGACCAGGGTCAGGGGAGGATGCCTGGCGGAAAATACAGGAACGAGCAGGATACGGGCTTTGATCCCTTCTCCCAGGGAAATCAGGCCGGCAATAACCAGAACAAATCTCAAACTGATGATCTGTCATCCTTATAATGAATAAAACAATCGGGGCTGTCTCAAATCTTTTTGAGGCAGCCCCTGATCTTTTTCTTTATATTTTTTTGATATCAGCCGAACTCTTCCTTGAGGAAGCTCTCGATGGCAGCATCGTATTCGGCGCAGTGAACAAGGCGGCTCCTGGAATGTTCGCCCGATTCCATCCAGGCAATGTGCTTATGATCCGATCCGCACTTATCAAAGAGCTTGACCGCATTCTCGGGAAGAGCGTAGGAATCCTTGCGGCTGTGGATCATGAGGATGGGCTTCTTCATGCGGTCGATGCGGAAGATCGGTCCGTCGTTCACCATGTCGCCGCCGGCGATATGCTTTTCGAGTTTTGTAAGTATCCAAAGGCCCAGTCCTATGGGGCGCTTCTGTTCCACCATGTGGAGCTTGAAGGGCTCGTAGAATCTGGTATACATTCCCTCGGATACCATGGCATCGAGGTAATCGGGGCACTCGTCGGAGGTCAGTGCGTTGAGCGCAGTCGAAGCGCCGATGCAGATGCCGTGGCAGATGACCGACTTGTTGCCGAACTTGTCGTGGAGCATCTTTGACCATTCGATGATGTCTCTATATTCCTTGCAGCCTATGGCATTGTATTTTCCTTCGGAAAGGCCGTGCGATCTGTTGTCGATGACGAGGATGTTGTAACCGGACCTCTCGTAAGGAGGCGCGAAGAAATAGGAATAATTACATCCTTCGGTACGGCCTGCGATTATTATCGCAGCTCGGTCGAAACCAAGATCGAAATATTCTCCCGCGAGCTTAAATCCGTCGGAAGTTACGGACACTTCCTGTTTAAACTGTTCGTGAGCCTTGCCCCATTCGGCGCCCTCATCGAAAAGCCTCTGATATTCGGGATCGTCGGGGAATGAACTCTTGCGTCCCCACTTCTCGGGCTTGGTCCTTACGAGCAGAAGTCGCCATACGATCCATGCTGCAAGAGGCGGCATGGGCAGCACGAGAACAGCTATAACGATAATGATTATAAGTACGATCGTTTCCCAGCCCATATCACGCTATTCCTATTATCCAGCTGTAGAGTGACTGGCCGCCGTTGAATACGGCAACATCCATGAGAGGGAACTGCTCGGCGATCTTATCCGTCAGGATATATTCGTCGTCATCCGTCGTTCCTTCACCCCTGAAGATAACGCAGATCTCTTTGTCTGCTATGTCGGGGATCTCGACTATGCCTCTTATGAGAGTGTTGGCCCATTCGTTCTCGAAATCAGAAGCAGGGCATCCCAATATGACTTCATCGTCCAAGGTAACGAAGCCGTCGCCTTCGGAAAGATTTACATGCTCGTTGGAAAATGCCTTTGTGGCGCGAGTCATCGCAAGGCAGGAGACTCCCTCGATTCCTGACTTCATCTGGGCTATGCGCTTTTCGACGTCAGTCTCGTTCGGGTTTTCCATGGCCTTGGCAAAATAGCCTTCAGCGATGTTCGCTGCTTCCAGCACCACGATCTTGGGCATCTTGTCTTCGCCGATCTCTTCCGCGTAGAGCTTCTCAGCCTGGAGAGCTGCAAGGATCGTATTCTTGTTGTCGGGAAGGACAACTATGGTCTCTGCGTTAAGCCCTGCATATTCGTCAACGAAATCCCTGGCGGGAACGTTCATGGAGGGGCCTGCATCGATGACCGCATCACAGCCTAAGGTCCTGAAAGTGCTCTTTACGCCTTCGCCGTTTACGACTGCGACGACAGCCATGGGCTTGCGGTTTTCTTCCTTGAGCTTTAAGGTGTTGCGGTGGTTATGCATGACCTGCATGTTCTCGAGCTTGAAAGTGATGAACTCACCGTATGCCTGGGCAGTCTCGATGACCTTAGCGGGTTTCTTTGTATGGATATGGACCTTGACCCTCATGTCATCCTGGATCGCGACGATGGAATTACCGAAGTCGGACATGTCATTGATGAACTTGTTGAGCCTGAAGTTCTTAAGGTAATCCTTACCCTTCATCATCTGAAGGATGAACTCCATACAGTAACCGTCAACGAAAACGGAATTCTCGTTGAAGTGGTCAAGATCGATCATGGGGCCCGGAGCATCGCTCATTCCTTCGGGAAGGGATGCGGGCTTGATCTTTTTTGAACTTTCGATCTTCTCGCCGTAAAGGTATTTGAGCATGCCTTCGACGATATAGATGTAACCGATCGCGCCGCTGTCGACAACGCCCTCTTCTTTCAATACGTCAAGAAGTTCGGGAGTGATCGTCAATGTCTTTTTCATCTCGGCAAGATACATGGAGAGCATGTCCTCGACGGGCGTTCTTCTTCCGATCTGCGCCCTGATGTTCTCGATGCCGAGACGGGTGACCGTAAGGATCGTTCCTTCGGTCGGTTTTACGACAGCCTTATAAGCGCTCCTGTAACCTCTGATGCAGGCATTGCGGAGTTCCGCGGCGCTGACGGTGGGACATCTTGAAAGCTCGAGATAGAGTCCGTTGAAGAACTGGGAGAGGATGACGCCGGAATTGCCGCGGGCGCTGTAGAGCATTCCCTTGGAAAGGGACTGCAAAAACAGATTGGCTTCCGCGGCCGGCTTGGTGGATTTGAGACCGCCTTCGAGCGTGAGCCTCATGTTCGTTCCCGTGTCGCCGTCAGGCACCGGGAAGACATTCAGCATGTTTACTTCTTCTTCATGGCAGCGTATGTTCTCAAGGCCGTTTTCGAACATGGCCCGAAGAACGTTGCCATCAACCCTCATCGTCTTCATCTTATCGTATCCCTTCTCGAACTATCCCCATTATCCTTCGGCAAGAGCACCTTCGATGATCGCTTTCTCTTCAACAAGACCCTCGGAAATGGGCTTGCCGAGATAGAAAGCTCCCATGAGACCCGTTCCGATGTTTACGCCGCAGGGAGGGAAGATATCGTTGATATAAACTTCCTTGGGATGGAACTTCTCTTCGATCATCTTCTTATATTCTTCAGCCTGAGCCTGTCTCATCGTGTGAGCGATGAAGATGATCTGCTCTTCGGGATTCTCGATGGTCTCTTCCATGTACTTAAGGAGAACCTTGTAACCTGCCTTGGCGCCACGGGCCTTGCCGAGGATCGATGTCTTACCGGACTCGTCTACCTCGCCGATGGGCTTGATGCCTGCGAGCTGACCGAAGAAAGCCTTGGCATTCGTGATACGGCCCTTCTTGGCAAGGATGGAAAGATCGTCCATCCAGCCTGCCTGGTGGTAACGGTTCTTATTCTCTTCTATATAGTCTGCGACTTCCTGCATGGACTTGCCTTCCTCGCGCTTCATGGCAGCATGGACAGCCATGAGACCGTAGCTCGTGGAATATCTTCTGGAGTCAACGCAGTGGATCTTGATGTCGGGATATTTCTTCATGACTGCATCAGCGGCTGCCTTGGAGAAATTATATGTTCCGCTCATGCCTTCGGAGATCGTGATGAAGAGGATGTCTCTGCCCTCTGCTGCGATCTTCTCAAACTGATCGGTGAACTCGGCAACCGACGGCGGAGCTGTTGCAAAGCCGTTGGGATCTTTTCTTAAATCAGCATAGAACTGATCTCTGGGATACTGGTCCCAGTCAGACTGCCACATGATCTCATTGCCTGCAGGCAGCTTGATGTGAGTGGGAATTACGATGATGTCGTACTTCTCACAGAAACTCTTGGGGACGTCAGATGTGGCGTCAACCATGATCGCGAATTTGTTCATTTTCAATTCCTCCCTTTATTAAGCTCCATCATCGAAGCCGTTATCGATAAATGATCTGACTGCGTTTGCAGTCTTATCGCCGCCATAGATATATGTTACGGCATGTTGGCCGCCTTCGATGAACAATCTGCGATTGTCGGAAGCGCAAACCTTACTATTATAGCACGAATGTGCAATAGGTACCTTAACATCTTTGGTTCCGTGAATAAAGAGTACCGGGATCTTTGTTTTGGACAGTCCATCGGACACCCTCTGCCTCATGTCGATCCCGATAAAGATCCTTGCGAACAATGCCATGAAAGGAGTAAGGATCTTAACGACTGTATACTTGCCGACGGATGAATCGTAGAGCATCGTGACGGGTGATTTAAATCCCGATTCCATGATGATGCCCTTAACGCGTTCAGGATCCAATTTGTCCGATGCAAAACCTGCAGTCGCAGCTCCCATCGATACTCCGTAGATATAGATGTTTCCGCTCTTTTTCTTTGCAGCCCAGTCGCACCATCTTACAAGATCATATTGCTCCTTGATCCCGAATGTTACCCACTTGCCGCCGCTGTCATTATGCGCTCGCTGCTCGACAAGAAGGAAGTTAACACGGTCCTTTAAGTCATCCAGCTGCTTTGCGAAATTGGAATATTTATTCGACGAAAACCCGTGAACAAAGATCACGGTATCTTCGCTTCCGTTATCGAAAAAATCAGCCACCAGATCGAATCCCTCTTCGCTCTTTACGATAACTCTTTCATGAGGCATCGCTTTGATCTTGGGGATGAGTTCCACATAAAGAGCCTTATACTTTTCGAAAACGGTTCCCGTTATGTCCTTCGTATCGAAAGACTCACATCTGAACCTCGAAAAAGTCGTATAGAAACCCACTGCCGCGGGTCCGATTATATACACCAGGAATACTCCGATAAGTATCAGATTAACGATCAGTACTGGAGGCATCGCAAAACTCTTATCAGTTCTCGTTGGGATATACCAGGCGCTGGTCCGTATTGAACATCTTGGATACGCCCCTGAACATCGTGACGATGAACCTTCCTTCATCTGAGATCGTATATGTGCCGTCGCCGTTGTCGATGAGAGTACCCGTTACGAGCTGCTCGTCGAACCTCTTGTCGAAAGCGCCGAAGTCGTTAACGTATTTGGAAGTAAAGATCTCTCCTATATCCTCCTTGGTGAATGACTGATCCGAGTTCTCGTCCATGTAGCTAAGCATGAATACGGATACGGATCTTTCGACCGTTACGGGGATCAGGGTGAAGAGCACCATGTTGACGCAGCAAAAGATCACGAAGACCATGATGATGTCACGGACGGTTATGAACTTCCAGAATTTTCTTATTATCCCCATTACAACTGCGGCAAGAATGCCCGAGAGAATGAGAAGACCGATGCCTCTGTACATGAGAACTTTCATGTTGGCGAGAACGGGCGTATGGAAGAGTGCGATGAACAACGCCGTGCAAACAGCGTAGATCGCAATATAAATCCCTATGAGTCCTAATATCTTCTTTGCCGGTGTCTTTTCTTCTTTGCTCATTTCCTTAACCCCTTTTGATCTTTTATCCGCAATATTATATATCTTTTTTCATTACTTCGAGCTTGTTATAAGGAACGGAGATGCCGTTTGCTTCAAATCCTTCCAGAACTGCTCTGTTGCAGTCTTTCTTCGCCTGCATCTTATCTATGGCCCTGCAGCTTACCATCAGGACATATTCTATCTTTGAATCGGCAAGTTCCGCGATCCCTTTGACCTCGCAGTCCTTAACGACAGAACTCTTCTTTATCAGGTCAACCACATCAGCGACGATCTTGTCGGCATCGGAAAGGCTGACTTCATAAGGGATGGGTACCCTGTAGAAAACGGAATCAGGCATGACTTCGATCTGTTCGATCTTTCTGTTGGCAACGGATAAGATGCTTCCCGTGGCAAGGTCTCTGATCTTTGTCGTCTTAAGACCCAAAGACATGACTTCACCCTCACGGCCTTCGAAGATGATGATATCTCCTACCTGATAGTAGTCGTCAGACAGGATCGTGGTTCCGCGGATTATATCCTTGAGCCAGTCCTGTATGGCAAGACCTACAACGATGCCTGCGATGCCGACGCCTGCAAGAAGTGACGTGACATTAACTCCGTTTATCTGAAGAAGAACGAGGATCGTAACTATCAGGATAAGGCTGCTCAGGATATTGCGGGCAAGTTCGAAATAAGTCCTGTTCTTGCCTTTGGCAAGGATCCCGTTTGAAGCCTTCTTGGCCTGCTTATCGAGAATTGCCATTACTATCCTGTAGAAGATAAACACAACGACCACGATAATGATCGATGCCACTATCCTCACATTGAAGATATCTTTTAACATTTCTATCAGTTTTGCTTTATCCATATGTACCACCGGTAAGATATTATACATCTGTTAGTATACCAGCTCAAATGCTCCGGGGATCCCCGGCTCCAACATGACTTCAGCCTGATATTCGGATAAAGGCTTAAGATCAAAGACCATATCCTTCTTCGTAAATCCGTATTCCTTTCCGCTCTTCTTATCCCTGATGCAGGATGCTTCTTTTGAAGAATGGACCGTGACCCTTACGGGATGGTTATCATCCTTTACATACTTATAGAGAACCATCGTACCGTCATCGAAGCGGAAGATCGACACATTTGATGCAGTAACGTAGAGTCCCTCCACATTTAAGACCTTCCTTATCTGATCGAATGCTTCTCCCGGTATCTTAAGAAGATCATCCGGAGCATCCGGGACAGATAGGATGAATATCCTTCCCTTGCCGTACGGGCTCTTGATAAATATCGGACAATGGTAATCACCGGACCCGCCGTTAAGAATGGACCAGGATGCATTATTCGCATGTCTTATCTCAGGGAAGACTGCAGGCTTTACGTTTTCTATGAAGCCCGATTCGCTGTCGGTGATCTGGTATCTCGTGACCTTGATCTTGCCGGAACTAACTCTTACATCCGAAAATTCATCCCAAAGATCAGGATCTGAATTCTTTACAAAACCGGATGTGACTACTGCCGTTCCGCCTCTTTCTGCAAATGACTTAAGCTTAGCCATGATGTCATTATCACAGAGTGAAGCCTCCGTCAGAAGGACAAGGTCTCCGTCTCCCGGGAAATCGGGCGTCATCTCGACCGGGATGCCCAACATTCCGAGCCTCATCGCAAGATGATCTTCGCCGTGTGAATCTGCCGGGATATATGCAGGGACTCCTGTGGGATTCCCCGCATCTGATAAGACTTCGTCAGCCTGCTCCAGGATAAAGCCCAGGGGACAAGTGAACCTGTTGTCGACAAGAAGATCCCACATGAAGAACATGATCTCCTTGGGACGCGCCATCAATGTAAGATATGCCTGCTCAAGATACCTGTCTGTCGACCAGCAGGAGAATGAATCTATCCATCCGCCGCCGTTATGTCCGGGCCATATGTTTTCGATCCAGCGCACAAGGGCATAACTTAAATATTCCGGAAGATGCTGATCTGTATATGAAGGGGTCCTGGTCTCAGTCCCCGTATATATCATGTCGAAAAGCTCTCTTTGCTCAGCCGGAACATAACCCGTCCTGTAGAATGATTCCTGCCAGTTGGGATATTTGATCGTTATCTTTACATTGGGATTGACTTTGCGCGCAGGTCCGATGATTAGATTTTCGGATACATCGAGCATCAGTTCTTTCCTGAACTCAGGCCAGGTCTTGTCTCCCTTGGCCTTGATGCAGGAAGGGCAGGTGCAGTTGGTGAAGAAAAAATCATCGAGGATTATCTCATCCGTCATGCCTGCCGTATATTCCGATATCTCCTTAACGAGGGTGCGCATGGATTCATCGCTATAACACATCGTGCCGAAGAGACGGTCCCTGTCATCGGGAAGATTTACCCTGTTGACTGTCGTGATGCCGCCTGCCACTTCGATGCCCTTATCCTCAAGCCATTTCTTGATCATGAGATATTGTTCGGGCGGAACGGTGACATCGCGGAAAGTCTCAAGATAGACCTTGTCGATCTTAAGATACTTACTGATAAAAGCATAGTCAGACTCCAGTTTTTCCTTCGTCATGGCTATGGCAAGACCGGCCGGGATATACACGGCCGTCCTGAAGTTCTTATAATTTGACATGGCAAAGTCACCCGACTTCGGAAATCATTTATGCGTTTACCCAGAGACCGTGAAGGTTGCAGTATGCATAAGCTGCGATAACTTCCGTTCCTTCCGTGACAGCAAATGTTGCGGAAGGCTCATTATCTGCGTTTAGTTCCGCGATCTGGATACCCGCAGATGTCTCAAGAACAATAAACTGAATGAAATGCTCGGGGACCATGGGATGATCGACTGATCCTACATTGACTTTTACGATGCTGCCGTCAACTGTTACTACCGGAACATGCTTTTCGACAGAAGCGTCCGTAGAGGAAGGAATGATCTCTTCCATCTTCTCTCCGCAGCATACTACGGGTACTTTTTTGTCTACCACCTTGATGATGATGTTGCCGCAATGGGAACAACGGTAAAACTTAACTTCCATGATGATATCCTCCTGATCTTTAAGATACTTTTTCTCCGAGCCCTACATAGCCGGATGCTTCTATCATACTCTGTCCTTCGGAAGAAGTCAGCCATTCCGTCAATCTTTCGACATTGGGATTGTCATTATCCTTTCTTCTGACGACATAAAATTCCGCAGCAAGAGGATATGTTCCGTTCTTGATGTTTTCAACATCGGGATAGATCCCGTTGACCGATATCATCTTCGCACCTTCGGCTTTTACCATGCCTACGAGATAATATCTGAAAGAATAGCCGATGGCTTTCCCGAAGATTGCAAGGGGAGGCCTTGATCGGATCATGTCATCTTCCATGAACTTATCCATCATGGTCTGGCTTCCCGATCCCTTGATCCTGGTAAGGGGATCTATCATATGATCTTCCCCTCCGACTTCTTTCCAGTTGGTGACCTGCCCGCGGTAGATCTTTCTTATCTCATCGACCGAAAGATCATCCACCGGGTTTTCTTTATTGACGAAGAATACGAAGGCCTCTTTTCCTATCGGAATGATCTCGAGTTCCACTCCTTTTTCTTCCGCCTGCTTCATCTGCTCTGCCGATGGGTGAGCCGTGAAGAAGAGATCTACGGAACCGTCAACTACGGCATTAAAACCTCTTACGGTATTTTGATATCTCATCGCGCTGTCAGCTGCGAAATTCTCACCGTAATAGTTATCGTCCGAAAACTTTCCGCCCTCATATTTTACGCAGCCTTCAGGGTAACAATTGTCGATGACGGATGCATAAACGGGAACCAGTGCAGCCGCGCCGTCCAGGACCGGAAGATCATCATCAGCGGAAAACTTAAGAGTCGATCCCGTCCTTGCAAGATCAGATCCTTCCTCGAAAGGAAGATATCTTCCGACATCGACCATCTTGAGCTGGCTTGCGCCCGAAAAGTTGTTCGCGAGCCTCCTCGTGATCTTAACGTAAAGAAAGATATTTATGCCTGCAAAAAACAGGACCATGAGTATAATCGCCAACACTTTTTTCACGGCCAGTTCTCCCTTGCTACAAACTGTATGATGGAAGAATTGCCGTAAGCATAGACTATGTATGCCATGTGGCAGGCAGTAAGAATAAGGCCCAAAGCGGCTATCACTATGAGTATCTTTATGAATGTCTTATTGCTCATATCACATCGACGTCATGATCGCATACATCAGAAGATATAAGAACAGCACTATTCCTGCCGCCGCAGCGAACAATACCATTCCGGTTATGAACATGACTATGGGAGCGACCTTGCGCCTGCGGCCCCGGCGCTTTGCCTTGACGCCGTCAACGATAAAGAGAACGGTCGATGTTACCGCATAGGCAAGGACAATGAATCCTATCGTTAATACGAAGATCTCATCACTGTTTAAACGCATGATATCTATCCTCCTCAATACCAGATTCCATTCCTTATCAAATTATATCACTTAAAGAAAACCATATCGAAAAAAGTCCGCCCCGGCAGTCGTGAAATTGCCGGAGCGGATACCCGAATTATTTGTTTTTCAGATCAGTTTGCCTCAACCTGATTTACTGTTCCGACGAATACGGGAGTATTGTCTGTCGTATCAACGATCGCATATGCGAAAGGTCTGTCACAGAATACTTCCTTCTTCATGTCAGGCTCAACGAAGACTGCATTCTTGTAGAGCATTACTGCCGTAACTGCAGCAGCCTTTGTTCCTGCGCGGTCAACTTCGATGTGTGTCTTATGAAGAACGTCTCCGATGTAAAGATTTTCTCCGTCCTTAAGATCCGTCAATCCGGAAAAATCAGCCGTGGGAAGGAAAGGTGCATTCATTCCGAGATCCTTGAGATAAGGAACGAGCGAGCTTTCCCAATCGTATGAGAACTCGGGCATCTTGGTATAGACGGTATAATCAGTCGAAGCTGATTTCATGTATTCATCAAATGACTTGCCGTCGAATGATGCAAGGAGAGAACCTGCATCCATTTTCTTATCCTTGGGGAGCATTACGACGAATGCATACTGTCCGCCTTCATATTCCTTGATGAAGCCCGTAGCAAGATCGTTTTCAAGATATGTGCTCTCGCTGCCGTTCATCATCTGAACCTTATTGACGCTGCCGTCAGCAAAAGTAAAATTGTCTTCAATAACCTTGCTGTCATCATACTGAACAGCCCACTTCCCGTCGAAACAGATGGCGTTGATCAGCATCATGGCCATATCGGGATCGAGTTGCTGTACGATCGAAGGGATCATCTTATCGGTCTTGTCGTTGACCCAGCCGTTGATCTTATCTTTCGCATTGTTATCGAATACCAAAGAGTCTGCCTCGGCATCAAATCTCTTATGAATGAAATCATAATATTCATCAAGGAGCCCTTCAGGCACCACGGTCTTGTTCACCCAGACGGAGTTTGCAGCATGCATCTTAACGCCTTGGGAATTATTAAGTCTCGCCATGAGATCTGCCGCATAGGATATCTGGGCAGTCGGATCTTCCGTTTCTCCGAAAAGTCCCGTCATCTCAGCAAGTGTCTGACCTTTGGCTCCTGCGGCAGTCATGTCGAGTGCCAGCATAATGGAAGCGGGAGATACCATGATATTAACATCATGACCCTTTCCTTCTATGCATTTTTTCAGGATATCGAAAGAAAAGTCTACATAACCTTTTCTGTATCTTCCCGCATCTTCTGATGTCAGATCCTTGAGATTACGGTCACAGGAAAGGTCTGCGTTAACGGGGATCACCCCACCTGTAGTCTCATCGGAATCGGAAGCTCCGCCGGCTGCCGTATCCAAAGCGGCAGAAGTCGATGCGGACGTTTGCTGCGTCACAGTCTCCAACGCATCCTGTCCGTTGCATCCGGCAAATAAAGATAATCCTATGCATGTCACAAGAGTGACTGAAATCAATTTTGCTTTTTTCATGGTATTTACCTCCCTATGCCCATATATACAACCAATGATCAGGATATGTTGCATCATCCCGTAAAATGATACAACATTTTTTTCAAATCAAGATAAAAGGTCCGGAAGATTCCTCCGGACCTTTTCTTATCAACATGACCGATCTAAAGCCTCATATGATCACATTCCGCTCGCGCCTCCCGGAACGCCGGATGATCCTACGTTACCGTTCTTGGATACCATGAGTTTCAATGTATATGTGTAATTCTTCTTCAACGAGAAATTAGGAGAAGATCCGTTCAGGAGCTGGCTGTAGATCGCATCTTCACCGAAGAGATCGATGTCGCCGTACCAGTGGTTGCCGTAACCGACCTTGATGGTGTAGGTCGTTGCCTTCAGTTTGATCTTCCCGGTCTTGCCTGCCCTTATGAAGATCTGGGCAACCGCATTTCCGTTGGAGTCATAGAACTTAAGGAATACGGAATTATCGGAAGGAGCTTTGATCTTCATCGTGACTCCGCTGCCGTCATTCTTCTTCATGGATCCGCTGGCAGGAAGGTCCTGTTCGCACATGGATGCCTTTGTAGCGGAATCTTTGTAGGAAGAGATGGTCTTATATAGCTTCATGGCTTTATAGTATTCGCCGTTGATGAAGTAAGCTTCTGCTTCCTCATAAGTCTTCTTGATCTTGTCGTTCTTCTCTTTCTCGGTCTTGCAGGTCTTATAGTGATCGGATGCATCGAGGAAGTCTCCGATCTCTTCGAAGAGAGCCATGGCTTCTTCATATTTTCCGCTCTGCTCAACCTTGACGGCTTCATCGTACTTAAAGCCCTTGACTGCATAATCCAAAAGCTCGGTCTGATCGGAATCAGCGGGTTTTATGATCTCCGATATCCTCTGATAATCAACAGCTTCATTGTAGTAATAAGCATCCGATATCATCTTTTCATCATCGCTTTGCGGATTATCAAGGTAGCTGAGCTCATAATCCTGGGTCTGGAGCGCATAGAGATTTGCGATTATTCCGACCCAGTTGTTATCTTCTTTTGCATCGGCAACTCTTGCCAGGACATTGCAATAATTCCTGTCATCTTTATAATCGTTCTTCGAATTCTTGACGGAATCGAAACACTTTACAGCCTTCTCGTATTCCTTATTATTCATGGCATCATAAGCATCGCTTAAGATGCCGTAATCTGAGATTAGTTCTGCTGCTTCCTTGCCTTCTTTGCTATTGCTTCCGAAGAAGTCCTTACGCTCTTTCAAAACTTTGATCGCGCCTGCAAAATCCTTGGCCTTAACGCAGCTGTCGATCTTCTTGCTGTCGATTTCGACCTGACAGTATTCAGCCATGTATTCCGAATCTTCATATTCACCGAGTTCGGTAAAGATCTCTTTGGCTTCAAGATACTGCTCATTGCCAAATGCTTCCTGCGCTTCTTTATATTTCTGGGTTACGGCATATCTGCGGAAGCCCAGAACGCCTGCAACGGCAAGTCCTCCGAGAACGATGACACCGCCTACTGCACAAAGAGTAATAATGAGAGGCTTCTTGGATTTCTTTTTTGGAGCCTCTGCCGGAGCGGCCGCGGGAGCCTGGTAAGGCTGGACCTGCTGAACGGTTTGAGGCGGCTGGAATGTTGTCTGTATAGGCTCTGCCTGAGGCTGTGAGATCTGAGGAGCAGATGTTGCTCCGACAGGCTCTGCTGCAGGCTGAACTTCAGGCTGCGCAGGCTGAACGGGCGCAGCTTCTGTCACCGCCGTCTCTACCGGAGAAGGAGCGATATTCACGGGCTGTGATGTAAGCTGCTCCTGTTCCTTGATGATATTGTCGATCGTCTCCGTCGACATCATGACCTTTGCTCCGCAATTGGAGCAGAAAGGCGTGTTATTTATGGGCTGACCGCAATTACTGCAAAACATGGGGATACCTCACTTCAAAACAATTGTACTGCGGGATTGGGGCCCGCATTTTAACCTTCCTCCGACCCTTCCTTATAAACGGATTATAACACAGGCAAACGTATAAAAAACAGTTATATATATATCTTATTGAAGTGAGGAAGGACGCATTTTTAATGATCGAAAAACTTGACAGGCTAATTCAGATTAGCTATAATCTGGCTAATTCGAATTAGCCTATATGGAGAAAGCTTTATGGATACAAAACAGAAGATACTTGATGAAGCCCTCACCCTCTTTTCCGAAAAGGGTTATGCCAACGTCTTCGTCGCTGACATCGCTGACAGGGTCGGCATCAAGGCGCCGTCACTCTATAAGCACTATAAGAACAAGAGAGCAATTTTCGATGCCATAATCGAAAAGATGAACGAGAACTTCGCAATGCAGGCAAAGTCCCTTAACATCAATGGTTCCGATGCCGCTGCTGATTCGGGAATATATGAAAAGATGTCAGAAGATTCTCTTCTTAAACTCGGGCGCGAAATGTTCTTATATTTTCTTCACGACGACTACAACAGCCGCTTCAGGAAGATGCTGACTATCGAACAGTTCAACAACAAAGAGCTTGCCGATATCTATACAAAACTCTATGTTGACGATCCCCTTTCATATCAGGGTATGCTCCTCGGCATGATCACATCTTCAGGCATGCTCCATACGGACAATGTGGAGATCATGACCCTCCATTTCTATTCGCCGATCTACTATCTGCTCACGATCTGTGACAGGGATCCCGCCAGAGAAAAATGGGCACTTAAGACTTTGGACGAACACATAAGGCAATTCAACAAACTTTACGGGAGATCAAACAAATGAAGATCACGGTTATAAACGGCACCGAAAAACACGGTATCACATACAAACTCAAGGAGATGTTCCTTCAGCAGTTTAACGGCAAAGCTGACGTTGAAGAATTCTATCTTCCGAAAGACTGCCCCGGATTTTGCGCAGGATGCACTCAGTGCTTTTTGAAAGATCAGCATCTTTGCAAGGATGCGGAGTATGTACAGAAGATCGAAAGATCCATGCTGGATGCAGATCTTCTTCTGTTCACGTCGCCTGCATATGTAATGCACACAACGGGCGCCATGAAAGCCATGCTCGATCACTTCGGTTACAGATGGATGCCTCACCGTCCGGCAAAAGAGATGTTCGGCAAGCGCGCCGTCATCATTACTCAGTGTCTGGGAGCAGGTGACAAGTCTGCAGCAAAAGACATCAAAGACAGCCTTTCGTGGTGGGGCGTAAGC
Source organism: Saccharofermentans sp. (assembly GCA_024685385.1). GTDB lineage: Bacteria > Bacillota > Clostridia > Saccharofermentanales > Saccharofermentanaceae > Saccharofermentans. The sequence continues at coordinate 1,158 of JAIKVV010000080.1, read as the reverse complement.
TACATCAAGAAATGCAAGTTTAAACTGATGAGCGACATCGTCTGGGACAGGCTGGCAGAAAAAAAGAAAAACGAGATCACGAAGAAAATCACTTCAACGGGGCGAAAGTTTGCAGATATAGATTACGGAAAACCTGCACACGTAAATCTCATGACAAAAGCAAAGTTTTACATGGTCCGCATGCTGCAGACGGATCTCGGCAAAAAAGATCCGGAGTATACTGATTACAAATATTGGAAGTCAAACGGCTGGCTCGATAAGGTAAGACCCTGGAAGGAATCTTAAATGGCTCTGATCAAGGAAATAAAATACGGCACGACCAATACATATCTCATCAAGGGATCCAAAGGCAGCATTCTTTGGGATACCGGCTGGGCGGGAACTCTTAAGGCTTTCTGTCATGCGATGGGCGAAGCCGGGGAAAAAGTTCAGGACGTAGATTACATCCTGATATCCCACTTCCACCCGGATCACATGGGGATCGCCCAGGAGATAGCTGACATGGGACCCGTCATCTGCGCCGCGGATTTCCAAAAGGATTTCATCCACTCATCCGACAGGGTCCTCGCCAAAGATAAGAAAGCGGATTTCATACCGATCAAAGATGAGAGCATAAGATATTTTTCTCTTGAAGAAAGCCGCGCTTTATTGGAAGAAGCAGGAATAGAAGGACGGATCTTACATACACCGGGGCATTCCGATGACAGCATGAGCCTCATCCTGGATTCGGGCGAATTATTCGTAGGAGACCTCAATCCCCTTTATGAACTTGAACTCCACAAAGGCAGCCTGATCGAAAAAAGCTGGAAAGAACTCCTGTCACTAAACCCCCGCAAAGTCTACTACGGCCACGCCCATTCGGCAGACTTAAGATCAAATCCCTTAGGCAGGCTTCTCGGAAAGACCGCGCCCGATGACATATATGCACTCGTAAAAAAGATAACGCGATGCGTCGACAAGGGCATGCCCAAAGATACGATAGTAAAGAAGACCGGCGCAGATCCCGTGTTCGTTGAAGATGTGACCAGGATGTATGTAACTCATCCCGGCGTATCGGTGCAGGGTATATTGGACCGTATCGAGATAAAAGGTAAATGATGGATAAGATACTTTTTACAGGCTTCAAAGGAAAGAACAATTCTTCAGCAACACTGGCTG
>JAIKVV010000077.1 GCA_024685385.1 Saccharofermentans sp. | reverse complement strand
GGGAAGATTACGATATAAGATATAATTCAAAAACATATCGATCATCAAGCATATGTTAAAATATTCTATGTAACACCATAACAGAGGGGGATCACCTGAAATATAAGGAGGGGCAGGTATGGCGATTTGTTGGAATTGTGGTGCTGTTGTAGCTGATAATAGTTCTTACTGCGAAATGTGCGGACAGGCTATTGCTTCTGATACACAAAGTGTTTTGTCTTCTTTACCACCGAGACCTGCAAACAAAGAAGAAAGCATTAAGCTTTGCACGGCATTGGCATCTAAGTATGCTTCTTATGAAAAGCTCAAAGGAGAGATCCATGATCTTGAGTTTTCGATCAAGAAGATGGAGGTGACACCTAACGCACCGAGATACTCTTTCTTCAGATTCTATTGGCCGTTTTTTATCATTGCGCTTGCCGCCTGTTTTTTCTCAACATTGATCGTCGGTATACTTACTATCAGAGCTGATTCAGAGACCGGCGAGATCTTAGCCAAAGCAGCGGGTTATCTCTCGATCCCGATAGTTCTGGGAATCGGTATAGTCGTAGCCAGAGCCAGACAGAGTCATGCCAATGATAAGCTGGCACAAAATGATATGCTTACGGCAAGCAAGGCAAGTGAACTGCGTGCCAAAGTCAATGAAATGAAAGAACAGCAGCGCGAGATCTCAGATGAATTGCAGTATTATAAAGATCTCATTCCGATGAACATGAGAAATAAAGGCAGCATTCTCAAGATAAAGAAAATCCTTGATCTGGGTCAGGCTGAGACCATTGAACAGGCAGTTGAAATTGCACAGCATCCGTTCAAAGCATCGTAATGATCCGAACATGATTTGAAATAAAATGAAGGGCTGTCCCGGCGGAAGGACAGTCCCTCTTCACGTTATGGGGTACGAAATGTTCTTTTTATGTTAAAGACTTCAGATACTTATCGACACTCTCTGAAGCATCGCGGCCCTCTCTTAATCCCCAGACAACCAGGGACTGTCCGCGTCTCATATCGCCTGCCGCAAAGACTCCGGGAACGTTAGTCATGAACTTGTCCGTATCGACCGTATTGCGGGCTGTAACATTGACTCCGAATGCATCTACGATATAGGATTGGGCGCCTACGAAACCTGCTGCTATCAGGACCAGATCAGCATCGATGATCTGTTCGGATCCTTCTATCTTTGACATGTTCATTCTTCCCGTTGCAGGGTCTTTCTCCCACTTGAGCTTGACTGTCTCGATCTGCTTAACGTGACCCTTATCATCCTTAATGAACTTATTGACCGTCGTATCGTAGATCCTGGGATCGCTGCCGAATACTGCGATCGCTTCCTCCTGGCCGTAATCTGTCTTTAAGACTCTCGGCCATTCGGGCCAGGGATTGTTTGCTGCTCTTGTTTCGGGAGGCATGCTCATCATCTCGAGCTGTGTGACCGATCTGCAGCCGTGTCTGATCGAAGTTCCGACACAGTCGTTGCCCGTATCACCGCCGCCGATGACGACGACATGCTTATACTTTGCGCTTATGTAATTGCCGTCCGTCATGTCGGACAGGAGAGCCTTGGTAGTGGACTTCAAAAAATCGACCGCAAAGTGGATGCCTTCCGCGTCCCTTCCGGGAGCATTAATGTCACGGGGCTGGGATGAGCCGCAGCAGAGGATTACTGCATCGTATTTCGCCTTGAGCTCATCTGCGGTGATGTCCTCGCCGACATTGACTTTGGTAATAAACTCGATCCCTTCCTTCTTCAGGAGATCAACACGTCTGTCGATGATGTGCTTTTCGAGCTTCATGTTGGGGATGCCGTACATGAGGAGGCCGCCGATGCGGTCTTCACGCTCATAGACCGTTACATTATGTCCCAGACGGTTAAGATAGTAGGCGCAGGATAAACCTGAAGGGCCGGATCCTACAACTGCGACCGTCTTCCCTGTCCTTACGCGGGGCGGATGAGGGACCATCTTGCCTGAAGCGAAAGCCTTCTCGATGATGGCATATTCGTTCTCCTTGACCGTAACTGCGTCACCGTCGAGTCCGCATGTGCATGCCTTCTCACAGAGGGCGGGACATACTCTTGACGTGAATTCCGGGAAAGGACTCGTTATCGACAGGATGTCGTATGCCTCGTCCCAGGCGCCCTTATAGACCATGTCGTTAAAATCCGGACAGAGATTATTCAGAGGGCATCCGATCGCCATTCCGCATACGGGCTTGCCGTATTGGCAGAATGGAACGCCGCAGTTCATGCAGCGTGAGCCCTGGCAGCGCCTCTTATCCTCATCCAGAGGCTGATGAAATTCACTATAAGTCTTTATTCTTTCCAGAGGATCCGTTGCCGGATTATCGACCCTCTGATATTCCATGAAACCTGTTGCTTTACCCATTTGTCATCACCTCTTTGCCGCGTTCTCGCGAAAAGCTTCGATCTCGGCTTCTTCACGTGTCTTGCCTTCAGCCAGATGCTTTGCGATAGCAAGAGTCATCTTGGTGTAATCATATGGCTCGACTTTCTTGAAGTTGGTAAGTTCTTCATCGAAGTTATCAAGAATCTTCTTGGCCTTGACTGAACCCGTGAGTTCGTAGTGCTCCGTGATCAGACTCTTGAGCTTATCGATGTCAGCTTGATCCTTGAGTCTTGCAAAACCTACCAGCTGCTTATTGAGCTTGGTATAGAGGTCACACTCTGTATCGTAAACATAGGCCGTGCCGCCGCTCATGCCGGCTGCAAAGTTCTTGCCTACATTGCCTAAGATAACCGCGACGCCGCCCGTCATGTATTCGCATCCGTGATCGCCGGTTCCTTCAACGACGACCGTGGCACCGGAATTTCTTACGCAGAATCTCTCGCCTGCGACGCCGCTTATGAAAGCAGATCCGGATGTTGCTCCGAAGAGGGCAACGTTGCCGACGATTATGTTCTCGTCTGCCTTGAAGACTGAATCCTTGGGCGGGAAGAGAACGAGCTTGCCGCCCGACAGACCCTTGCCGAAATAGTCGTTGGCATCGCCTTCAAGAGTGATGGTCTCACCCTTGGGGATGAAGGCACCGAAGCTCTGGCCGCCTGCGCCCTTACAATTGATCTTGTAAGTATCTTCATCCAGTGTATTGTAGTAACGTCTTGTGATCTCGGCGCCCAGGAGAGTTCCCAGGGTACGGTTGAGGTTCGTTACTTCAAGATCCACTTCGCAAGGGGTACCCTTCTCGAGTGCTTCAGAGAACTTGGGGATTATGACTTCCTCGTCCACTGTCTTTTCGAGTTCGAAATCGAAGACGTCTTCCTTTACGAAATGCTGCTTTACGTCAGCTGCACCTGCGAAAGGATTATCGAGGATCTCTGACATGTCGATCCTGGATTTGACATTATCTTCGTCGTACTGCTTCTTGCAGAGGAGGTCCGAACGTCCTACCAGCTCATCGACTGTCCTGATACCGAGTCCTGCCATGATCTCACGCATATTTCTTGCGATGAACCTCATGAAGTTAACGACATATTCGGGCTTGCCACGGAAGCGCTTGCGGAGTTCGGGATTCTGTGTCGCAACGCCTACGGGGCAGGTATCGAGATTACATACTCTCATCATGACGCAGCCCATCGTAACGAGGGGAGCCGTTGCAAAACCGAATTCCTCGGCGCCCAGCATGGCTGCTATGACGACATCCTTACCTGTCAGCATCTTGCCGTCTGCTTCTATTACGACCTTGGATCTTAAGTTGTTGCGGATCAAGGTCGTGTGGGTCTCTGCAAGGCCTAACTCCCAGGGGAGTCCCGCATTATGGATTGAGCTTGCGGGAGCTGCGCCCGTTCCTCCGTCGTAACCTGAGATCAGTATTACGCCTGCGCCGGCCTTGGCAACGCCGGATGCGATCGTTCCGACGCCCGCTTCTGATACGAGCTTAACGGAGATCCTGGCGTTCTTGTTCGCGTTCTTAAGATCGTAGATCAGCTGAGCCAGGTCTTCGATCGAATAGATATCGTGATGAGGCGGAGGCGATATCAGGGCAACGCCCGGAGTGGAATGCCTGGTCTTTGCGATCCAGGGATATACCTTGCCTGCGGGGAGGTGTCCGCCCTCGCCGGGCTTAGCTCCCTGAGCCATCTTGATCTGGATCTCTTTGGCTGAGATCAGGTATTTGGATGTAACGCCGAAACGTCCCGATGCGACCTGCTTGATCGCAGAACATGTATCGTGATCGGATCCTGCCGTTGCGATCCTGTCGTAGTCCTCGCCGCCTTCGCCGCTGTTGGACTTGCCTCCGATCATGTTCATGGCCAAAGCCATGCACTCGTGAGCTTCCTTGGAAATGGATCCGTAGGACATGGCGCCGGTCTTGAATCGTTTCATGATGGATTCTTCGCTCTCGACTTCATCCAGCGGAATGCCGCCGTCAGAAGGGAATCTGAAATCCAATGTGCTCCTTAAGGTTACATGCTTGCTCTCACCGTCGATCAGGTTTGTAAACTGCTTGAATGTCTCGTAGTCGTCCTTCTGGGTCGCAAGCTGCAGCAGATGGATCGTCTCGGGATTATAAAGATGTTCTTCCTTGCCGCTCCTGGACTTATGGCGTCCGATGACGCGCAGATCGTCCGTCGTCTCAAGACCTGCGGGATCGAATCCCGTGTCGTGGAGTTTGCGGGTCCTCTTCTCGATATCGTCAAGGTTGATGCCTCCGATGCGGCTTGCAGTATCGGTGAAATAATCTTTCATCAGTTCTTCGCCGATGCCCAGCGCCTCGAAGATCTTCGAGCCCTGGTAGGACTGCAGTGTCGAGATTCCCATCTTGGATGCGATCTTGACCATACCGTTAACTACGGCGCTGATGTAAGCTTCTGATGCCTGAGTATAGTCCTTGTCGACCCTGCCGCGGCTGATGAGATCGTGGATCGTATCAAGGGCAAGATAAGGATTGACGGCGGATGCGCCGAATCCCATGAGGGTTGCAAAATGATGGACTTCGCAAGGCTCACCGGTCTCAAGGATTATCGATATGGCTGTATTCATTCTGGTTCTTACGAGATATGTCTCGAGGGCAGCGACTGCCAGGAGCGAAGGGATCGCCATATGGTCCTCATCGACTCCCCTGTCGGTCAGGATGAGGATCGTGGCACCGTCATCGTGAGCTTCGTCAGCCTGTCTGTAGAGGGCTTCCAGAGCCGCCTTGAGGCTCTCATCCTTTGTGTAGAGCATGGAGATGTCTGCCGTCTTAAGTCCTTCTATCCTGCTGTCCCTGATCTTCATCATGTCGAGGTTCGTTAAGATCGGGTTATTGATCTTCAATACGCGGCAGTTCTCTTCCCTGTCTTCCAGGATGTTGCCTGCAATGCCCAGGTAAACTGTCGTATCCGTAACGACCTTCTCTCTGATGGAGTCGATAGGAGGGTTGGTAACCTGTGCGAACTTCTGCTTGAAGTAATCGAAAAGAGGTGGATCCTGCATCGACAGAGGCGGTATGGGCGCATCGATGCCCATGGCTGCAGTGGGCTCAGAGCCGTTGAGGCACATGGGGATCAGCTGGTTATTGAGATTACCGAAGCTGTAGCCGAAGCACTTCTGCTGCTTAACCAAGTCTTCTCCCTCGATCCGTAAGGGCTTATGGTTTTCGATCGAAAGCTCCTTGAGAGCGACCATGTTGTGATCGAGCCACTCGCCGTAAGGATTTCTTTTCGAATAGTATTCCTTGATGTGATCGTCGTCTATGATCTCGCCTTTGGTAAGATCTGCCAGGAGCATCTTGCCGGGGCGCAGACGGTCCTTCTTGGTAACTGAAGATGCGGGAAGATCCGGAAGTACTCCGACTTCTGATGAGAGGATCAGGAAACCGTCTGATGTCAGATAATATCTGGAAGGCCTGAGGCCGTTACGGTCGAGGACTGCGCCTACTACGTCACCGTCAGAGAAGATGATCGAGGAAGGACCGTCCCAGGGCTCCATCATGGTTGCATAATACTGATAGAAAGCTCTCTTGTTGCGGTCCATCGTGTCGATGTGCTGCCATGGCTCGGGGATCGTCATCATGATACACAGGGGAAGCGGAACCCCTGCCATGTTCATGAACTCGATCGTGTTGTCAAGACGGGCCGAGTCTGATCCCGTGACATCCATCATGGGATAGATATCATCATATCTTCCCTCGAGATATTCTGAATGGAGGATGTTCTCTCTGGAGAGCATCTTGTTCATGTTACCCGTGATCGTGTTGATCTCGCCGTTATGCACCATCATGCGGTTAGGATGGGCGCGCTGCCAGCTGGGGTTGGTGTTTGTCGAAAATCTCGAGTGGACTATGCCGACTGCCGATTCATATTCGCCCGACATGAGGTCTGTGTAGAAAGTCCTGAGCTGTCCTACCAGGAACATGCCCTTGTAGACGATCGTCCTTGAAGAGCAGGAACATACATAAGTATCTTCATTCTTATTTTCGAATACTCTTCTTGCAATATATAATTTCCTGTCAAAATCTATTCCCTTGTCGCATCCTTCGGGGATCGCGACAAAGCCCTGACAGATGTTGGGCATGCTCTCGTGAGCAACGCTTCCCAGTACATCAGGGTTTACGGGGACTTTGCGCCAGCCCAGAAACTCCATTCCTTCTCCTGCAACGGCTTCTTCAAAGTCCTTCTTTGCTGCTTCCAGCTTCCCTTCATCCTGGGGGAAGAAGAACATGCCTATTCCGTACTCGCGTTCGCCTCCGACCTTAATGCCGGCTTCGGAAGCCTTCTTTGCGAAAAACTCATGAGATATCTGAAGCAGGATGCCGACACCGTCACCGGTCTTGCCTTCCGCGTCCTTGCCTGCTCTGTGTTCCAGGGTCTCGACTATCCTTAATGCCCTGTCAACGACCTCATGCGACTTCTCACCGTTGATCTTAACTACTGCACCGATACCGCAGTTCTCATGCTCCTGCGAAGGATCGTATAATCCTTGTTGCGGGTATGCCTCTTGCGTTCTGTAATTATTGACCATTGCAAAATACCGCCTTTTCTTTTGCAAAATAATAACGCTTACCGACACCGGGATAATTCCGGATCAATAAGCGCCTTTGCTTAATATTTAATTACACAACTTATACTAGTTTATATAAGAGATGTCAACCTCGGCATGGGCCGATAGCCCATAAAGGTAATAAATCGTTATCTTTTGTTATATTTTTTTATTTCACGTTCTTATCGTACTTGTAGAGGAAGGTTACCATCTGACGCCTGAGGCACTTGCCCTGGGGCCTGAATGTGCCGTCGTCATATCCTGCAACGATCTTCTTGGCAGATGCCCAGATGACCGCATCGTGATAATAGTCACCCTTCTCAACATCCGAGAAAGGATTCTTGGCTGATCCGACCGCAGGCTTGCCTGCCATCCTCCAGAGGAAGGTAACCGTCTGGGCTCTCGTGCAGACCTTGGACGGGCTGAACGCAGTCTTCGATGTTCCTGTCGTGATACCCTTCTCGACCGCCCAGATAACAGCCTTGTAGAAGTAGTCACTCTTTTCCACGTCTTTGAACTTGCAGGTGCTGCTGTTGGGAGCCGGCTCGCCGGAAAGTCTCCAGAGGAAAGTTACCATCTGGGCTCTCGTACACTCGTTTGCAGGCTTGAAATTTGTCTGCTTGTCGTAACCTTTGACGATATTCTTGTTAGTCAGATAGTATGTGGGTTCATACCAGAAATCTTTGGAATCGGTCACATCCTTGTAGAGGATCTGGACGGCTATCGAAGCCTTGGCTCCGTCTGATGTCTTGGCAGTGATCGTCGCCTTGCCTGCCATGATGCCCTTAACGTTTCCGGATGAATCCACCGTTGCTATCTTGCTGTCAGAAGATGTGTAAGTAACAGACTTCCCGGAAGGGGATACGGTAACCTGCGCCTTGGAACTCTTGCCTGCAACGATCGTGCCCTGAAGCTTCATCGTGATCTTCGTTCCGGATGCTGAACCTGAAGCCGTCTTGGGTGTAGGGGTCGCGGAAGGCTTCCCGGTCGGCGTGGGAGTTGCCGTGGGATCCTTATCGTTTACGGATGTGAAGTTGACCGTATAATCCAAAGTTACCGATTTGCCGGATCTGTCCTTAAGTCCCGAGACGCTTACCTTGTATTGTCCTTTAAGATCTCCCGTGCCGAGAAAATCAGTACCGGGGGAGAAGATAAAGCAGGCTGAGATACCGCCGTATCCCATATTACTATCCATAAGGTATTTCTTCTCCTTGCTGCTGTAGGATGCTCCCGTTATGGTGCAGGTCTTGTTATCGCTCATCCTGGTAACCTTAACGGTCATATCGGAAGCATCAGGAGCAGAATATTTATTTTCATTGAGAGATACGGACCAGGGGGCACCGGGAGAAAATGTCTCTGAGAGGTTATAGCCTGATGCAGGCCAAGAAATGTATGAAAAATCACCGGGGTTTGATGTTGTCTGATTCTTTCCGTAGGATGAATCGTAGAAAGCATTATAGGAGCTGGAGAAAACCCTGATATCAGTATAATAGTTGTTATTGTTCTTGCTGTCCTTGGCATATGCAGAGCCTATTCCCATCGTCTGAACATAGGGATTCAAGAGCCATCTGCGGTGACCAACGGTTGGTATATTGAGCTCGGAACTGTCCGCCATCTGCCCCGTGATCGCAGAGTTGATGACGTCTGTCTGCATGTCGCCTGATGACCAGAGCGATGAAAGATTGGATGTCTGTGTTGCATATTCTCCCCTGTTAAACATGCTCCGGGACATGTCGGAAGGCTTGTGGTAACTGCCATCATAGAAAGGATAGTGACTCAGATTCCCGTATGCCGCATCGAGAAGGGCGCCGTATGCCGCATCGGTATTGAGCTTGTCATCGAATGAGATGGAAGGCAGCCTTGCCGCGTAACGGTAGTAGTTGATCCAGTCAAGGCCTGACTGCTTAGCATCATTCGAAAGAGTTCCGATCTTGTAAGGAGATTTTGCGGAACAGTTTTCCGAGAAGAGCTTGCTGTAGGTCTTGATGTTCTTATAGAGCTTCTTGAGTTCGGTAACATCCTTTTCGCGGGAAACGATACCGGATACTGAATCGGATGCTGCGGAAATATTGTTTTCTTTTGAGGGTAATAAAGTAAGGAGCGGGATCATGAGCGCTATCCCTGCGCACATCATCAGGGATACCGCGGATCTTTTGATATTCAACATAGGCTTCACCTCTCATACAGGACGGGGTCTTAAGACCCTATAATGAGATTTTATCACCGCAGAAAAAAAATATGTTAACAGAGCCCCCTAACAATAGGGGGCTCTTGTAAACTTTCCGTAAAAAGATGGGACTTATCAGGCTGTCTCTATCCTGCTCGCATCTTCGAGGGCTCTTCTCTCGACTGCCTGCTCACGCATCTTGTACTTTAAGATCTTGCCTGCCGCGTTCATGGGGAAGTCCTCAACGAAATCAACGTAGCGGGGAACCTTATGCTTTGCCATGTGGTCTCTTACGTAATCCTTGATCTCATCTTCCGTAGCTTCCTCTCCGGGGTTCAGGATAACGCAGGCCATGATCTCCTCGCCGTAATCCTTGTCGGGAACGCCGATGACCTGAACGTCGCGGATCTTGGGATATGTATAAAGGAAGTCCTCGATCTCCTTGGGGTAGATGTTTTCGCCGCCGCGGATGATCATGTCCTTGATACGGCCCGTGATCTTGTAGTAACCGTCCTCGGGTCTTCTGAGAGCCAGGTCTCCGGAGTGGAGCCAGCCGTCCTCATCGATCGCTGCAGCCGTAGCCTCAGGCATCTTGTAGTAACCCTTCATGATGTTGTAGCCCCTTGCGCAGAACTCGCCGGGAACACCGTCAGGCAGTTCTTCACCGGTCTCGGGATCCACGATCTTGGTCTCAACGCCGAAGATGGAAGGTCCTACGGTATTTACTCTCTGCTCGATGGTATCGGTCGTCTTGCTCATGGTCGTTGCAGGGGATGCCTCAGTCTGACCATAGGTGATAACGATCTCGGGCATGTGCATCTTTTCGATGACTTCCTCCATCGTCTTGATCGGGCAGGGTGAGCCTGCCATGATGCCGGTTCTCATGTAAGAGAAATCGGTCTTGGGGAAATTCTCGTGTCCCAGCATTGCTATGAACATTGTGGGAACTCCGTGGAAACAGGTGATCTTCTCGCGGTTGATGCAGTCTAAGCCCTTGCGGGGAGAGAAAGCCGTGATGGGGCTCATCGTAACGCCGTGGGTCACGGATGCCGTCATTGCGAGGACCATGCCGAAGCAATGGAACATCGGAACCTGTATCATCATGCGGTCGGCTGTGGAAAGATCCATGCAGTCGCCGATCGCCTTACCGTTGTTTACAACATTATAGTGTGTGAGCATAACGCCCTTGGGGAAGCCTGTCGTGCCTGATGTGTACTGCATGTTGCAGACATCGTGCTTATCCACCGTGCGGCGGAGCTTCTCGACTTCCGTATAGGGAACCTTCTCGCCTTCTGCGACAGCCTCTTCCCAGGTGTAGCAGCCGGGAACGCGGGACTGGCAGGTGATGACGTTACGGAGGACAGGAAGCCTCTTGGAGTTGAGGTTGCCCGGGCGGGATGCCTTGAGTTCGGGGCAGATCTCGTTCATTATCGCAATGTAATCAGAGTCCTTGAAGCCGTCGATCATGACCAGGGTATGCGTATCGGACTGTCTCAAGAGGTATTCTGCCTCGTGGATCTTGTATGCTGTGTTTACCGTAACGAGAACGGCTCCGATCTTGGTCGTTGCCCAGAAAGTGATATACCACTGGGGAACGTTGGTTGCCCAGATGGCAACATGGTCGCCCTTGCCGACACCCATGGCAAGAAGCGCTCTTGCGAAGTTGTCGACGTCATCGCGGAATTCGGGATATGTCCTCGTATAGTCAAGTTCCGTATATCTGAAAGCGTACTGGTTAGGGAACTCCTCGCAGATGCGGTCCAGGATGTCCGGGAAGGTGTAATCCAGGAGAGTCTCCTTGGGCCAGGGATAGTAGCCGGTATCGCGCGTGTCGCGCTGGAGGCTGTGCTTATGGCGGGTCTTGTAAGGTTCCATGAAGGATGCGAAATGAGGAACTGCGATTCCTGCATCAAGAAGATCCTTGGCCCATCTGTGTACCCACTCGAATGTTACATAACCCTGATAGTTGATGGAATCCAGAGCTTCAAACATCTGATCCAGAGGCATGTCGCCTTCGCCCATGAGCTTGTAGGAGACCTTTCCTCCTTCGCCCATAACACTGTCCTTGACATGTGTGTACTTGATGTATTCGCCGAGGTTTGCAACGGTCGTTGCGGGTGCCTCGTTAAAGTATCTGTAGGGGTGGTGCATGTCCCAGAGAGCTGCAACCTTGCGGTTGGAAACGCGGTCCAGGAGAGTCTTAAGCCTTGCCGTATCGGCATATACGCCATTGGTCTCAACAAGGAGCGTTACGTTATATTCTTCTGCGATGGGGATAAGTTTCAAAAGTGCGTTATATACGACATCATCATCGATCTCCTTCTCGGGAGCGGGATTCTTGTCGCCCAAAAGCCTTATATAGCTGGATCCGAGCTTGGATGCGAGCTTGGCATATGAGGTGACTTCCTCCATGACCATGTCGATGTTACCGGGTTCGGAAAGGACCGTAGCCGACGACAGGCAGGGGATCTCGATGCCGAGGGAATCGAGCTTTGCTTTCGTTGCATCTACGTTATCATCGCGAAAAGGCGCCGCCTTGTACGAGAATATATCCTGACCCAAACCTCGAAGCTCAATGCCGTCGAAGTTAAGATCTTTCGCCATGGAATATATCTCGGCCCAGGGATAATCCGGGCAAGCCAATGTCGAAAATGATGTCTTCATCTTATCCGTCTCCGTTAATCTTCTGATCGGTTTTCCGAACGCGCGCAAATACCTGCCGCACTCAGGGACTTTAATACTATTTATTTGAAGTCAAAAGTTCAAGATGTTCAGGGCTTTTGGCACAAAAACATAAATATTATTTTATGCAAAGTTGATAAACAGAGTGCATAATGCCCTTTTTGCTTTTATAATATGCGTATCTGACGACAGGACATGAGCAAAGGAGACAGTATAGGACAGTGCCGCAACTTTCAACACTCGACATGTTCAAACTGCAATTATCGCGCAAGGGAAGCCATACACTTACTGACGACGAAGTGTCCCGCTTGCAGGATATCACATACTCCATTCTTTGCGATATCGCTGACCTTGCTTCGCGTCTCAACATACCCATTATGCTCGGCGGGGGCACTGCCCTGGGAGCCGTAAGACATGAGGGTTTCATCCCCTGGGATGACGACGTCGACATCAATGTCGAAAGACGCCACATAAAAAGACTCCTGGATGCGATCGAAGAAGAGCTGGGTGATAAATACCTGGTAATGGCTCCGGACCGCACTCCCGATTATATCTATACTTTCTGCCAGGTCCAAAAGAGAGGGACCACTTTCCGCGAGAGCCTCTCCCAGAGGGACGGCGAGTGCGGCATCAAGATCGATATCTGGATATTGGAAAATACATACGACAATCCCATCCTGCGCTTTTTCCACGGAATAGGATGCGACTTTAACAGCCTGATCCTTTCCTGCATCAGGATCCACGACCGCAAGGAAGAATACCTGGCGCTTGCGGAAGGCAACAGTCAGGCAACGTCTTCGATAAAGCTGAAGAGCATCTTAGGCGCCCCCTTCTCGCCCTTCTTAAGGCACAGGATCAAAGCTGCGCAAAAATGCTTTTCGAGATGCCGCGACAACGGATCAAAGTTCGTGACATTCCCTTCGGGACGAAAGCACTTCTTCGGCGAACTCTATCAAAGGAGCGAATACTGCAAGACCATAGCTTTCAAATTCCGTGACCGGATCTTCCAGGTTCCTTCAGGATACGATGCCTACTTCAAGACTCTCTACGGGGAAGACTACATGACTCCTCCCGCCCCTGAAAAACGTGAGGCTCATGTCATCTACGATCTTGATTTTGAAGGTCCCGTTAAACTGAATCCAAAGGAATTCCAGCAGGAACTCCTCAAGGCGACGGATGAATTCGACCGTTTCTGCACCGAGCACGGTCTCACCTGGTATCTCGTGGGAGGATCTCTCCTGGGCGCTTTCCGTCATTCGGGCTTCATTCCCTGGGACGATGACATAGACATCGGCATGCCGAGAGCCGATTACGACAAGTTCATAGAACTTACCGCGTCAGACGGCATGACGCCTGACATAGGAGTCATCTCGGGCGACCTCGGAACTTACACATTGCCCTTCGCGGAGCTCGTGATAAAGGATATTACCGTATCCCGCGGATCGACCGAATATATCCTGCCTTCCATGCAGATATTCAAAGCCGTGGTGGACATATTCCCCCAGGACGCATGGCCTTCCGAAGACAATTCCTGCATTAAGACCGCCAAAACGGCCGAGAAGTACCTTTTCAAGATCCGCATGTCGAGAGCAAGGTTAGGGCGCGGTACATCCTTCGTCCGCAAGATCGGCAAGACCTTCGCGGTAATACCTGCCAGGATCGTGGGCAACAGGAGATACAACAAAAAGTTCATCCAGTATGCCAAGTCTTTCGGCGATTACGGGACCGCCCGTTATGTCGGCTCCATCACATATGCTATAGACGGAATGGGCGAGCGCTGCGACGGCGCCTCTGCAAGAAAGATCATCCGCGTTCCTTTCGAAGACAGAAACTACCCAATCCCCATGTCCTACGATGAGTATCTTACCGGCAAGTACGGTGACTACATGAACATACCGCCCGAAAGCCAGCGCAAGACTCACGAGATGGAGATCTATAAGGCAAATCCGAAGAGATCTTAAAGGTCATCTTTCAAGATCGATCCTGTAATCTTCAACAGGAGTCCCGAAAACATTTCCCTCATCATCACGGATCTTAACATATTGCTCATTCCCGTCATCAATTATGTTTGCATAGACCATATGGTAATCCCGGTCTTCGATATAAAGAGTCAGCAAATATCCAAGCTTATCATTGATGGAAGGACAGATATCCTTCCAAACCTTCTCTATGCTGTCCCTGACAGATCTTTCCGTATGTTCATTGACATATATGTCGATCTTGTCTATCTCGTAATCCGTTCTGTCAAACAGATCGCTGTATTGATCGCCGGAGCGGTAATCACCGAATTCTATCGATTTTATGAGAGGTTTGATATCCATGTTATCGGGAAGATCATATTCATCATCCAGATGATCTGAAAACTCTTTCTCAAAAGGACCACCCTCTTTGGCAAATACTTCGATGAGGTCATCAGAATAAAAATATACATCTTTGGGATGCGGCTCATTACGGACGGTAAAATACTCACCTTTAGGCAAAACAGCCGTTGTGACCCGGTAAAAACGATCAGTTTCGCTATGTTCATACAAGTCTTTCTTAACAGTTATTCCTGCAGCGAAATCATCGCCGTACTTGTTTGAAAGATACTCATGGATCTTATCGGGATCTTTGGATGCCCTGGAAAGCATCACGCGCCGTGAAAGAGGATTTACGGCAATAAATCCCGCGATTGTGCAAACGACCAGGATAAGCGAAACTGCCAGCAGCGCCCTGTGATCTCCAAAATGCTTTATTGCAAACCTGATCTGATAGATAAGGCTTATCGGAACAAGGATGACAAGAGGGGAAAAGAAAAGCGACATGATCATGGCATCAGAGCCGTAAAAATGTGCCGCTCCCCGGAAAGCGAAAACAAAACCGTTGATACCGTTATACATCAGCCAGATATAGGGGATGAACGATACGAAAAAGAAGAAGGTCTCGAAGAGTTCATCACTTGTCATGGCATTAGTTTTCTTATCCATGTTTTCCCCTCCCGTCATTGCTTTTCTGTTGGAATGATAACATGGATATTTCTGATTTTCAAGAATTTTTTATCGTTTTTCGATATATTTTTGTTGTGTAGCGATTTTATTCTTTTCGAAAAGAAGGGGCAAAAAAGGCTGTCCCGAAGGGCAGCCTCAGTCAGATCATTGTCTCTCTGATCTCATCTTTTTATGTTGAATGCGTTAAAGCCGGGATATACGGCTGAAGATCCTAACTTCTCTTCGATCCTCAGGAGCTGGTTATACTTTGCAACGCGCTCTGATCTTGAAGGAGCGCCCGTCTTGATCTGGCAGGCATTCATCGCTACGGCAAGGTCTGCGATCGTCGTATCTTCCGACTCGCCGGAGCGGTGGGAAACGACAGCCGTCATGCCGGCCTTGTGGGCCATCTTGATGGCTTCCATCGTCTCGGATACGGAACCGATCTGGTTGAGCTTGATGAGGATGGAGTTTCCTGCGCCGAGTTCAATGCCCTTGGAAAGTCTCTTTGTATTCGTTACGAAAAGATCATCGCCTACGAGCTGGACGCGCTTTCCGAGTCTTGCAGTCATCTTCTGCCAGCCTTCCCAGTCCTCTTCATCGAGACCGTCCTCGATGCTGATGATGGGATATTTGCTGATCAATGATTCCCAGTGGGCGATCAGGCCTTCGGACGTAAAGTCCTTACCGGACTTGGGCTGGTGGTAGAAACCTATGCCCTGCTCGCTCTTCCACTCGGAAGAAGCGGCATCTATCGCAAGCACGAAGTCCTCGCCGGGCTTGTAGCCTGCAGTCTCGATGGCCTTGAGTATGAGTTCGATCGCAGCTTCGTCGCCGTCGAGGGAATTGGGAGCAAAACCGCCCTCATCACCTACAGCGGTAACGTCGTTCATGTCCTTGAGGAGTTTCTTTAAGGTATGGAATACTTCCGTGCACCATCTTAAGCCCTCACGGAAAGAGGGAGCCCCTGCAGGCATGATCATGAATTCCTGGGTATCAACGGAAGAATCGGCATGTGCGCCGCCGTTAAGTATGTTCATCATGGGAACGGGAAGCCTGTTGGCATTTACGCCGCCGAAGAATCTGTAGAGGGGAATGTTAAGGGACTTGGCTGCCGCCTTGGAAGCTGCAATAGATACGGCAAGGATGGCATTTGCACCGAGATTGCTCTTGTCTTCCGTTCCGTCAGCTGCGATCATGGCTGCATCAACGGCATAGATGTCTGATGCATCGATACCGATCACGGCATCGGCAATGACCGTATTTACATTATCAACTGCCTTGGAGACGCCCTTGCCTCCGAAGCGGAACATGTCATCGTCACGGAGTTCCAGTGCCTCGAACTCACCGGTGGATGCACCGGACGGCGTGATGGCTCTGGCAACCGTACCGTCAGCCAAAGTAACTTCTGCCTCAACTGTCGGGTTGCCCCTGGAGTCGATTACTTCACGTCCAATAACACTTACTATCTCAAGATTATCGGTCATACAGTCTTCCTTTCTCAAATATGCTTAAGCGGCCGTTATCCTTTTTGATTTTCGCACCTATTATATCAACACATCTTCTTAAAACGGTTAAGTAACGGTGCTTAAACTTAAAGGTCCTCGCAAGGGGAGTTTTGTGCTTTTTATTATAACAAGGCATCTTTGCGGAAAGACTTCGTTTCAAGTTGCATTGAAAAGGACAAAAGTATAAAATCTCATTCTGTGAATATCCTCTTCACGAAAGGAATCTTAATGGACTTAAGCATCATCATCCCTGTCTATAATACCCGCAAGTGGCTCACCGAATGCCTTGATTCGGCGAAAGCCGCCATAAAAGGGATAGAAGCCTAAGTTATCATTATCGATGACGGTAGCACTGATGACAGTTGTCTCATAGCAAAAGAATATGCGGAAAAGAACCCTTCTTTCCACTACTATCACAAAGAAAACGGGGGGCTTTCTGCGGCAAGAAACTACGGCATCTCCCTTGCAAAAGGAAAGTATCTCGCCTTCCTCGATTCCGATGACAAAGTAGCTGACTGGATCTACCGGGACATGCTCTATATGGCCGAGAAAAATCAGACTCCTCTTACGATATGTAATGTCACGCGTCTTAACGAAAAGGGCGGTACACCCGTTTTTTTCCTATATCAGAAAGCTTTCTCCGGTCCTCCCCGGGCAGTCAGTTCCATAAGACAAGACCCGAATCTTGTATACGATACTGCGGTATGGAATAAGCTCATCCTTCGCAGTTTTTGGGATGATAACGATCTGTCTTTCCCGGAAGGACGTGTATACGAAGACGGACCGGTTTCCTTCCGGCTCCACTGGTATTCAGACCGGGTGTCTGTCATCCACGGTTTCGGATATTATTACAGGATCCGCGAAGGCAACCTGCTTTCGATCTCTCAGCGAACCAACTCTATTAAGAACCTGCAGGACAAACTGGATATGAAAAAAGACGTCCTGTCCTTTCTCCGGGAGAGATCGGAAGATCCCTCGGCAGAAGAACTTTTATTGACTCAGCAAAAAAGGATCTTAAGCATGTCCATTGAATCAACGCTCCTGTCTCTTTATCTTCTTGACAGGACTGATCAGGATTTGTTCATCTCCATGATCGGTAGTTTCCTCAGGGAAGAGATATCCGAAAAAGCCCTGGAGAAAGTATCACTCTACAACAATACCAAGTACAGACTACTCGTCTCCGGTGACCGGGAAGGACTGCTGCAGCTGATGAACCACAAGAGACTCGCATGGCGGTCAATGCCGGTAATAGATCTGGACGGTACCCCCATGCTGGTCCTCCCGGAGGAGATCTATAAGAAGTCCATGACACCTGCTGCAAAAGAACTACAGGACGACATACCCCTTACCAGGATAACCTCCATTAAGAAGGAAACTGACTCGATCAATATGGCTCTTACCGTCTATTATCCCCGCATCAATGTGCCTCTCGGCAGTGAACGGAATATAAAAGGATTCATCTACAGTGAATACACCGGTGAAAAGGTATTCCTCGAAAGCCGCGCCATCCCTTCACCCGAACTTACGACCGAAAAGGGTACCATGATCTGTAACGATGATTTCCGTGTCTATGAATACGATTATGACGGTGCCGGAATAAGGATGACTATCCCTTACGACACTCTGTTTTCTCTTGATACAAACGGCAAATGGTATCTCGGGATCGCCTATGAGACTTCAATGGGAAAAGGCGAACGCCTGATCCGGAGCATCGCGCCCGACGCGAAAAGATATATTGCAGATGCCCTTGCGGATCTTAATCCTGACCGTAAAGGGAAAGGAAAAAAGATCCAAGCAAAGTTCGATCAGAGAGAGTCTTTTTTCTTCTGTCTGTCTTAAAGGTTTTTGAGCAGGAGATAAAGTCCGAAAAGCGCCAAAAGAAAGATGATATTGATGATCGAAAACGCCGGGATATAGCCCGGTGTTTTCTTATCTTCAGGCTTAGGCATGGCGCTGTGGAACTTGTAAGTAATAAGACTTGCCATGCTTGCGATAAGCGTTCCCAGGCCGCCAAGGTTCGTACCTATTATCAGTGCATCGGAGTTATCTGTAAAAGCCGAAAGAAGAAGGGCTGCGGGCACATTGCTTATCACCTGCGAAGACAGGACCGCCGTAAGGACGGGCGCACTTCCGACCACGTTTCCGATCACATCCTTTACGGCATCGATCCTTCCCATGTTACCGACAAAAACGAAGAAGAATATGAAAGTTATAAGGAGCGTGAAATCCACGTAGTGAAATGCTTTACGGTCGATCACGAGCATGGCGGCTATGAGGACTGCCAGGACAATGCGGTAATCGATGACCCTTGCGACGACCAGCAGGCAGCATAAAAAGAGCAGAAGGCTGATGATCAGCCTGGGTTTGTTAAGAGGCGCTGAGGTTCCGCTCTCTCTTTTCGAAGATCCGCCCTTTCTGCAGAGAATAAACACAGCCAGGCTGACGAGCGCCAGTGACAGGAGTGAATAAGGCAGCATCATCTTGAGAAAGTCTCCCAGGGGAACGGAATATCTTGTATAAAGATAAAGGTTCTGAGGGTTGCCGATCGGGGTCTGCATGCTGCCGAGATTGGCAGCGACCGTCATGAGGATCAGGGTGTAAGTGGTGTTCTTCCTGTCACTGAAAGAAGTCATGACGCCGATTGCGAAAGGGACCATCGTAACGAGCGTCACATCGTTCGTAAGGATCATGCCCATGAAGAAACAGAGCCACACAAGTATCAGCGACACGGCCCCGGAGGAATGTACCCTGGCAAGGAGCATGTCAGTCAGGCGCTTGAAAAGACCTATCCTGACAAGCTCAGCTACAACGAGCATCATGCTGAAGAGGATCCCCAGCACACGCCAGTCGATATAAGCAAGATACTCCTGATCCGGGTGCACGAAAAAGCAGGATACTATGGCAAGTATCCCGGAAATAAAAAGCACCGGATCTTTCTTCAGATATTTAAGCATACCGCGAGATTGTACACCTTGCAGCGCGAAAAGTGTACAGCTATATTCTAGCTCCTCCCGAAAACGGAAAAATTGTAGTTTTTTGTGAGATTTTGTGAGATTTTCGGGTCCTTTTCGGGGCTATCATTAGATCACAAGAAATCAGTCTTTCAAGGAGGCCCGCTATGAACAACCATTTTTATGAACCTCATTTCTCGGCCGAACATATGGCGAGAAAGATCTTTTATCTGGAAGACAAAATGAAAAACCTGAGGAGCGGTTCTCTGGTCACCAGACGCGGAAATCAATATATCAGGATCCCCGAAAAAAGAAATTCCTACTTTGAGAAAAAGGCAGATTCTCCGGAAGGCAGGATCTTGCTTAATGAAATATTGGAAGCGAAAAAAACCAAAAACGAATTATCCCTTATCCTCAAAGAATGGAAAAAATACTATCCATCTGTTGATCTGCTTCCTCCCCCGCCCTTACGCCGGTCTCTGCCCGTCCCCGAACAGATGACTCTTGAGAATTATCTGAACCATCCTAACTGCAACAATCCCCATCCGAATAAAACTCCTTATGTTTTTGAGGACATTGTTCTCCGCTCCAGGTTCGAGCTGATCGCAGCTCAGGCATTCAAAGATCTTGGCATCGGTTTCAAAAATGAGTTTCCTATAATTACCCCCACAGGCATATTCTTCATGGATATGGTTGTTCCTGTTCCTGAGCGCGGAAGGTGTGTGGGATTTGAATTTGCCGGGCGTATCGATGACCCTGTATATATGAACAATGTCAACTACAAGATTACAAACTACATAAGTGTCAACCTGATCCCAAATCACGATGTGATATTTGTTTTCGGCGGAAAAGACTGGCTGCCGTCAACTGATGAGATAAAGAAAGCCATAATCTTTGGAATAGAAAACTGCTAACCTGAATTTCCGGTTTTCAAAAAAGTGTTCACAAAAGTGCTCACAAAAAACCTCGAGTTGTGAACAGATTTGTGAACCAAGGGGGTAAAAGCGCTTTTGTTCACAAAAGTGTTCACAATAAACGGAAAATTGTGAGCAGATTTGTGAACACACACTTATAACTTCAGCTTATGGCATCCTTCATGGACTTAACATACTTAGCAACGTGCGCGGGAGCGTCCTTGCCGTACTCGGCAACTATCTTCATTATCGCAGACCCTACAATGACACCGTCAGCATATTCTGACATGGTCTTTGCCTGCTCGGGAGTTGAGATGCCGAAGCCGATGGCACAGGGTACGGAAGAACTTGCCTTGATGGCAGCCACTAGTGAAGGGATATCAGTCGTGATCTTGCTCCTGACACCGGTAACACCGAGGCTGGATACGACATAGATAAATCCCTCCGCTTCGGATGCGATCATGGAGATGCGGTCCTCGGAAGTGGGTGCGATAAGAGATATCAGATCAACACCGTATTTGCGGGTAATGTCTATGAATTCACCCTTCTCCTCGTAGGGGATGTCGGGCAGGATCAGGCCGTCTATGCCGACTTCGGCACAGCGGGAGATAAATCTCTCGGAGCCGTAGGAGAAGACGACGTTGGCATAGGTCATGAAGACCATGGGAACCGTAACGGTCTCACGTATCCTTTTTACCAGCTCGAAAACCTTGTCCGTCGTAGTCCCTGCCTTGAGAGCGCGGAGGCTTGCCTCCTGGATAACGGGACCTTCGGCCGTGGGATCCGAGAAAGGGATCCCGAGCTCGATCAGGTCGGCGCCTGAGCGGGCTGCCTCAACAACGATCTCATAGGTCGTATCAAGATCCGGATCGCCGCATGTGATAAAAGGTATGAACGCTTTGCCCGAGACAAATGCTTTAGCTATATTACTCATGGATATCCTCCCCTCTGTATCTTGCGATCGCAGCGCAGTCCTTGTCACCGCGGCCGGAGACCGTGATGACCACCAGCTTATCCTTATCAAGTGTCGGGACGAGCTTGAGCGCATGCGCCACGGCATGAGCCGATTCGATCGCGGGGATTATGCCCTCTGTGCGTGAAAGATATTCGAAAGCCTTTACGGCTTCTTCGTCGGTTACCGCTACGTACTCGGCGCGGCCCGTGTCGTGAAGGTTCGCGTGCTCGGGACCGATGCCCGGATAGTCGAGACCGGCTGAGATCGAATATACGGGTGCGATCTGGCCGAATTCATCCTGGCAGAAATAGGATTTCATGCCGTGGAAGATACCGAGCTTGCCGGTGTTGATCGTGGCAGCGGTCTCGAAGGTATCGATACCTCTTCCTGCGGCCTCACAACCTATGAGCCTGACGGAGCTGTCCTCTATGAAGTGATAGAAAGATCCGATCGCATTGGAACCGCCGCCGCAGCATGCCATTACGACATCCGGCAGGCGCCCTTCGGCTTCCATCATCTGGGACTTGATCTCGCGGGAGATAACGGCCTGGAAATCACGGACGATAGTCGGGAAGGGGTGAGGTCCCATAACGGAACCTAAGCAGTAATGTGTATCGGATATCCTTGAGGTCCATTCGCGCATTGCTTCGGAAACGGCATCCTTCAGGGTCCTGGTACCGGTCTTGACCGGGATGACCGTGGCTCCCAGGAGTCTCATCCTGTATACGTTCAGAGCCTGACGGATCGTATCCTCTTCGCCCATGAAGACGACGCATTCCATGTCGAGGAGAGCCGCAGCAGTTGCTGTGGCAACGCCGTGCTGGCCTGCGCCGGTCTCGGCGATGAGGCGGGTCTTGCCCATCTTCTTGGCGAGAAGAGCCTGGCCTAAAACATTGTTGATCTTGTGGGAACCCGTATGGTTCAGGTCCTCACGCTTCAGATATACCTTGGCGCCTCCGAGGTCACGCGTCATCTTGTCAGCGTAATAGAGAAGGCTGGGGCGTCCTGCGTAGTTGTTGAACAGATCCGTAAGTTCCTTGTTAAAGGCGGGATCAGCCTTGTAGTGGTTATATGCTTCTTCGAGCTCGATCACGGCGTTCATCAGAGTCTCGGGGATATACTGTCCGCCGTGGATCCCGAATCTTCCTTTGGGATCATTCATATGATCTTACCTCCCTGGCAAATCTTATCATTTTCGAATAGTCCTTCACGCCGTCATCTTCAACACCGGAGCTGACGTCAACGGCAAAAGGATGAAGTTTTCTTACGGCTTCACCTATGTTATCAGGTGTTAAGCCTCCCGCCAGGAAATAGTCCCTGGTCATTCTTCCGGCATAGAACCAGTTAAAGGTCTTGCCGGTACCTCCGACACCCGAGTCGAGAAGGATGTAATCGGCCACGCTCTCGCGGGCTGCCTTGACATCCTCTTCAGATTCAGGCCTGATCATCTTGATCACCCGGAGGAAGGTTTTGCTGCGTATGGCATTTATGTACTCGTTATCTTCATTTCCATGAAGCTGGATGAGATCAAGTCTCGCATCTTCCGCGGATCTTATTACATAGTCCAGAGGTTCATCGACGAACACGCCGACGGTCTGTGTTTTCGGGGGCAGAAGCGCCTTCCAGTCGAGGACCTGTTCCGGGCTGACGTATCTTGCGTATTTTTGCGACATGATGAAACCCGCATAATCCGCATCGAGCATTGCCGCATATCTCACATCATCTTCACGTCTTAATCCGCAGAACTTGATCTTTGTCATGCACCACTCCGTAAGTTATCCAGGAACGCTTTCTTGTCGGCTGACCTCATCATGGCTTCTCCGATAAGAACGGCATCTACCTTGTTTTCCGTGAGGATCTTTATATCTTCTGCCGAGCTTATCCCGCTCTCTGCTACGAATAAGATCCCATCAGGTATTTTATCACGGAGTCTTAAGCAGTTGGCAGCATTGACTTCAAAAGTTCGAAGATCCCTGTTGTTGACGCCTATTATCGAAGCACCGCAATCTATTGCCATCTTAACTTCATCTTCGTCATGTGCTTCCACGAGGGCTGCCATCCCCAAGTCTTCTGCGAGCATCCTGTACTTGGAAAGAGAATTCCCGTCGAGTATGGAGCAGATCAGGAGCACAGCGGAAGCGCCTGCAAGATATGCTTCATAGATCATGTAAGGGGATACCGTAAAGTCCTTGCGGAGCACGGGGACCGATACCGCTGATGCGATCTCTTCCACATAACTTAAGGAACCCTTGAACCACTCGGGTTCGGAAAGAACGGATATGGCGGAAGCACCTGCCTCTTCGTATTCCTTAGCGATCTTAAGATAAGGGAAGTCCTCTGCGATGATGCCCTTGGAAGGTGATGCTTTCTTGCACTCGCATATGAAACTCATGCCGGGCTTTGCAAGCGCCTGGGTGAAAGAAGGGACTGTTCCGTTCTCAGATACGAGCTTCTCGTATGCACGGTCACGCATGACTTCTTCTGCTACGGTTTCTTTTGCCTTGGCGACCCTTATCCTTGTATGTTCTGCAATTGTTTCAAGAATATCACTCATATTGATCAGACCTTTTTCGATAATTCGATGAACTTCTCCATAGTTTCAGTTGCCTTGCCGGAATCGATCATCTCCCCTGCGATCCTGATGCCGTCTGCGATGCTTTCCGCCTTGCCTGCGACATAGATCGCAGAACCTGCGTTCATCAGAACGATGTTTCGGCTCGTGCCCTTGATGGATCCGTCAAGGATACCGCGCGTAACGGCGGCGTTCTCCTCTGGACTTCCTCCGACGATCTCATCCTTTGTGCCTCTTTCGAGACCGAACTGCTCGGGAGTGATCTCATATCTCGTGATGACTCCGTCCTTTAATTCCGCAACGGTCGTGGGAGCGGATACGGAGATCTCGTCGAGCTTGTCCTGACCGTAGACTACCATAGCGCGCTCGGCGCCGAGGTTCTTTAATACTTCCGCAACGACATCAACGAGGTACTCGTCGTAAACACCAAGCAGGTATCCTTCGGGATGAGCAGGGTTCGTGATGGGTCCTAAGATGTTGAACACGGTCCTGAAGCCAAGTTCGCGGCGGACTGCGCCGACATATTTCATCGATGTATGATATTTCTGCGCGAAAAGGAAACAGAATCCGGACTCGCGGAGAAGCCTCGTGCAGCTCTCGGGCTCGAGATTGATGTTGGCTCCCAGTGCCTCAAGGCAGTCAGCCGTACCGGACTTGGAAGATGCAGCGCGGTTGCCGTGCTTGGTAACATTTGCGCCTGCAGCGGCAGCGATGAAAGCGGATGTCGTGGAGATATTGAAGCTCCCTGCCCTGTCTCCGCCGGTTCCTACGATCTCAAGCGTCTTAAGTCCCGGATGATCCAGGGGTGTTGCATGCTCTCTCATTGCCTGTGCGCAGCCTGCGATCTCATCTATCGTCTCGGCCTTGGCGCTCTTGGTGGAAAGGGCTGCCAGGAATGCGGCGTTCTGCGTCTGGCTGGTCTCGCCGTTCATGATCTCGTTCATTACGGTATAGGCCTCATCGTATGTCAGGTCTTCCTTGTTTACGATCTTCTCGATTGCTTCTTTTATCATCTTCTTATCCTCCTTTATCTTGCGATGTTTATGAAATTCTTGAGTATCTGTTTTCCGTCAGGGGTCATTATCGACTCCGGGTGGAACTGTAATCCGTATATGTCATAGTCCTTATGCTTTACCGCCATGATCTCTCCGTCCGAGGTTCTTGCCGTAACCTTGAGGCATTCCGGAAGGGAACTTTCTTCGGCTGCAAGCGAATGGTAACGGGCAACCTTTATCATTTCCGGAAGCCCCGAAAAGAGCTCACATTCCCTGTCGATCAGAGTATCCGACTGTTTGCCGTGCATCAGTTCTTTTGCATAAGTTACGACTCCGCCGTATGCTTCGCAGATCGCCTGATGCCCAAGGCAGACTCCCAATACCGGGATCTTGCCTGCAGCTTTGATTGCAACTTCTTCACAGATTCCTGCATCAGCAGGTCTTCCGGGGCCGGGTGAGAGCACTATGGCAGAAGGAGCTTTGGCGATTATCTCTTCAGCGGTATAAGCATCATTTCTTACGACTTCGATATCGGGAGTGATCTCGCCGATGAGCTGGTAGAGGTTATATGAGAAACTGTCGTAATTATCTATTATCAGTATCATCTTCATTTCCTCCTTTACATGTCATCGGCGTTCTCGATCGCCCTGATCACCGCAGCAGCCTTGTTGATGCACTCGCGGTATTCGTTTGCGGGAACCGAATCGTATACGATGCCTGCTCCGGATCTTACATAGATCTTGCCGTTCTTCTTATATGCCAGGCGGATCGCGATGCAGGTATCGAGATTGCCTCCGAAATCGATATAGCCGATGGCTCCGCCGTAGATGCCGCGCTTATTGCCTTCGAGCTCGTTAATGATCTGGCAGGCCCTGATCTTGGGAGCGCCTGACAAGGTTCCCGCAGGCAGGATCGCATCCACTGCATCCAGCGCGTCACGGTCGTCCCTTATGCGGCCCCTGACAGTAGATCCGATATGCATGACATGGGAATATCTTTCGATCGAATGGTATTTGATTACTTCAACGGAACCGAACTTGGAGATCTTGCCGATATCATTGCGGCCAAGGTCAACGAGCATGTTATGTTCTGCAAGTTCCTTGGGGTCAGCCAGAAGATCTTCTTCCAAAGCCTTGTCCTCTTCATCCGTCTTTCCTCTCGGGCGGGTCCCTGCGAGAGGGAAGGTGTAGAGGTCACCGTTTTCGAGTTTGACCAGAGTCTCGGGAGAAGCTCCTGCGACTTCGACATCCGTACCTGAGAAATAAAACATGTAAGGCGAAGGATTCATCGTGCGCAGAGCCCTGTATACATTAAGGATGGATCCTTCGTAATCTGCTTCGAGCCTGTTTGACAGGACCACCTGGAAGATATCGCCTTCCTTGATATAGGTCTTTGCGCGCTCGACCATGTTGCAGTATTCTTCTTCGTTGAAAAGAGGGCGGACCTCCGACAGGAGCCTGCCCGCTTCTTCGGGGGCAGGCCTGCCGGTGTTTAAGAGGTTTGCTATCTTTTCAAGGTCGGATGTGACCTTGGGGTAATCCTCATCGATATTGTCGAGCCTGACATTGCCGATGAGAACGATCTTCTGTCTTAAGTTGTCGAATGCTATGACCTTATCGAAAAGCATAAGATCACAGTCCTTGAAGTTGCCGGGATCGTCACAGTCAAGATCCAGGCTCTTCTCTGCATATTTGATGTAATCGTAGGAGAAATATCCGACGAGACCGCCGGTGAAAGAAGGCATGCCTTCGATAACGGGAGACTTATATCCTTCCATTATCTTGCGGATATAACTGCCGGGATCATCCGTCTCGTATTCCTCATCTCCGATCTTGAGGTGACCGTTGATGCAGGTGATCTCGAGAGTGGGATCAAAGCCTAAGAAAGTATATCTTCCCCAGCGTTCCTGGCCCTCCACTGATTCCAGTATGTACACGTGATCAGACACGCCCTTTAAGATCTTCAAGACTTCGATCGGCGTTCTCATGTCGGAAAGCATCTCGCACTTAACGGGCGCGATCTGAAATCTGTCATCCGATGCGATCTTCAAGATCTCTTCTTTTGCAGGTGCAAACTTCATTACGGTTACCTCCTTGTCTTTATTTTTCCTTTTCGACGGGGAGGCAATAAAAAATCCCCGACAAAAAGCTTTAAGCTTATTGTCAAGGACGAATCATCAAATATAATCCGCGGTGCCACCTTGATTCACAATCACTTGTGCACTTACTCAGGTACCAACATACCCGGGGCTTTGTAACGGGGCCTTCCGTCACGGAATACTCGGCATTTGCCTTTGACCGTGCCCTCATCGGACCATTATGATGATCTGCTCTCCGCCCCAATCTCAGCTAACGGGGCTCTCTGTAGGTGCTATGATCACCTTTACTTCCGAATCACAGGTTTACTGTTTTTCACTTAGCACTAAAGATATTCTATGCCAAGCGATTTGTCAAGAATGATTTTGTTCAAAAACAGATCATCTTAGGAACATCGTATGCCTTCATCTTCGGATCGTGGGTTATGAATACCATATCCTCAGATAAAGCCTGTGAGAGCAGCATCCGGTCAAATGGATCCTTGTGGTCGATCGTTTGGTCTTTAAGAACAAGTTCACTTTCGGCAAGGACATGATCATTACAAAGACTCAATGGAAGAAATCCTGTTTTTTTGCACTCCTTTATGATCCTTTCAGAATCGACAGGCATCTCACGGGGTCTTTTTGCATGCTTAAGGCCAATCTCCCAAACCGATAGTGAACTGTAAAAAATGTTGTTTTCGGGATCGGTGATCAGATCTTTGATCTCATCAGGGATCTTTTGGGCTGAGAAAAAGCACCATATGAGCACATGTGTATCAAGAAGGATATTCATAAGTCGAAGTCCTCCAATATCTCGTCATTTAAGAAATCTATATCATCAGGAATATCAAACTCCCCGTCACAAAGACCAAGCTGCCGTCTTTCACCCGTATTGAAATTAAACCTTTCGATCTTTGCCACGGGAGTCCCGTTTCTTGATATGATCACATAATCCACTTCGCGGCTCTCCAACTGTGCCACGAGTTTCGAAAGATTTGTCTTCGCTTCAAGCATATTTACCTGTAGCATAGTCTCATCCTCCCTATCTTGGCTAAGGTTAGTCTGCTGCTGTAATTATATACCCTGCAAGTTTCCTTTGTAAATGTTTCAGGCATAGAAAAGACCGCGCCTTGTGAGCGCGGTCCAAAGGATCGAAATCTTTTATCTTGTTATCAGTTTCCAAGCATCTTGGAAAGGTCTGCTGCAGAAGGTACATCTACCTTCGTCTTATCTTCGATCGTGTCAGCTACCTTCTCGTAGACTGCATTAGCCTGCTCGTTCTTGGCTACCTGATCGAGTGCCTCGCTTGCGCCTTCCTTGATCTTGTTGATGTCGGGCATGTCCATAGTTATATCCTCCCATATATAAAAATAGATAGCCTGATTATAGCACAGCAAAGAAAGGATTGTTATCAGATCTCGCCCACCACGATCTCGGGATAATCGTTGATCCTGAAAGGCAGCGCGCTGTTCCCCAGACCGCGGCTGATTATCATCTTAGTGTTTCCCTTTTCGATGATCCCGGTGGTGTATTTAGGGAAGAACCACTGGTCGGGCGCGATGAGGGGGCCTATGCCGGGGCATACGATCTGACCGCCGTGGGCATGCCCTGCGAAAACGATATCCGCGCCGCTCTCGGAATAGTGATCGATATACTGCGGTTCATGTGCAAGCACCACTGTCTTTATGTCAGATCCGGCCTCAGAACGGGCCTGCTTTATGAGTTCCGGAAGAGTCCCGTCTCCGAGTGAAGTATCGTTAAGTCCAATCAGAGCATACGCAGATCCATTGTCATTTCGTATCTCGTAAGAATCCGACAGAACAGTAACTCCCGCAGAAGCAAGCCCGTCAGTCAGTTTTTTGAGATCCGTATCAGACAATCTGTATTCGTGGTTGCCGGTAACATAGTAGACCGGCGCGATCTTTGCAAGTCCTGCAGCAGTATGAAGCGCAGAATCAATATCCGTGTGATAACTGTCGACAATATCTCCCGTGATGACTATTATGTCAGGATCCAAAGCCCCGGTCTCCCTTGCGATCCTTTCTTTATCCCACATAATGACCGTATTATGAAGATCGGATATCTGGACTACTCTTATGCCCTGTGATGTCCCCGTATCGTATCTTGTAATGACAAGATTGTTATTCTGATAAGTCAGGAAGGGAATAAGGAAGAGATACCATACGACAAAGGCAGGGATCGCGATCTGAAACTTCCTCTTGCGGGTCTTATGGTGACATAAGATCATGCCGAGAAGACAGCCGAAAGCTCCCCCGAGCAAGGCAAGCAGGATCAGGTCCCTTTCCATGATCCTCCTCTTGCCGGTCTTCGCAAAATGCTTATCCAGGGCAAAGGCAATAAAGCCCCCAAGATTGATCACGGCATACCATATGACCGCCATTTGCCAAAACTTAATGAGATGCACTAATCGCTCCTTAAAATTTGTGAACTATTCCCCATAAAGAATACCACTATAGTGGTACCATATATACTATCAGGCTTTAAGGAACTTTTTTCTAGTCGAGGGGCAATCTCATGAACAAATGGACAAGAGCGGCTATTCCCGCATTGCTGATACACTGTTCGATCGGAACCGTGTACTGCTGGAGCACCTTTAAGGAAGCTGTTGCCGAGAAGATCGGCATGAGCACTTTCGCAGTAGGCTGGGCATTCTCACTGGCGATCTTCTTCCTCGGAATGTCAGCTGCATTCGCAGGCAAGATCGTCGAGATGAATATCCACAGATCTTCTCTCATCTCCGCCATATGCTTTACGACGGGTATGCTTGGCACGGGACTTACGATAAAGTTCTTCACGGGTCCTCTGGCTTTGGTCCTGATATATATCTTCTACGGCTGCATAATGGGCATAGGCCTGGGCATCGGATACTTAACGCCCGTCAAGACGCTCATGCTCTGGTTCAAGGACCATAAGGGCCTTGCAACCGGCATCTCCATAATGGGCTTCGGTCTTGCCAAAGCGATCGCAACCCCGATCATGGAGCTCTTGCAGAACAAAGTCGGGATCTCCGCCATGTTCATCATCTTGGGCGCCATATATTTCGTCATGATGTTTGCAGGCCATCTCCTGCTCAAAAAGCCCGCTGACTGGGTCGAGAGCAAAGCCGTCAACGACAGTTTCAAAGTACAGTCGATGCTCAAGAACAAGACCTTCATCGGCATCTGGCTCATCTTCTACATCAACATCCACTGCGGTCTGATGCTCATCACTTACGAAAAGCAGCTCCTTAACGAGAAGTTCGCAGGTCTTGCAGTCCTCGCAGTCATAATAAGCGTCGTCCCTTCCGTGACGGCAGTCTGCAACGCATTGGGCCGTATCGGCTACTCGACAGTCTCCGATAAGATGAAGGACCGCGCAACTGTCTACAGCATCATATTCATATCCTGCACGGCGATCTGCGCCCTCAGCCTTGTTGCCAATGTAGGATTCATAATAATCATCCTTCTCATGATCATCAATCTTGGCTATGGCGGCGGCTTCTCCACACTCCCCGCTCTTCTCGAATCCAGATTCGGCATGAAGAACATTTCCAAGATCCACGGCCTGGCTCTCTCCGCCTGGGCTGTCGCAGGACTTACGGGCAACAACCTCTCCGAAGTCATCCTCAGCAACTCC
>JAIKVV010000004.1 GCA_024685385.1 Saccharofermentans sp. | reverse complement strand
TATCGAGGCTTTCCATGCAGGCTCCGGTAAGAAGTGAATTGTTTGAAAGAAGCAGGAGATCATCATGAAGAGGAGATCCTTCTTCAAGCATCCTTACTGCCGAACCGGACAAAAGGAGTATTCCGATCTTTGATGCCGGATCCGAAAGGACCGACATGAAAGAAGAAAGCAGTTCCCTTCCGTGGTCACTGTCTTCGGAATACCAGTCGTGCTTGATATGTACCGTAAGTTTCAGAAGATCTTCGGAAGGATATCTTTCTGTTTCGGGAAAAAGATCGATACCTACGGTTTCTGTCAGATCACTGCTTTGTTCTCTGTTCATCAAAATCCCTCCTGTCTGAAGATAAGAAGCGCATAGATCTCTGTATGGCATTTTTGCTGTTGCCCCAGGGCTTGTCTTTGTTTCTGTAGTCAAACTTCAAAGTAAACCATTCGACATCGTCTTCCAGGATCTTGAATGTCTGTTTGGAATTGGAAAGCAATATGTTGACAAATTCACGGGCATCGGATTGAGAAAGATCGGTTGCTGCGCGCAACAATGCGGCTGTATGGGGAAGGCAGCAGGTCTTGTTTTCAAGTTTGTTCCTGAAGGCATCATCATGCTTAAACATCCATATGATCACATCGATATAGTGCCCCATGGCATCGTTGATGTTTTCGCAGATCGGGCATCTTTTTACTCTTTCGTCTATCATGTCAGCTGCCTGGTTCAGTTTGGCTTTGTAATCTTTTCCTTTCAAAAAGCCTGAGGATGCGGCAGGAATTGATTCGGCGATCTTTCCCGTGACCTCGGCATCCATGTCCTTAAGATGGGTGTGCAGCATGAGACCTAATCCCAGTCTGCCTGCTTCGCTGTTGTTAAGCATACCCATATGGACCGGGCAGAAACCCGTTCTGTTGGTGATCTTTCTCGTATCAGGCTCCATTAATGACGGTCCCAGATAGTAGTCGAGATAATTCTTCTCGGCATTGTCCCTTAAGGTACATAAGGGACATTCACAATCGGAATCGTATGCATCGTTTACGGGGATCATGTATATCTTTTCCATTATTCTTCTCCTTTGTGCAGAAGGTGTCCTGCCCTGACATTGACTCCCACGATGGTGATGGAAGTGAATTCCTCAATTGCATGGCCGACCTGCTGTTGAGCCTGTTCAAGCGCATTTCTGGCATTGTAGCCGTAATAGAGAGCAAGCTCCAGACCGATCTCGATGCCGTATGTTCTCTTCTCGGTCTTAAAGGATTCGACCTTGGCTACGCCTTCGACTGATCTTAAGACTATCCTGATCAGATCCAGGAGAGCTTCGTCAGAGATAGAATAAGATCCGAGGGATGAGAATGTGGGACGGACGACTGTCCTTTCAAAGTCGGGCACCTGGGGAACGATACCTCTTTCACGGTCAAATCTTTGCCTGAGCTTACTGAAAGGGTCGGAAAAATAACCTGAAAACTCATGCTTAACTTCCATGCTCGGGACGGGGATGGTATGCATTCCCTCAGTCATCCTGGTATTGCGGGCAACCTGTCTTTCCTCTTCAGTAGAGACGTCCTCGATATTGATGAGCATGGAGGGCTGATTGAGCCAGAGGTTCTCGCAGATCTTGGATAACATCGAATCCGAAGTTCCCAGGATCATGAGAGCGGCCGGATTGCTTTCCACGAGAGCCCTTCTCATGACGGCAGATCTTGTATCGTCCGTGAAGATGGCTTGTCTTACGGATTCCATTTTGGTCGGAGCCTTCTTGGCGGAAGTTCCTGCCACGATCTTGCTTCCGTTGATGAGAAGACCGTCATCTATTATGTAATAGATATTGTTTGCCGAAGCGACCGAAATGGCTCTGGTGCTCTTTCCGGTGCCTGAAGGTCCTACGAAAGCAACAACGGCGATATGAGACAGCGCTTCACGGGTAAGTGCTTCGCTGTCCAAAATGAGTTCTATGTCTCTTACGGGTTCTGATGCTGCAGAAGTGACGGTCGCTGTTCTGTCCAAACGGTGCAGAGTGGCGCGAAGCTCCGGTATGAGAGCTTTGGATTTACCGGTGTTCTGTTTCTGGCCGTTGTCGCTCACCTGTTCTTATGACTCCCAGTTATGAAATACCTCTTGGATATCTTCGTTGTCTTCCATCATGTCGAGCATCTTCTCGAGTTTTTCACAGGTTTCTTCATCATCAACCTTAGCCGAAGTCGTTGCAACGGGACCCAGGGTAGAATCAGCGAAGGAATAGCCCTTGGCCTCGAGTGCATCCTTGACTGTGTAATAGTCTTCGGGTGCGGTTATGATCTCATAATATTCATCGTCTGAAGAAAAATCGGCTGCGCCGCAGTCAAGGGCATCACCCATGACAGTATCTTCATCTTCAAAATCCTCTCTTGAGATGACTATGACGCCTTTTTCCTCGAAAAGGAAGGAAACGCTGCCGCCGACACCCAGATTGCCGCCGTTCTTGTCGAAGATATGTCTGACATCGGCTGCTGTCCTGTTACGGTTGTTGGTAAGAGCTCTGACCATGATGGCAACTCCTCCGGGACCGTAACCTTCGTATGTGATCTCCTCGTAGTCATCTCCTTCGCCGGCTCCTGCGGCTTTCTTGATGGCTCTGTTGATGTTGTCATTAGGCATGTTGGCTGCCTTTGCCTTGGAAATAACGTCCTTGAGTCTGGAGTTTCCCGCAGGGTCAGCACCTCCCGCTTTGACCGCCACTGCGATCTCCTTGGCGAGCTTCGTATAGACAGCTCCCTTGGCTGCATCGGCAGCTTCCTTTTTACGCTTGATGTTGCTCCATTTTGAATGACCGGACATAGATAACCTCCGAATTATAGAAATATTTTAGTAAGGCAGAATCTTACTGCCACATAAACAAGTATAACTGTAAAGGCTGTGATAGCCGAATATTTGCGTCTTCCGGGACTCCGCATAATGCACATGCAGACGGCATATACTACAGAAGTGATAACGGTTCTCACGAATTCATTGCCGAGGAAGAGGAACTGATCATAACAGGGGATCGTCAGCATGATGATATCGATCCCGAGTTCAGCTTTCCCGTACTTTCTCTTGAAGATAAGGCACAGCAGTGCAGTGAGCCCCAGCCCGAAGGCTATCTTTCCGCAGGTGACGATGATCTCCTCAAAAGAAAAAATGAGAACGGTTTCGCTGAACCCGTAGAATCCCATGATAAAGGGAAGCATTGTTGCAATGCCGGCAAGGACGAGAGATGTTACGGCAAATCCCGTAAAGCACTTTCCCGTATCGTAGAGGATCATCATGGCAGATATTGCAACCGCCATGGAAGCTATGAGCAGGAAGAAGTAGATCGTAAAGAATATGAGGTTAAGATTATCGGGCCAGACGATGACCGGGGCACAATACTCACAGGCCGAAACGGCTGCGATCCCGAAAGTAAGTCCCGTGAAGCTTTCGATCTTGGCATAGCGTGACGCGATGGGAGCTCCGCAATAGCGGCACTTACCCCGGAGGAAGAGCCAGCTGAATACCGGAACCAGATCCAAAGCACCCAAAGTGTGGCCGCAGGTCATGCACATGGAATGACCCTTGGAAACGGATCGTCCTGCGGGGATCCTGTATATGATCACATTGAGAAAACTTCCGATGACAAAGCCCAGCAAGGTGAAAAAGACGATGAAGAATGCGTAGATAAATCCCGGCAACTTGTATGACCTCCTTTATTCTTAACAATTAAATATACCACAATATAGTAAAAAATTATATGATTAGTTACTCTATAAGACACAGTTAGAGGCCATCGAAAACTGTAATTTGTCTATCATTTTTGTAATCATCTTGTCAACCTGGAATATTTATGCAAAGTGCCAAAATACTTGTATTTTAGTCCGATTTGCTATATAGTTTTATAGAATATGCTCGCCAGGAGTGTGTCTTTCGTGCTCTTATTTGCATATTCTCACCTGAAACCATGACCTATGGGGCCTTAAACGGAGGGTTTAATGAAGAGACTAGGAGATATTCTCGTCGAGAGCGGTTTTTTAAACGCTACCGAGCTTGCAGAAGCACTTTCTCAGCAAAAAGAGACCGGAAAAAGATTAGGAGAAGTAATCGTCGAGAGCGGACTCCTTTCGGAATTCGATATCTTGAGAGCCGTATCCAGTCAGTTTAATTACCCCATCATTGATCTGACGAGTCTTGAGATCGACCCTAAGGCAACTGCCCTTCTGGATGAGAAGTTCTGTTCGGAACATGTAGTTCTCCCGATCGGCTTTGACGGGGACAGCCTTGTCGTTGCGATCGATGACCCCATGGATTTCACCATAGAAGAAGAACTTCAGTTCCGTACCGGTTATCAGGTAATATTGATGCTCGCCACAAGATCTTCTATCCTTGAGGCAGTTAAAGTAAATTACGGTAAGGAGATCGCTGCCAAGGCCGCCGAAGAACTCGGTGTTGAGCTCGAAGCTGAAGTCTCCGCCGCCGATGCCGAGATGAATGAGGCTATCAACTCGGCTCCTGTAGTTAAACTTGTTAACTCCATGATCGATTATGCCATCAGAGCTGGTTCTTCGGATATTCACGTTGAGCCTCTTGAGGACCGTGTAAGAGTCCGTATCCGTATCGACGGCGTTATGCAGGAAGTCATGAGCAACCCCATATCCGCCAAGGATGCCATCACCACCAGAATCAAGATCTTAGGCGGAATGAATATCGCAGAGAAACGTATCCCTCAGGACGGACGTATAAGGACTGAGATCAACGGCGAACCGGTGGACATGCGTGTATCCGTACTTCCCTGTATTACCGGTGAGAAGACCGTTATCCGTATCCTTGCCAAGAACGACGGCAACCTCAACAGAAAGTTCCTGGGCATATCGGATCACAATAATGAACTAATAAATAAGATAATCAAAGTTCCGCAGGGTATATGCCTTATCTCCGGACCTACAGGATCAGGTAAGACAACTACCCTTTATACACTCCTTTCGGAGAAGAACACACCGGAGACAAACATAATCACTGTTGAAGACCCTGTCGAGATCAGGATCCCCGGCATCAACCAGGTTCAGGTTAATGTAAAAGCGGGAATGACATTTGCCAGCGGTCTTCGTTCTATTCTGCGTCAGGACCCCGACATCGTTCTCGTCGGTGAGATCCGTGACGGTGAGACGGCTGAGATCGCAATGCGTGCAGCCATCACGGGACACTTGGTATTCAGTACCATCCACACCAATGACGCCGTATCTTCGATCAACAGACTTATCGATATGGGTCTGGAGCCTTACATGGTCTGCTCCGCTCTTGTCGGTGTCGTATCCCAGCGTCTTGTCAGGCGTATCTGCACCAACTGCCGTGAGGCTTATGATCCCGGTGAGGATGATATCGTCCTCTTAAGGCTTGAGCCCGGTCAGAAGATCTATCACGGCACAGGCTGTCCGGAGTGCAACGAAACAGGATATAAGGGAAGAATCGCCATTCATGAGATCGTTGTCATGACAAGAGCCATGAAGGTTCTCATCGAAAAGAGAGCAAGCGAAGAAGACATGAGAAATCTGGCTGTTTCCGAGGGAACCCAGATGCTGCAGGAATCTGCAAGAGCCCTTGTTCTGGAAGGTATTACTACGGTCTCTGAACTTAACAGAGTTGCGTACACAATAGACTAATACTATAGATTAAATATTTGAGGAGGAGTTAACAAAGTGGAAGGATTTAGTTTATCAATGGAAGCCGTTTTGTCCGAAGCGGTGAGAATGGGCGCATCCGATACCCATATCACGGTAGGTCTGCCGCCGATGATCCGTATCGACGGTACACTGATGCCATTGGGTAATCAGCCTTTGACTGCTGCAGATACCGAGTATCTGTGCAAGTCAATGATCAACAAGTCCAGACAGCAGTATTTGAATGAGCGAGGCGAGATCGACTTTTCTTATGTTGTTGAAGACTACAGCCGTTTCAGATGCAACATCTACAAGCAGCGCGGAACATATGCACTTGCCGCAAGATCGATCTCGAATTCCATTCCTACATGTGAGCAGCTGGGTCTGCCTGAGATCTTCAAGGAATTCGTTATGAAGCCGAGAGGACTTATCCTTGTTACGGGACCTACGGGTTCCGGTAAGTCAACAACACTTGCCGCAATGATCGGACATGTTAACGGCAACAAGAAGTGTCATGTACTTACCCTTGAGGAACCTATCGAGTATCTCCATGATCACGGAGAAGCCATGATCAACCAGAGAGAGATCCATGAGGATACATTGTCATTCGCTAACGCTCTGAGAGCTGCTCTCCGTGAAGACCCTGATATCATCCTCGTCGGAGAGATGCGTGACCTCGATACTATCAGTACCGCCATCACCGCAGCCGAGACGGGACACTTGGTTCTGTCCACACTGCATACATCGTCTGCTGCAGATACAGTTAACCGTATTATCGACGTTTTCCCTCCTCATCAGCAGGATCAGGTCAGAGTTCAGCTTTCAACTGTTCTTGTTGCCGTTATCTGTCAGACTCTTGTTCCCAGGATCGGCGGCGGACGTTGTGCCGCATTTGAGATCATGATCGCAAATGACGCTGTACGTAATAATATCCGTGAAGGTAAGACATACCAGATTGACAGTACCCTGGCAACATCCCTCCAGCAGGGAATGTGTCCTTTGGACTTCTATCTGGCCGAACTTATCAAGAGAGGTATCATCTCAAGAGAGACAGGATTGCAGAGATGCCGTATTCCTGATGATCTCAAGAGATATATCAACAATGTCGGCGGTGCTACCAACTCACCGTTGTTCAGCGATCTTGATTTTGCCTGATACGCGATTTATAAAGAGTCTAACAAGGAGGAGATAATCATATGGCCAATTTTAAATATACGGTCATTGACAGTGCCGGTAAAACGTCTGAAGGCGTGATCGAAGCCGAGAATATCGGTGAAGCGTCGCGAAAACTGAAATCAGACGGCAAGTACATAGCATCGCTTAAGCTTGACCGCGGTACTTTCGGGGATATCCATATCGGAAGCCCCAAACTTAAGACCCAGGAACTCGTTATTATCTCAAGACAGTTGTCTTCACTTCTGTCCGCAGGTATTACTGTAGTTCGAGCTCTCGACATGCTCTATCAGCAGCTCGAGACTCAAAAATCCAAGAAATGTATAGGTGAGATCTATGAATCCGTTCAGGGCGGTAAGTCCCTGTCCGAAGCATTCTCAGATCAGAGGGGCGTTATTCCTAACATCATGATCCAGATGATCGCGGCAGGTGAAGAGTCCGGTCGTTTGGATGAAGTTATGTACAGACTTGCCGAGCACTTCCAGAAGGAATCCAAGACGAAGAACAAGATCTCTTCCGCCATGGTTTATCCTAAGATGCTTGCTATTGTCACGGTCCTGGTATCTGTCGGTCTCTTGACCTTCCTTGTTCCCGGTATCGCTGAGACCATCGCGGACTTGGGCGGTGAACTTCCGGCTCTCACAAAGGGTATCATGGCCATAAGTAATTCACTGGTTAATTATTGGTATATCTATGTAGCTGTTGTCGGAGTATCGGTATACGGTTTCAAGTTATGGCGAAACTCCGAGAAGGGTGCATATCAGTGGGATACGCTGATGCTGAAGATGCCTGTTGTCGGTAAGATGACAAAGATGAATGCTTCAGCCAGATTTACCAGAACTGTTTCCACGCTTTTGCGAAGCGGTATCTCCGTTCTCTCTTCAGTTGAGATTACCGAGAAATCTCTTGATAATGTTGTTCTTGAAAAGAAACTTGCCGATGCCAGGATCGAGATCAGAAAGGGTACTGCTCTTTCCAAGTCGATCAGAGGCATAACTGAATTCCCTCCCATGATCTACGCCATGGTTTCGATCGGTGAGGAATCCGGTACATTGGACAGCATTCTCGAAAAGGCCGCAGATTTCTTTGAAGACGAGGCAGATGCAGCAACATCCAAGTTTGTTGCGACACTCGAGCCTGTCATGATCATCATCATGGCTATTGTCGTCGGACTTGTTGTCGGCGGTATCGCAATGCCTATATTCAACATGGCATCTTATATCTGACCAGAAGAAAGGAGATTATAAATGGATTTTTCATCATTTGGAAAAGGCGGCAACGAATTGGTTCTTGATTGTTCAAGTTCCGACCTGAAAGTTGCTATGGGATCTTATAATCCCAAGACCGGAAAGATCGTCATCGATAAGGCCGGTGTAGTACCGTTGGAGGGCGACTCCATTTCTGACGGTGCGATCTCAGATTCATTCGGTATCGTTATGGCATTAAAGCATGCTTTTGCCAAGCTCGATATCAGAGCTAAGAACGTTATCCTTACCACAGAGGGTGCATTCCTTCACTCCAGAGACCTGGAACTTCCTGTTGTAAAGGAAGATCAGCTCAAGGATATGGTCAGATATGAGGTAATGGGACAGGGTTCCAATCGTGACCTTTCCATTGACTATATTGTATATGGTACGACCACCGATGAAGAGACAAATGCAGATAAGCTCAAGGTCAGGGCTACGGCAGTTCCCGTAGAAGTAATTGCTGACTTCAGAGAACTCCTGAAGCAGTTGGATCTGGCTCCCGATGCTATGGATGTAAATCCCAATGCCATCAGAAAGCTTTTCGCTAATACCATCATCAACGGTAACCACAGCACAGCTCAGTCCACGCTGATGCTTCTCGAACTTTCTACAAAGACAACGACTGTTACCATTCTTGACAAGGGTTTCCCCGTACTCAGCAGAAGATTGCAGTTCGGACATCAGAACATCCGTCAGGTTGCTGATTCCGTAAGGAAGCTCCAGGGCGGAGAAGTAGGACAGTCTTCTCTTGCAAGGAGACTTAATATCTCCAAAGCTGACAGTGATTCTTCCGTACCGATCGAAGATATCGACGTATGGAACGAGACTGTCGCTGAGCAGCCTGCATTGCAGAGCGCTGTTAATGCTTACTTTAAGAGCCTTGTGGATGCGGTATCCCGTACGGCTCAGTTCTCAATATCCAAATTCCGTATCGATGCCATCAGTACCTGCTTTATCTACGGTTCCGGTGCTTCCTACAAGAAGATCGATAAGGAACTTTCGCGCCAGCTCGGTACTCAGGTTGAGGTTCTCAGGAGCCTGAGCAACGTTGACGGCAGAAATCTTGAGCTTCCTCAGTTTGTAAACTGCTGCGGTGCTCTTATAAGAGAAGACTAAGGAGGGAGTAATAACATGGCAATTAACAAAAGATTGTTAGCCAAGAAGGATATGAACTTCTTCGCGGAATTCACCGCAAATGCCGCGAAGATGAGAAGAATGTTCGGTTATGCCGTTATCATCGGTGTAATCGTAGTAGGTGTCCTTGTTGCTATCGTAGGATATGATCTTGTCCGCAATTTCCTTATCAAGGCAGAGATCACCAAGTTGGAACTGGTTCTGAACACTGAGGAATATGCAACACTTGAGGATAAGGCAGCAGAGCTCCAGAGAGAACTCGAGACAAAGAAGAATCTCTTCTATGCCCTTTCCCAGATGAAAAAACAGGTTGATACTACAAACACCGCTCCGGCTGATCTTCCTGATACGCTGGCGAAGTGCATTCCCAGTGATACATATATCAAGAATTATGAGATAACATCTAATTCGGCAAACATAATGGGTTATTCTTTCTCCTATTACAGCATCGTCGATATGGTACATCTGCTGAATCAAGCAAATGTCTTTACCACGGTTCCTAAACTTGATATTAAGACCGTTGACCCTTCGACTCTTGGCGGAACTGAAAACTTCATCCCTGAAGGGAATATCAATACGAATGGCAATGCTAATGGCAATGCTAATGGCAATGCTAATGCCAATAAGAGTCAGCACAATGAGAATCTCATCAATATTTATTACGAGTATGAGATCAACGGTCTGCTCCTGGGCGATGTCTATGTCACCGTTACCCGTTATGCAAACGGAGATCAGGCTACGAGCCTCTCCGGTGTTGAGACTTATAGCTACAGAGTCGGAACGCCTTATGAACTTAACGATAACATTGCTACTTATGAGACAGGCAACGCCAAGTATAAGCTGGTTAAGGTTACGGTTAACAATGCTGCTGTCGACCAGAAGAATGTTGACGGTATAATCGCAAACAACAGGATTACCGGAAATGCTTTGAACAATGTCGACATAGCACTTTACTACGATAAGGTAGTGGAAGAAGCGGCAACAACTGAGGGAGGTGAAGGCAAATGAATAACTTAACTACAAGAGAGAAGGCAATGGCCTTCGGTATTCTCCTTATCCTTATCATTTTCCTTGTATATTTCTTTGGTATTCGTATCCTTAACGACAAATATAAGGAATATCAGACTCAGCTCAAGACCTTACAGGACAGAAAGGCTTTCCTCGATGAACTGAAGGCAGAAAATGAGAAGACACAGGAAGAGATCAAGCTTTTGAAAGCAAATATCGAGAAGATCGAGCTTTCATTCATCGATAAGCTTGAAACGGAAGTCATCGAGCAGTATCTCATGGCTGAATTCGAGAAGAATGAATGTCCTTATCTGACTGAGGTTCAGGTCAAGGATGTTACAACATCACCCATAGTCATGGCTGACGGCAAAACATCCGATAATTCCGTTCTCAGAAGAAGTGTTGAGATCACATATTCCACAACTGACGGATTCCTTCCTACCCAGTACAATGCTACTCCTACTTTCATGGTGGACGGCAAGCCTGATTACAAGGCTTACGAAGACATGCTGGCTCTGATCGGTTCCGCGGACTTTACCCAGTTTGATGGATATGACGGATTCATAAAGACCCTGAAGGATATCGAGAAGAAGAATAAAGACTGTGTCAAACTCGTAGGCATCAAGGCAGAGAGCCAGCACGGTTATATGCTCTTAACGGCTACAGTTGATTTCTTCGGTGCTACATTTACCGACAGAGAGTCTACTGATACCAACAAGGATGCATACACATACTGGAGCGGTCATACTTCGATCGACACCAAGGGCGGCTTCATCGGAATGCCTTATATCGTAACGAACGAGAACAGCGCTTGGCGTAATGTCGTAATCGATATGTCTGAGGTTAAGGGCTTCTTTGCAAGACCGTTTACTCCTTATGTCATCAATGCTTACTTCACCAAGATGATCGATAAGGAAGGCATCAGGTATGTTATCGGCAATATGGCCGGTTTTAATACAGGAGATTCCAGTGAAGTTAATTCTGATGATTATGAACAGGCATCACAGTAAGCTGAAGAAGGCAGTTTAAACACCGATTTTGCAATTGTGGCGAAAAATTGAAAAAAATTAGAAAAAAGTGTTGCAATTATGAAATAAGGTGCTATACTTAAACTACAAACTCAATAAAACCTTAGGAGGAAATTACCATGAAGAAGATTTCTAAGTCCAAGAAGGGTTTCACCCTCATCGAGATGGTTCTCGTTATCGCTATTATCGTTATCCTCGCAGCAGTTCTTGCTATGGGTATCGGTGCTTACCTGAACAGAGCAAAGGCAGCAGCTTCCTCTGTTTCCCTGCATAACGTTTCTATCTCTTCTGTCAGCGCTGAAGTTGATAAGGAGCTCTAATAACTTAATTAGAGGACAAACGAGGGGGCGGGTTTACCCGCCCCCTTTTCTTATTTTTGATGTAATAAGGGCCGGAAGATCTCGAAAAAATAATTCGCCTAAAATTTTAACAAATTGTTAATTTGTTGTTGAAAAATATTGAAAAGCAAGTATAATGAAAGAAAAAGAATATACAGGTTAAATCTTTTTATTCGTGGAGGAGCTTATGAAGAGACTTTCCAAGACAAAGAAGGGTTTTACACTTCTTGAGATCATAATGGTTATTGCTATAATAATGATCCTGGCTGCAACCGTTGCCATTTCCGCCAGCGGAATATTGAACAGTGCACATAGGGGACAGGATTCTGTCGCTAACCGCGTTGTTAAAGAGCGCAATGGAATCGCTCAGCAGGAATCCAGACTTAAGCAATACGGATTCTAAGGAGGATAATATGTTAAAGATAGTTAAAGTTAAGAAGACAAAGAAGGGTTTTACTCTCCTTGAGACTTTGTTATCGTGTGCCCTGCTCGTTATTATCTCCACCATGATGATGAACGGCTTTATGGCATCGATAAATTATTCTCACAACACATCTGTATATGCGAAGTCCGCTGCTTCCAATTATGCGAGCGCTATGTCCGAGATGGCATATTATGCAACGAAGGCCGAGGCTGATAAGAAAACGGCATACAGCGCTTTGGACAGCAAGGGTACTGACGGTACTTTGACTTTTACCGGAACCGGTGTTGCAGGAACCAAGCTCATCCTTAATACGGACGGTGAACTTAAGGTTAAAGTATTTGAGCAGATCGATAATAAGACCAATCTTCATCAGAATCTGGGTCTTTCCCAGTATAAGGAAGAATATGATGATAAGAACGGCAGTTATGCCGATAACAGATATTCTTTCACCTATATTCCCGGTATGAATAAGGACGGTTCCAATAAGCATGTCGGTGAGATAAGGATATTTAAGAAGAGGGGCACAAACGATTATTACTGGGGTTATAAGAAGAGCGACGGATCTGTAGTTATCCTCAGCACTGATCCTATTAACAAGAAAGCTGAAGTTGACGGCTGACGGAGAATTACAGTTAGATAATTTAGTCGGGAGTGAAGTATTATGAGAAGGATAATCAAGAAGAACAATAAAACCGGTTTTACTCTGATGGAGATGATGCTTGCTTTGGCGATCATCCTCATGATCAGCGGTCTTACGGTCATATTGATCGTGTCGATCAAAAAGTCTTTTATGCAGGTCTATAATCAGAATGATGCCGCAGACTATGCCATCCTTTACGGAAGAGCATTTGAGCAGTCATTCCTGGGTAAAGTCGTAAATGAGACTACAGAGAAAAAATATGATTATGCTGTTAAGAAAAGTGGCGGTTCATATAAACTTACGTGCAATAACGCTTCTGTAATCGATTTTAAGCAGAGTAA
This sequence comes from Saccharofermentans sp., assembly GCA_024685385.1. Classification (GTDB taxonomy): domain Bacteria; phylum Bacillota; class Clostridia; order Saccharofermentanales; family Saccharofermentanaceae; genus Saccharofermentans. The sequence continues at coordinate 18,277 of JAIKVV010000004.1, read as the reverse complement.
GACTCAGGACGGCACCAAAGACAAGTGGGAAGTCAAGATGGGCTATTATTGGGATAGTTCCAGCAATACCGTATGGTACAGAGTTTATATGTGGGATAATTACTATAATCCCGGCCAGCTTGCATACATATATACCAATAATGTATTCCTTCCTCATTTCAGTGACGCCATAGGTTCGATCACAGTATCCGATAGTGCGGTTTTGTCATCGGGTCAGCCCGGATATACCAGCGACACTACTGACAACATCGGGGATAGTCATTTTAAGCAGGCGATCAGATTTGAGCCCGCTACCACTTGATGGTTAATAATTTTATGAAGCATGGGGCTGTCGGATGACAGCCCCTTTTTTAGTTTTTGCTTGCAGGATATGGTAGAATAGACGAAATTCGTTGAGGAAGGTATGAAGATGTCATTAAGGATCGGACTGGACATAGGCGGAAGCACCACCAAGATCGCAGGGATCGAAGACGGCAAGATCATCTATACTTCGATCGTAAGATCCGATGACCCTGTGGCATCGTCTGCGGGAGCCGTAGGCAAGCTCATCGATTCATGCGGACTTTCCGTGACGGATATCGAACACATATATCTGACCGGTGTAGGTTCCGGTTTTTCGGATAATCCGATATTGGGGATAAAGACCACGAGAGTTGAAGAATATGAAGCCATCGGAAGAGGCGGACTTTTTGTATCCGGCAAAGACCACGCGGTCATAGTAAGCATGGGAACCGGTACTGCCATCCTGGAAGCGCGTAAAGAAGACGGCAAGATAATAACAAGGCACTTGATCGGATCCGGTGTCGGCGGCGGAACATTAGTCGGGCTTTGCAATTCTGCGATCGGAATATCAGATCCCATTGTTCTTGCAGATCTTGCCGATAAGGGCAATGCAGGGGCAGCCGACCTTACGATAGCTGATATCACTGATGTTAAGATCCCCGGACTCCCGTCTGATGCGACGGCATCCAATTTCGGGAAAGCTACGGACGGCCTTTCAAGGGAAGATGTGGCTGCAGCGGTGTTCAATATGGTCCACCAGGTCATAGGATGCCTTGCAGTCGTAAGCGCAAGATCCTGCGGCGTTAAGGATATAGTCCTGACGGGTCAGCTTACCGGCTTTAACTGGTGCAGGAAGACAGCTGTCGATTTTTCTTCCATGTATGACGTTAATTTCCTGATCCCCGAAAATGCCGTCTATTCGACAGCTTTGGGAGCATATGAAGCAGGGAGGACTGAAGATGAAGCGTGACAGAGCCTTTGAACTGGATTTTCTCCGCGGCATTGCTCTCGTATTCATGATCGTCATGCATATTTCCTGGGATCTTTGTTATTCTTTCGGGATCCGTTCTTTCGCTTACATTGAGGAAAACTGGTTTTCCGGCTTGTTCCATCCGATATTTCTGATGATATTCGTAGGAGTATCCGGGATATGTTGTACCTTATCCAGGAACAATGTATTCCGCGGGCTTAAGCTCCTGGCAGTGGCGATAGCGCTTACAGTGGGAACTTTTATCGTTACTTTCTATTTCAGGTTTTACTGCCTCATCATCTTTAATGTCATCGGATTGCTTACTGTCGGTATATTCTTTTATGCTCTTGTTACCTTTATCGAAAAGAAGGCGAAGATAAGACCGGAAGTTACGAATTTCATCCTTCTTGCTTTGGGATGCTATGCGACGATCTTGGGGCACTACATATCTATTTTTGATTATACGGTTGATAATATCCTTTTGCTTCCTACCGGCATAAGGATGAACTGCCTTCCCCCGCAGGGGGATTTCATGCCCCTCTTTCCCTATATAGGGATATTCCTTATCGGCTGCGTTGCGGGAAGGATCTTATATTCTGACAAGAAGACCTTGTTCCCCAATGCCCCTTCCTGGGTCAGGGCCATCAGCCGCCCCTTCGCATTCATGGGCAGGCATTCACTTGTCATATATCTCGTTCACCAGCCCGTAATCTACGGGATCCTCCTCGCTATATTTACGATAATCAGATCGGCAGGCAGAAGCTGATGAAGGAAATGGATAAGAAAAGACCGTCCCGCGGATGGACCATCGCGGGCTTCATAATAAAGATATTCTTTATAGTTTTATTCTCGCTTGTCCCGAATTACATTCCCAATTCCTGGGCTGAGTTTTATCACGAGCATATATACGGATATGTATCCTTCATACCCTCTTCTTTTTCAAACATGTTCCACTATTCTCTAACCGAACTTGTGGTAGTGGCAGGTGGGATAATGCTCCTTGCGGCTTTTATTGCTTTTATCGTGCTGCTGATCGTGAAGATCGTTAAAGGCGGAGCGGGCAGATTCTTAGTCAGCGTGATAAAACCCGTTCTTACTATAGTTCTGGTTTTTATCATCTTATTTGATCTGATGCTGGGAATAGGATACAGGCGCAGGACCGTCTATCAGTATCTGGGACTTGCACATGGGGAATATACATATGATGAATATCTTCAGGTCCTCGAGTGGTCTTATAACGGGATGGTGAAAGCAAGACAGGAAATAGGTCAGGATTATTTAGGAGTCGGGCATTCATCTAAGAGTTTTGAAGAAAATGCCAGATATGCTTCAAGTCTCATCGATACCGTGGCCTTAAAATATGAGATCCCCATGTCGGTTTCCCTCATAAGAGCAAAGCCCGTGGCGGCAAGTCATTACTGGAGCATGACCGGAATAGTAGGGATGTATGACCCGGTCTTGGCTGAAGCCAACATCAACACGGATTATCTGGATATTACTGCTTTCCCCATGACCGTCTGTCACGAGATCTGCCATGCCAAGGGCCTCGCAAGGGAATCCGACTGTAATCTCATGGCATCGATCGCATGCATCCATTCCAAGGACAATGAATTCGTCTATGCGGGATATTATTTTATCTTCACGAGTCTTTATCCTGTCGTAAAGGAATATGCGTCCCAGGAAGGAGAGCTCTTCCCCGATTATTTTTCGTATCCTGAGATGGCTCCGGTCATAAGGGATATGAATGCTTCGGATGCTTACTGGGATGACATACACAGTACGCCTTTTGCAAGATTTGTCCACGATGCGGGAAATGAGATCAACAATCTCTTCCTCGAGTCTAACGGGCAGAAGGGCGGAGTAGCTACATATCATGTTCCCGATAATGAATATGTCGATTTCTACATGAAATATCTGAAGGACGCTAAAAATGCTTAAGATCCTCCTCAAAGGTCACGATAAGTATTACGCGACTGCGGACGTCGTAAGGCTCTTTTTCCCTTCGCCCGTCGAAGACAAGGAAGGCGGGATGGTCTTTTGCAAAAATGCGCCCGACATCGAGATAGTAAGTGAGCTTACCCCTTCCGGAAGATGTATCTGCCATGCTAACGGCAAAGAATATTTTTTTGACGGCAGATCTGAAGAAGCGGGCCGCGAAGTCAAAAGATCCCTTTATATGGCACTTACGGACTTAACGGGCATAAGACCTCCCTGGGGCTGCCTTACCGGAATAAGACCGACCCTCGTCGCCCTCCAGACTGATTCGGCCGAAGACCTTGCCGAAAGATATCTCGTAAGACCCGACAAGGCTGCTCTCGCATTGAAGACCGGCAGGGAGGAAGTCAGGATACTTCAAAAGATCGCCCCTGCGGATATCAACATCTATATCGGCATACCTTTTTGTCCGTCGCGCTGCGAATACTGTTCTTTCGTATCTTCCGACATCAGTCATCACATGGGCAGGTTAAAGGATTACAAAGAACACCTCATAGAAGAGATCCGTCTGCTGTCACCTAAGATAAACAGAAGGATCGGTACTCTTTATATGGGTGGCGGAACGCCTACCGTTTTCGATGATGAGGATTTTAAGGAGCTGATCGATGCGGTATATGAAAACCTTGCAATAGATAAGGATTGTGAAGTGACGGTTGAAGCAGGTCGCCCCGATACCATAACAAGGGCGAAGCTCAAAGCCATGGCAGATCATGAGATCAGGAGGATATGCATCAATCCCCAGACCATGAACGATGTAACCCTTGCAAAGCTCAACAGGCGCCACACGGCACAGGACACCTTAAGGGCGATAGAGGATGCGAGGGAAATGGGCTTTGACGTCATCAATTCGGACATCATAGCGGGACTTAAATATGAGACCGCAGATGATCTTATCGATACGGCAAAAAAACTCATAGATCTTGATCTCGAAAATATCACCGTCCACACTCTCTACAAGAAGAGAAGAGCTTCGATGAGCCTTGCCGATGTCATGGCAAATGATGCGGCAGGAGATGTCGATAAGGCGGTATCTGAAGTTTACCTCATGCTGGAAGAAGCAGGATACAGACCCTACTACATGTATAAGCAGAAAGATACGGGTCACGGGCTCGAGAATACGGGTTTTGAGAAAGGCGATACGGCCTGTCTTTATAATGTCGCCATGATGACCGATGCAAGGGATGTCCTGTCCTTCGGAGCGGGCGGAATGAGCAAGCGAGTATTCGGTCAGGTCGATACTGCCAAGTACCGTGTGGAGAGATGTTCCTCATCCAAAGATGTTCTCGATTACATGATGAGGACAGAAGAGATCGCGAAGAAAAAAGCGGACTTTTTTGAGTTATGATTAAGGCTCTTATTGTGGTATCATTTAAGGAATCGAAAAGGATAAAAATGAGATTTTTCTATCCCGTGTTTTAGGAGGTTGACTGAAGATGGCTAAGATCAAGATCCTGACCGATTCCTGCGGAGATCTGGGCAAAGAGACAAGGACGCAGTATGACATAGATTACTGCCGCATGAATACCCAGTATGAAGGCAAAGAAACACCGGCGAGTCTTGACTGGGAATACTATACCCCCAAGTCACTCTACGACATAATGCGTGACGGCAACAGGGTCTTCACCACACAGGTTCCCACAGAAGAATTCGTTAATGTCTTCGGCAAGTATGCCAAGGAAGGATATGACATCATCTATATCGGATGCTCCCTTAAACAGTCAGGTTCAGTCAACATAGCCAAGACAGTCGCTGCCGACATCATGAGCGAGAATCCCGGCATCAAGATCTTCTGCATCGATTCCAAGCATGCATCGACGGGAGAAGGAATGATCGCGATCAGAGCAGCAGAGTACAGGGATCAGGGCTTGGATTCGGATACGATCGCAGCCAAGATCGAAGAAGACATCAAATATTGTCACGAATTTTGCACGGTACATACATTGGATTGTCTTAAGAAGGCAGGAAGAGTCAAGGCATCTTCCGCATTTTTCGGCAATCTCCTGGGAGTCAAGCCCATCATCATCGCAGATGCCGAGGGTGACCAGACTGCCATAAAGAAAGTCAAAGGAAGAAAGGCTGCATTGGATGAGATCGTATCCCTTCTTGCAGATGCCATTATCGATCCCGAGGATCAGATATTGTATATTTCCCACGCCGACTGTATCGAAGAGGCTGAATACGTAAAGAAGCAGATGGCCGAGAAGATCCCCTGCAAGGAGATCAGGATCGAATATATGGGCCCCATCATCGGTTCATCCATCGGTCCCTCGGGCATGGCCGTTTTCGGTTGGGGCAAAGAAATAACATTCAGATCCGGAGACAAAAATGAGCAGTAAGGTACTTGACGGTCCGATGTTCGTCGAACTCCTCAGGGGAGGAGTCATATATCTTTCCGCAAACTGCAGGGAAGTAAACGAACTTAACGTATTCCCGATCCCCGACGGTGACACCGGGGAAAACATGGTAAGAACCATTAACGGCGGCTTGAGCTACGCCGAGAAATGTGAAGACAGTTCCCTTTCATCCGTGGCCCGGGCCTGCGCCAAGGGCATGATCCTCAATGCGAGAGGCAATTCAGGAGTTATCTTGAGCCAGCTTGCGGCAGGCATTGCGGCAGGCTTTGAAGACTGTGACGAAGCAGATCCCGAGACGATCGCAAATGCTTTGAAGTCCGGAGTCGAGAGGGCCTACGGCGCGGTCATGAACCCCACGGAAGGCACGATGCTCACCGTTGCAAGAGAATCATCAGAATATGTAAAAGAGAGGATCGGAGACGACAGCACGGTAGATTCCGTTCTCGAAGACTGTCTTGCCGAGATGGACAGGTCCCTTCAGAGGACTCCGGATCTTCTGGATGTCCTTAAGGAAGCAGGAGTCATCGACAGCGGCGGAGCAGGCCTCGTATATATCATCCAGGGCGCATACAGCGTCTTAAGAGGCGAGACTCTGTCATCCCATATCGGGACGACCGACGTCAAGCAGGTGGACATCACGAAGTTCAATTCCGACAGCATCATGAGATTCGGATACTGCACCGAGTTTTTGCTCCAGCTCCAGAACAGCAAGATCTACATAGGCGATTTTTCCGTTGATAAGTTCAAGGACGAGCTTTCGACTTTCGGTAATTCCATAGTCTGTTTCCAGATGGATACCATCGTCAAGGTCCATATCCATACGATGAATCCGGGTGATGTATTGAATCACTGCCAGAAGTACGGCGAATTCCTTACGATGAAGATCGAGAACATGACCTTGCAGCATAATTCGAGCTACCACGAATCCGATGTCGAAGAAGAGGTGAAGGAGCCTGCCGAATATGCATCGGTCATCGTTGCCACGGGCTACGGTGTATGCGAGGTTATGAGATCCCTGGGAGCAGATGTCATCATTGAAGGCGGACAGGGAAACAATCCTTCAGCCGAGACCTTCCTTGATGCTTTCCGCGCAGCTAACGCCAAGACCGTATTCGTATTCCCGAACAACTCCAACATAATCATGACTGCCAAGCAGGCGGCGGATCTTTGCGAAGACTGCGACGTAAGGGTCATAGAGAGCCGCGACATCGGACAGTGCTATGCCGCCATGACCATGACCAATTACGATCTTGCGGATGCCGATGCCGTTGAAGAGAATTTCAAAGAGGCTATGGAAGGCGTTAAGACGGCGACTGTTACGAGAGCCGTAAGAGATGCCAACATCAACGGGATCAATATCTCCAAGGGAGACTATATCGGATTCTCGGGCAAGCAGATGCTCTCCTCCGAAAAGAATATCTGCGATACTGCAGCCTACCTCATGCATAAGATCAAGGCTGAAGATAATGACATCCTGATCATCATCTACGGCAACACTGTTGAAGATGAGACCAGGAAAGCAATAGTATCACAGACCAGATCCGTCTATCCTTTCAGCGAAGTCTTCGAGATCGACGGCGGCAACATCGATGCCGACATAATCATCATCGCGGAGTAAGAGAAAATGGATCCGGTGCTTAAGATCATCCTGTTCATCCTGGCAGGCGCCGCGGCATATCTCATCTGCGCGCTTAACCCTGCGATCATCATGGCAAGGCTGATCTATAAAGATGACATAAGGACCAAGGGCAGCGGGAATCCGGGTTTTACAAACTTCAAGAGAGTCTACGGCAATAAGGTTGCCTGGTTCGTCTTTGCATTGGATATAGGAAAGACCTTTCTGGTGATATTATGCGGAATAATCCTCCTTACCCTGATAGGCTGGGACCGTCAGCTGGTTGCAGCCGTTATCGGCTTTTGTTCTCTCTTAGGACACGTTTACCCGGTATGGTACCGTTTTAAGGGTGGTAAGGGCTTTCTGGTATGGGCCGTTTCGATATTCTTCTGTGACTGGAAAGCAGGCTTTGTTGCCCTTGCCGTGATGGCTCTCTTCCTTTTTACCAAGAGATATATGTCCCTGGCAGTTCTTTGCTACTGCATATCGGGCACCATAGCGATAACCGTCTTTTCGGCCATAGCTCGGATCCCTTTCTTCTGGCTCGTCGTAATCATAATGACGGCAGGTACTGTCCTTGTTGCCTTAAGGCACAGGGAGAATATCATCAGGATAGCAAACGGCACGGAATCCAGGTTCTATTTCAAGAGCCGCAAAGAGGATGAGGCTTGAGGCTTTATCCTATAAAAAAGATTGATAAATCAGCGAAATTCTAATATTCTATTAGAACATCAGACGGATAATGATTTTATGGGGGACATGAGATTGTGGGTGAATCCGTAAGGAAGAGAATTGCATTGCTCCTGGGACAGGCTGAGGAATCATCTCAGTCCCGTTTCATCGAGGGATTTCTTACTGCGGCATTCGCAAACGACTTTGATGTCCTGATCTTCTCAACATACATCAAATATCAGAATACTCCCGAGAGAGAGACGGGCGAGATATCGATCTTTGACCTTCCGAACTGGAAGAAGTTCGATGCGGTCGTCGTTCTCGCAGATACCATCCAGACCCCCGGCGCCATGGAGAAGATCGAAGAAGACCTTCATGAAAATTTTGAAGGAGAAGTCGTCTTCATCGAAAAGGACAGCAGATATTTCAGGACCTACAGGATGGATAACTATACATCCGTAAGGAAACTTGTAGATCATCTCATAGAGGAACACGGATGCAGAGACATAGCCTTCCTTACGGGCAAGTCCTGGCATCCTCATTCGGGCATCCGCCTCAATGCATATAAGGACTCCCTGACAGCTCACGGACTTGATGTCGATGAGGACAGGATCTTCTATGGTGATTTCTGGTATACGAGCGGAGAAAGCCTTGCAGATACGCTCCTTGCATCAGAAGGAAAACTGCCTCAGGCCGTCGCCTGCGCCAATGACTGCATGGCCATAGGCTTTGCCAAGGAGATAACGACCAGGGGAAAGAAGATCCCGGATGACATCGCGGTCATAGGCTACGATACTAACGAGGAAGGTCAGCATGCACCGGTCCCTCTCACATCGGCTCCGGTCCCGATGAAGCAGTTCGGCAATTATGTTGCCGGCGCCGTAAAAGAGATATTGGAAGGCAAGGAACCCGAACCCTTCAAAGCGGATGTCGATCTTTTCATCGGCGGCACATGCGGCTGCGGCTGTGACTCTGCAAAGATGGATTATATCCTGAGGGATCAATGGGATACCGACACATCGAAGGCTACGGTCTTCTCGCTCTTTAACTACATGGATGACGATCTTCTGTCACAGACTTCCTTTACGGGTCTTATCAGCACGATCTTTTCCTATGTATATCAGATCAGGGAGTTTGAAGATTTCGCGATCTGCCTTAATGACAATATCAGGGACAGCGGGAGAAGCGGCAAATCCCTGTCACGTTTCTCCGAGAACATGATCCCGGTAATAAAGTGCGGACCTGAAGGAGCCAACAGGGACCATCTGGATCTTAAGACTTCCTTCCCCGTAGAAGAGATGCTGCCTTCCGTTTTCGAGGACAGGGATCATCCCGCGGCCTATTATTTCTTCCCGCTGAATTTCGATGATCACGTTTTCGGATATGCCGCCATAAGTTACGGCAATGATCCCGTCGCGGCATCTTCGGAACTCAGGGCCTGGCTCAAGAGCGCATCAAGGGGCATCGAATATTTCAGAAGATCAGATGAATTCGTAAGATCCCATTCGATCATCGAGACCGGCATCATAAGGGACAATCTTACGGGACTTTATAACTATCAGGGCTTCGTCAAGCAGGCGGAGACCTTCATTCACATGGTCAAGAACAACGGCAACTACGTTGGCGTGCTTGTTGCCGACATCAAGAATCTCGCCGTCATCAACCGCGAATACGGAAGAGCTGAAGGCGACAAGGCTATCATCACGGCAGCAGGGTTCCTGGAGGGGACTTTCCGTTCCCGTAACAGCATGTGCCTTTGCATCGGAAACGGCGAGCTGGTTGCAGTGAGGATCACGAGCGGCAGCAACAATTCAGAGATATTGGATCTTAGGGATGAATTCCTGGCAAAGCTCGACGAGCACAACAGGATGCCTTCTTCCGAATACGATCTTGATGTCTACTGCGCGATCGAGTCGGGATCTCCTGCCACGGTCGATGATCTTGAAAGGATGGTCAACATAGCGATCGCCAAAAAGAATAGTAATAAATTTACCGTGAACCGGATAAAGAGGGAAGATTCCCTGTCCGAGATCGAGAGGGAGGAAGCAAGGCAGGTTGAGTCCATCCTGGATGACGGAAGGCTCTCTTATCACTTCCAGCCGATCATAAGAGCTGACACTGCAGAGATATTCGCATATGAAGCTCTCATGAGACCTGATGCGGGCGAGGAATTGAGCCCTCTTAAGATCTTAAAATATGCAGATTACTTAGGAAGGCTCTCAGATGTCGAGAAAGCCACTTTCGACAATGTCCTGAGGATATTGAAAGAGAAGAAGGATGCGCTCTCAAGGGGCAGGAAGATCTTCATCAACAGCATCCCGGGACACATGATGAAGGCCGAAGAACTGGAAGACTTGATCAACGCGGTCGGCAAGAGCCCCGAAACCATCGTTGTAGAACTTACCGAACATGCCGAACTCACGGACGAGGAACTCGATTCCCTCAAGAATGTCTTGTCGGATGCGGGGGTACAGACTGCCGTCGACGATTACGGCACGGGCTATTCCAATGTAGCTAATCTCTTAAGGTACATGCCGGATTATGTTAAGATCGACAGGCAGCTCCTGTCCGGAATCCAGGACAGTCCTCAAAAGCAGCATTTCGTAAAGGATATCGTGGAATTTTCGCATGACAACGGTATCCTTGCACTGGCCGAAGGCGTCGAGACCCCTGAAGAACTCAATACCGTGCTCGACCTGGGTGTTGATTATATCCAGGGATACTATATCGCCAAGCCCGAAAGGCAGCTCGTTTCGGAGATCGATCAGGAGATAATCAATCAGATCATTAAGCATCCCGCCAGGAACCGCTATTCGAATGGAACATATCTCGCGGGCAAGGAAGCCAGGATCAACCTTGCGAGCCTTGCAAAGGATAAGTTCAACACGATAGTCCTGAATAACGTTGACGCAAGTTATAAGGACTATGTGATCGTGGGTGCTCCGGGAGTCACGCTTCCGATGCAGATCAAGATGATGAACGGATACAGCGGCAGGGTCACGCTCGAAAACATCGACATCGAGCAGACTGAGACAGGTGCTCCCGCCATAACCGTCACGGGTAATTCTTATGTAACCATAGCTCTCAAGGGAGCAAATTACCTTGAAGGCGGCATCAAGGTAGATGCGGAATCCAAACTGGCATTGGAAGGTGAGGGCTTCCTGTCCATAGGTTCCAAGAACGAATGCCCTTATGCCATAGGCAACGATTTTGAATCCAGACACGGAGATCTTGTCTTTAACCAGGACGGAACGATAACTATCAAGCTTGATGCCAAGATGTCCGTCGGAATAGGATCCGGTCTCGGAGGCAAGATAATCATAAAACGCGGAAGATATCTTATCGGACTCAAAGGCAGGAGCAGCATCGGCATCGGAAGCGACAAGGGTGATACCGAGCTTTCGATCAAATACTGCAATATCGATATGGAATATCAGGGAAGATACGGCGTAGGCATAGGCTCCTTATCGGGCGATGCCGATATCTATATATTGAATTCCAAGATAATGGGCATCCTGACGGGTGAAGTCGTAACGGGCATAGGAAGCCTGTCAGGAAACAGCGCAAAGATCGATATCGATAAGGCTTATCTCAATCTGTCCGGAAGGGCTTCCAAGGTATGCTGCATAGGCATGGCTTCCGAATGCTGTGAAGGTGCCGACATCAAGATCAAATATACGGGCGTTGCAGTCAGGGCGGACGGCAACAAGGCTTTGGCTCTGGGATCCATCCAGAGAAATTCGAGGATCGATATATGCCACGCTTCGGTTTCCGGCAACGTGTCAACATCGCTTGAGTCAGCCGTAGGCGCAGAGGATAAGAATCTCAAAGAAGATGACGTAATATGGGAGATAAAATCGGTATGAGAACTTATGAGATCACGGATGAAGATAATGAGATGATAAAGATGGCCTACGATACCCTTGCCAAAGCAAGCGTTGAGGGCAACTTTTTTCACACGGTAGGCAGCTGCCTTAAGACTTCCTCGGGGAATTATTATACGGGCGTCAACTGTGACTGCATCCACGGCTCCTGCGCCGAGTTCATCGCCGTCGGCAAAGCCGTAAGTTCGGGCGAACACGACTTTGATACGATCGTATCGGTCCATCCCGACGGTCCTGCGGGTCTTTTCTCACCCTGCGGCAACTGCCGTCAGATGCTCATGGAATATTCGCCTTCCGTCAAGGTCATCCTCGCTGATGATGACGGCAATATCATCAAGACGGATATCGGCGAACTGCTCCCTCTGGCCTGGAAGAGGCTCCCGACGGGAGATCTGATGCATTAAGCTATTATGGCTCCTTCGTGAGCCGGGATGGTGACGGTCATGTTGTTGCCGTCACGTCTTATGTTGCAATTTCCGAGATAGAGATCGTATTTGACCGAGCCTTCCGCATGGAATGTGACATCTGCTTCATTGTCGTCACAGTTTAAGAGTACGAACGCCCTCTTTCCGTCAAGATCCCTTGCGAAGACAAACTGCCTGTTGTTTATGACCATGGGACAGTAGCTGCCGCGCCTTAAGGCCGGGATCTGAGAATATACCCTTCCTAATTCCCTTAAGTGGGATAAAAGCTCCGTTCCGTATTCTTCCTCCCATTTGTCCGGAGTGAACTCGGGGCGGAGATTATCATCGCAGCCTTCTGTCTTTACCGCTTCAATGCCGTATTCGGATCCGTAATAGACCGAAGGGATACCGGGCATGCCGTAAAGGAGCGTATAGCAGTTCTTAAGGTCTTTCTTATCCTTAAGGACGGATGCTATCCTTGATACATCGTGATTATCGACGAAAGTATAGAGGTTGATGGCTGAATATATGCCGCCTGCACCTGACTGCCTGTTGATGGAATGGGCGATCTCGAAATAGTTCTTATCGTTATGTGAAGACCAGATGCCCTTAAAACACTCGTAGTTTGTAACTGAATCGGCAGCTCCTTCATGAGCCCAGCGGTTGTAATCCCCGTGGATGATCTCTGCCATGAGCCAGAAATCGTGCTTGATCCCGGATGTTTCACGCTTTAAGCGTTCTATGAAGTTCATGTTGAGGCAGTCGGCCGCATCGAGCCTCAAGCCGTCTATGTCGAACATGTCAAGCCAGAGCCTTACCGCTTCTATCAGGCGGTCGCAGATATGCCAGTTCTGAAGGTTGAACTTTACCAGGTTGTAGCAGCCGTTCCAGCCTTCGTAGCTGAAGGGGTCTCCCATGGGTGATCTTCCGTCGAAGTTTAAGTTTTCGAACCAGTCGCAATAGGGGCTGTTATGAAGATTGCGCCTTACGTCCACGAAAGGGGGGAAGTTCCTTCCCGCGTGGTTGAATACGGCGTCAAGTATGACCTTTATCCCGGATTCGTGAAGTTTCATGCAGACCTCGCGGAAGTCCATATTTGTTCCGAGTCTCGAATCGACCTTAAGGTAATCTATCGTGTCGTAGCCGTGGCTTTCTGACTCGAAAACGGGTCCTATCAGGACCGCATTAAAGCCCAGGCTCTTTATGTGGGGGATCATGTCGATGATCTTTAATATCCGGTGTGATTCTTCTTTGCCGTCGTTTGTTCTCGGTGCTTCCAGCGCTCCTATCGGGTAAATGTGGTAGATGAGCGCGTTGTCATTCCAGTTGTCAAGCATATTAATGCTCCTTCGTAGTGATACGTTCTTAATTCTACCCATATTTCAGTTTTTGTATAGTACTGCTGTTACTTTTCGATGACAAATAGGAAATAAGCTCCTGACAGTATGATTTTTTGGCAAAAATGCCAAGGGGCCGTGGTTGTTAGTGCCCCGTGATAGTGATACAATCGTTCCGTCAGAGTTATTAATAAAAAAATAAGAGGTGGATAAACATGAAGAGAATCAGGATAATAGCGCTCACGGCAGCTCTTTTGACGGCTCTTGCCCTGGCAGGATGCAGCGGCGGCACTCAGCCTGAGACCGTTCCTACGACAACAGATACTTCCGCGACTGAAGCTACGACTACGACAACTGAAGCTACAACGACAACTACGGAAGCTACGACTACAACAACGACAACGGAAGAAACGACTACAACTACCACGACAGAAGATACGACTACAACAACTACGACCACCGAGACCAGTGCCACTAAGGCTACCAAGGGTACGACCGAGGATCCCAAGGCCAAGTACAAGGGCATGACCGACATCGAGATCGCAGAGTCCTTTATCGGCAAGAAGGCCAAGGCTCTTATCAAGGTCTTGGGCGGCAAGCTCAAGGTAGTTCAGGCCTGCGTTGATGACGTTGGACTTGCCATCATCGAGTATAAGGATTTTACCGTTCAGTGCGAACAGAAGACTCCGGATTCGGATTGGATCGTAACTGAAGTATTCTAATAACCAACTCTCTTGAAATCAGGTGAAACGATGAAAGATTTTAGGATTCTTGATCGTATTATCGTCGTCCTTGCCGCAGCAGCTATCGCGGCAGGAATGACAGCGGTCTTTACAAGCATGACTTCTGCTGCCGTAAGGGCAGACATTATCACGAACAATGCTGAAGCAGATGCGGCAGAGCCCGTGAAGAACGGCTTCGTCAAAGAAGACGGCGAGACTTTCTACTACAAGAACGGTAAGAAGGTCTTGGGCTGGGTCAAGGACGGAAGCGATAAGTATTATTTCTACAGATCCGGCAAGACCACGGGCGGAGAGCCTCATACCAAGGGCGCCATGGCGACCGGCTGGCAGACCATAGACGGTGAGAGGTTCTATTTCTACAGGTCCGGCAAGACCACGAGCGGCGAGCCTCACAACAAGGGCGCAATGGCTATCGGCTGGCAGAGCATCGACGGCGAAAAGTTTTATTTCTACAGATCCGGCAAGACCACGGGCGGCGCATCCCACAGCAAGGGTGCAATGGCAACCGGCTGGCAGTTGATCGATAGCGAAAAGTTCTTCTTCTACAGATCATCAAAGACAACATCCGGCAAGGCTCATACCAAGGGCGCGATGGCAACGGGCTGGCAGACGATAGACGAAGCAAAGTATTATTTCTATAAATCATCCAAGACAGCATCCGGCAAGCCCCACAACAAGGGCGCAATGGCCAAGGGCTGGCAGACGATAGACAGCGCAAAGTACTATTTCTACATGAATGCTTCCGAGACCCATAAGTCGGGCGCGATGGCAACAGGAGGCCTTAACATCTCCGATAAGGGCTATGTCTTCGGTGACAACGGCAAGCTCTTAATGTCGAACATGAAGGGCTGGTACAAGGTCGGTGAGGATTACTATTTCTGTGACCGCAAGACCGGCAAGATGCTCAAGAACGACAATGCCAACGGCATTTACTTAAGAAACGACGGCAAGGCTCAGCTTACTGATTTTGCAAAGGAGAAGATCCCCGTAATGATCAGATCCAGAGAGATCGTGGCCGAGATCACCAAGCCTTCCGATACATTGCAGCAGAAGAAGTGGAAGTGCTACAAGTATGTAGCCAAGTTCCCCTATATCTATAAGGATGCTCCCATAGGCGATCACATCAAGAACAAGGATTGGGCCTGCTACGATGCCCACTATGCCAATAACATCCTTAACGCCTACGGCGACCAGAAGACCTGCGGCGGCGAGTGCTGCGCCCAGTCCGTAGCTTTGGGTTATCTTTTCAACGAACTCAATTTCGGAACGGTTACATTCAAGACATCTTATACTCACGGCTGGATCGAAGTTAACGGACTTTGCTACGATACGCTCTTCATCAAGTCCAGGGGAATGGACTGGTGGGAGATGAAGCACTATCCCGCAACGCCTTCTTACACGTCAGTTATCTGACAGAGGAGCTCCCCATGAAGAAAATAAACCGTCTTACCGCTTCCCTTCTTATACTGGCCATGGCTTCAGGCCTTGCAGCCTGCAGTCCTGAAACGCCTGCAAGTCAGGTGACTGATGAGAG
Organism: Saccharofermentans sp.; assembly: GCA_024685385.1. Taxonomy (GTDB): domain Bacteria; phylum Bacillota; class Clostridia; order Saccharofermentanales; family Saccharofermentanaceae; genus Saccharofermentans. The sequence continues at coordinate 2,487 of JAIKVV010000004.1, read as the reverse complement.
CAGCGTGACAACATCTTCTTCTGCCAAAGAGACCCCGGCTTCTTCTGAAACGGAAGAAAGCACCACAGAGGAGATCAGGGGCTGGTGCGAGCTCGAAGGCAGGTATTATTTCATCGGCAGGGACGACGGCAAACAGGTCAAGTCCTCTGTCGTGAACGGCATAACGATCGATGATTCGGGCTTTGCCGTTATGGATGATCTTGCGAAGGAGAAGCTCCCCGTGCTGGTCAAGGCAAGGGAGGTCTACGATGAGCTCGCGGCAGAGGGCGGCAGCAAAGATGACATCATCATGAGATGCTATAAGTTCGTTGAGGACATGCCTTATCTGCTCAAGGATTACCCGATAACTGATCACATGAAGGAATACGCATGTTACGATGCGCACTATGCGAATAATCTCCTCAATGCCTACGACGACCAGCTGAAATTGGGCGGTGACTGCACTTCGGATGCCGCCTGCCTGGCTTATCTTTTCGATGCTGCGGGCTTTAAGGAAGTCTATTACTGTCACACCGAATCCCATGCCTGGGTCGAGGCAGACGGCAGATTCTGGGATCCTCTCTATATCGAGACCAAGGGCATGGAATGGTACGATATGAAAGAATATCCGGACGAGCCTCTCTATAGGCAGAAGATCTGAGGCCGGTATGGTTTTGAGCGGCAAGAGCATCAGTTCAAGAAAGATAATGACGGCGGTCCTGCTTATTGCAGCGGCTGCCGTTTGTTTTGTTTTCTCTTCCCGGGTGAATGCCGCAGAAAACGTCAAGAAAGGTTTTGTCAGGGAAGACGGTGAGACCTATTACTATAAGGACGGCAGGAAATATACGGGCTGGCTTTCATATGAGGGGCAGCGCTTCTATTTCTACAGGTCATCTTCAACAGGCTCGGGGCAGAAGCACTCCAAGGGAGCGATGGCCACGGGATGGCAGCTTATAGACGGGGAGAAGTTCTATTTCTTCAGGTCCGGGAAGACGGGTTCCGGTCTTGAGCATTCCAAAGGTGCCATGGCTACAGGCTGGCAGAAGATCGACGGCGTCAAATATTATTTCTACAGGTCCTCATCCACCGATTCCGGGCAAAAGCATACCAAGGGAGCCCTCGCCACCGGTTGGCAGAAGATCGACGGATATAAGTTCTATTTCTTTAAGTCCTCCGTCAAGGGTCATGTAAAAGGCCAGATGGCCACAGGCTGGCAGATCCTGGAAGGCAAAAAATATTATTTCTTCAAGTCTGATAAGACCTATGGAAGATCAGGCATCATGGCGACGGGAGCCAGGAACATAGATTCCAAGGGCTGCATCTTCGACAAGTCCGGCAAGCTCCTCATGACGGACATGATGGGTTGGTACAAGGTGGGAGGCAGTTACTATTTTTGCGACAGGAAGACGGGGAAGCTTTTAAGGAATGCCACTGTCAACTGCATAAAGATAGATGAGGATGCAAAGGCGGTCATGACAGACTATGCCAAGGAGAAGATCCCTGTCATGATCAAGGCAAGGCAGATCGTTGAAGAGATCTGCGATGAGGGCGACAGCTTTAAGGACAAGCAGTGGAAATGCTATGAATATGTCGCCGAGCCGCCTTATCTTTTCAAGTGCTATCCGCTCAAAAAATACAGGGATAAGTTCGCATGCTTTACTGCGGTCTATGCCAACAATATCCTTAATGCCTACGGTGACCAGAAGAAGATCGGAGGCGACTGCGTAACGGAATCTGCAGCCCTCGGATATCTTTATAACGAGCTCGATTTCGGGACGGTCTACTTTTGCGATGACAGCGCCCATGCCTGGATCGAGATAAACGGCAGGACCTGGGATCCTTTGTTTGTGGAAGCCAAGGGCAAAAAATGGTATAATCATAAAGGTTATGCATACGCTGCATTGAACAAGACCGAAATCTGACCGTTTTACCGTAAAGGGGCGACATATATATGAACAAGATTTTATCAAGGATCATCACGGTTATCCTTTTCCTGGCGGCTTTTTCCGCCACTTCTTTATTCCTTCTGAAGCAGAAGAACGTTGTCATCTCTGATGATGTCGTAAACGGCTTCGTGACAGACAAAGGCGAGACTTTCTACTATGAGAAAGGCAAGCCCGTTACAGGCTGGAAGACGATCGACGGCGTTAAGTTCTATTTCTACCGTTCTTCGAAGACCCAGTCCGGTGAAGGACACACCAAGGGTGCGATGGCATTAGGCTGGCAGAGCATAGACGGCGAGAGATTCTATTTCTACCGTTCCGCCAAGACCCAGTCCGGCGAAGCCCACAAGAAGGGCGGAATGGCTACGGGCTGGCAGTCCATCGACGGATACAGGTACTATTTCTACAGATCTTCCAAGACCACGTCAGGTGATGCACATTCCAAGGGCGCGATGGCGACCGGCTGGCAGCTCATCGACGGCTCCAAATACTATTTCTACCGTTCATCCAAGACGACATCCGGCTCTTCCCACCCCAAGGGTGCGATGGCGACAGGCTGGCAGAC
>JAIKVV010000063.1 GCA_024685385.1 Saccharofermentans sp. | reverse complement strand
GACCTGTTTTGCGAAAAATACAATGTCCATGCCGTCTTTAATATGTTCTGTCCTGCCTGTTTTCTTATAACCCATTTTCGAGTATAAGTGACAGAGCTTATCTTCCTGCGCTATGGTATCGAGCTTCCAACATTCCGCATCCGGGTATAAAGATTCGACCTTTTTTATCGCAAGCTGCGCAAAGCCTTTATCCTGATATTCAGGCAAGATCAGGATCTGCACCAGAACATATGTCTTATCTTCCTTGCGGATACGGATCGAACCGATGACATTCTCATCTTCAAGCACAAGATAGTATGTTATGTTGCTGTTCGAAAAGCGTTGAATAGTACGTTCAAAAGATTCAGCCGCAGGGCTGGTCTCCGTATCCTGATACTTTTCGTATAAAGCAGCAAATGCTTTTAATTGCATGGAGTATAGCAATTCCAAATCTTCTCTTTTTGCTTCTCTAAGATCTATCAATTCTGATTACCTCTTTCTTTCTCCTGTCTGTCAAATGTTCTTGCAAAAATCTGTTATCTCTTTTTTACGCGGATCAACATCCTCTTTATATTCGATGGAAGTCAGACCGAGACTGCCTTTGCATTCGATGTGCAGATGCCCGTAAAAATGTTCTATGCTCTTGATTATCTTTTCGCATTCATGCATGCCGGGTCCTGTTCTTAATGCGACTGAGTATCCCTTCTTGCCTTCTTTGATCGATGCATGAGGTTCATGGGTATCGCACCAGGGTGTGCATCTGTCGATAAAAGCTTTGTACTGTCCCGGGATGTCAGCCCAGTAGGATGGAGCTACCGAGACAATGACATCTGCAGAATCAAATTCTTTTATGATCTTAGTGATATCATCTTCCATTATGCATTCGGCCGTTTTATGGCATGTTCTGCATCCTTTGCAGAATGCAAAATCATAATCGTCTATGCATATGATCTTCGTATCGTATTTAGAGGAGATCTCATCTTTTATGATGTTTGCGATTTCAGCCGTGGCGCCTGTTCTGACCGGGCTGCAATTTATGATCAAAGCCTTCATCTGTTCACCTCTTTTTCACCTGCCTGATCAGCGCGGAATATCACCGATACATGAGTGATCTTGTTATCCGGATCAGGATATTCTTTTTCGAAATGCATGCCTATCGATTCTGCCGTTTTGTAAGAGCCGGTATTTGTATATTTGCAGTACGAATAGAGAGCCGGGTAATCCGTGTTGGCAAATGCCCAGTCTCTTACGGCAGCAGCTGCTTCCTTTGCATAACCTTTGCGCTGCTGATCGGCCCGTATGTGATATCCGATCTCGGGGAGCATCTCACCTTCGATATTCTGAAGCGTCAGTCCGCAGTCGCCGATCATCTCGCCTGAATCTTTCAGGCATAAGGCCCAGAGACCGAAGCCGTTGTCACGGTAGCGATTCATGTTTCTTTCGATCCATTCGCGGACTTTTTTCTCATCAAATGAATAAGGATAATGCTGCATGATATTGGGGTCCCCGAGGACCTTAAATAATGCATCGAGATCATCCATATCCATCTCACGAAGAAATAGTCTTTCTGTTTCCAATATTTTTTTCTGTTTCATTTTCAGATCATCCTTATTCCTTTTACATCAGTTCCATCACAAATCCTATTACCGAAAAAAGATTGCACACGCAGTGAAAACATATGCCTATCCATATGTTCTTGTTTTTGTATACAACATAGTAAACCGGAGCAAATGCCAGGATCCGGAAGATATTATTGAACGGCAGCCAAAAATGATAAAGCGAAAAAAGGATCGATATCAGTACCGGCGTGAAGTTGTTCTGAATGCGGAAATGCGATGTCAGATAACCTCTGAAAAACAATTCTTCGGTTACCGGTCCTATGATAACATTGAAGATCCCGTAGTATATGCATGTTATCAGTATTACCGGTTTGGGGAAGGTCTTGATGTAATCGATGTTCTGCCAATCAAAGCCTGTCGGCAGGCGGCTCAAAAGAGCCTGCCTTGCAGGTTCAAGAAGATTATTTTCCAAAGGGGCAACCGATACGGACCATAATCCTGCCAGACTGAAAAACAAAAATGCGATGAGAATCGTTTTCCATGCCGAAGGATTTACCTGCCCTGTAAATGCGCTTTTCAGTGAATATGATCCATATTCTTTTTTGCTTGCGGAAAGTATGAAAGCAAGTTCCACCGGAACAAGAGTAAATGTAGCCAGGATGCAAAACAGCAGTAAATAGGGCATCTGACAAAAATGACCCAAGATCAGATAACTCAGGCTCAAGACAAGAGTAGGTGTCAGTATATATAAGATCAGTCTCTTTATGCTTATTTGATCCATGTCAGTCCCCGATAAAAAAGTTGATCACAAAAAGATATGTAAGTCTCATGATCTTTCCATATCAAGAATTATATCATGACGGTATTTTTACCTATATACCTGTGATAGAGTATTAGTGATCCTGATCTTTAGGAGTAGAGGAGGACATATGAGCGGAAATGAAGCTAAGATGAGCAGGCATCTCAAGATAGAGATTGCCATAAACCTTGCTCTGGTAGCCGTATTCCTTCTGGGGGAATGGCTTCTTTTGGAATGGGCTATGAATTCTCTCATAGATGTTGCTCACGGACTGGACAATATCGGTGCAGCATTCGGGATCGTCTTTTTATTCAGGATCGGCCGCATAATCCTCGCGCTGATGATCATGGTGGCAAATCCCATAAGGATCCTCATACGCTACCGCAAGGAGATCAAGCTCTTATTGCCCAAATGGAAGAGGTTTGTTACAAGGATTCTTATCATTATTCCTTTGATCTTCGGACTTCTTATCGTTTTCGAAGAACCCATATCGGATCTCATGTACTATGTCCGCAATGAACTCGGGAAGACAAGCCCTTCGGCAGGGAAGACTTCTGCGGATTTTTATAAGGAACTGTCTGACCGCGGCTTGCTATATACAACTGCAAATGAAAAGGCCATGTTCGAGATGAACGCCCCTTACGAAGGATATTCCGTTCTTCCGTACGACTACTATACTCCTTCCACCATGTATGCCGTGAATGATGATAAATTCTACGATGTGAATCCTGAAGCATCGGGAGCAGTTTATTCCGATTTCAAGATTGCTTCGGAAAGCAACCCTGTCGAAGCGCCTTTCTATGTCTATAACGCCATCGTTACCCAAAGGTCGGCTGAAGACGATCTGCACTACGAGCCTTTGGCCTGGTATTCCTACAATAACAACAGTAAGGCGGGAGGACCTCTTTTCGAAGACATCTTCATAGAGTGCAAGATCTTATATATCAACGGCAATGTCTACGCGCTCATAGGCGTTGACCAGAGCTTCGATGTCGGATATACGGGAGATAAGACTTTCTCAACATTTTTGGGAGAATGTCCTTATTATGTTCTTATATCCGAAAAGCCCGAAGTTACGACCTATTACGAAGGCAAGTACTATCTGAACGGCGCAATCAATACATCAGACCTCGAGATGAGACCCAATACGAATCAGGAAGACTGGGAATATTTTGATAACTATCCCGTAAAGACCGTTGAAAGGCTCGACATAGATTCGATAAATGCCGTTGCAAAAGAGATCCGGGACGGCATCCTGAAAGACAGGCTCGAAGAGCACTGGGCCTTAAAGCAGGTCAATCCTTGATGGAAGCTTTGACCAGTCCGTAGAAGAGCGGGTGAGGCTTGTTCGGACGGCTCTTGAATTCGGGATGGAACTGAACGCCGACGAAGAATCTCTTATCGGGATATTCCACAGTCTCGACGAGTTCGCCGTCGGGTGAAAGACCGCTTAATACGAGACCTGCCGATGTAAGGTCATCACGGTATTCGTTATTGAATTCATATCTGTGACGGTGTCTTTCGGCGATAGAGAGCGATCCGTAGCATTTTTCCATCATTGTGCCGGGCTTGATCTCGCAGGGGTAGCTGCCGAGACGCAGGGTTCCGCCCTTGGAGATCTCGTCGTTCTGGCCGGGCATGAAGTCGATTACCTTGTGAGTGGATTCGGGATCGAACTCGTTTGAATTAGCATCTTCAAATCCTGCAAGGCTCCTTGCCGCTTCGATAACGGCGATCTGCATTCCGAGGCAGATGCCCAAGTAAGGGATGTCGTTCTCGCGGCAATACTTTGCGGTCGTGACCATGCCTTCGGTTCCTCTCATTCCGAAGCCGCCCGGAACGATTATGCCGTTGATGCCTTCAAGTACTGAAGCAACATTTTCTTCCGTTATGCCTTCAGAATCGATCCAGGCGATGTCTACTGATACGCCCAGGGCGTAGCCTGCGTGATGCAGAGCTTCGGCAACTGAAAGGTAAGCGTCGTGGAGCTGGACATATTTGCCTGCGATTCCGATGGTGACCTTTCCCTTGGGATTCTTAATGGAATCAACCAGAGCCTTCCATTCGGTCAGATCGGGTGCGGGTGCATCGAGTTTCAGTTCTCTTACTACGATGTCCGAAAGGCCTGATTCCTCCAGCATGAGGGGAGCCTCATAAAGGACGGGGAGGGTGCGGTTCTCGATAACGCAGTCTTCCTTGACGTTGCAGAAGTTCGCGATCTTGCCGCAGATATTGGCATCCGTGATGGGTTCGTCAGTACGAAGGATAATTATGTCGGGAGAGATGCCCATGCCCTGGAGTTCCTTGACGGAGTGCTGAGTGGGCTTGGATTTGTGTTCGTTGGAAGCCTTGAGGTAAGGAACGAGAGTTACGTGGATATAGAGGGAATTCTCTTTGCCTACTTCGTTGCCGACCTGACGGATCGCCTCGATGAAGGGCTGTCCTTCGATATCGCCGATCGTGCCTCCGATCTCGGTGATGACGACATCAGCGTCAGTCTTCTTACCTACGCTGTATATGAAGTTCTTGATCTCATCCGTGATGTGGGGGATTATCTGGACGGTGCTTCCCAGATACTCGCCGCGGCGCTCCTTGGCGATGACATTGGAATATACCTTGCCGGTGGTGAGGTTGGAGAACTTATTGAGGTCCTCGTCGATGAAACGCTCGTAGTGGCCCAGATCCAGATCGGTCTCGGCACCGTCTTCGGTTACATAGACCTCGCCGTGCTGGTAGGGACTCATGGTCCCGGGATCTACGTTGATGTAAGGGTCCAGTTTCTGGGCTGCGACCTTAAGTCCGCGCTGCTTGAGAAGACGCCCAAGCGATGCTGCCGTTATTCCCTTTCCGAGGCCGGATACTACACCGCCCGTTACGAAGATATATTTTGTCATGATGCACCTCCCGTATATTGACTGATAATTGTTTCTGCTACTTCTGCTTTGGTGTGGCGCGTATTCATCGCTTCACGCTCTATATATTTATGTGCTTCGTTTTCGGACATCGAAAGATTTTCCATCAGGAGCAGCTTTGCCCTGTTTGTGAGTTTGATCTCACGGATCTTTTCTTCGAAAGAAGCATTCTCTTTCCTGATCTTGTGGAGCCTCTCGTTCGTGGCGCAAAGGAGCCTTAAGGACTGATTCAGGGTCTGTCTTGTCGTGGGCTTTGCAACCGTCAGAATGCCGTAGTCCGAGACCTTGTCCGATATCTCATCGAAAAACTCGGATTTCACACAGAGAAGGACTCCGGAACCTGAATCTCTTGCCATGTCGAGAGCAAAGTCTGCTCCGAATTCATCCTGAAGGGGCGAATTAACGATGATGATGTCATAGGACGAATCGATCAGCCTGCGGCGCGCGGCACCGACCGAAGATTCGATCTGTACAGTATCGAATCTGTCGGGTGTCAGCACATCCTTCAGAGCGAGATTGAATTTCTCACCCGAGGATACGACAAGCACGCTGAATGTCCTTTTGTCCGTCACCTTACTGCTCCTTCGTATTTTTTTAATCCTTGCAGTAACAGTCGATTATCGACTGGTCGAAGATCTTCTTTACGAATGATGATTTGCCTGCCGCAAGCCTTGCTTCACCTAAGGAAGCAGGGAGGAGGGAAAATCTCATCTTGTCATCATCTCCAAGAAGATCGACGTCAAGATCTGCTGCTTCTCCCAATTCGAGCTTGCGCTCTATGCCGTCCAATGCCATCTCGATAAGAGCCGAATATGCAAGGTAAGGATTGCATCCCGCATCAGGTGACCTTAACTGCGCATAGTGGCGTCCGCCTTCTGCGGGCGGGATCCTGATGAGCTGGCCGCGGTTCTCCGACGACCAGGAGATATAGCGGGGAGAACTGTCTTCTCCGAGTCTCCTGTAGGATTCTTCGGTCGGGTTGAAGAAGACCGTCGTATCCTTTATGTTGTCCAGGACACCTGCGATCGCTGAAGGAATGAGTTCCTGAGCCTTATCGCCTTCAAGTCTGAAATTGATGTGATAGCCGTTGCCCGGGCGCCCTGACAGGGGCTTGGGCGAGAATTCAGCATAAAGACCGTTCTTGGCTGCGATCGTCTTTACGACCATCATGAAAGTGCTTGCCTGATCTGCTGCCGTCAGAGGATCCGAACTCGTGAAGTCGATCTCGTTTTGGCCCGGGCCTGCTTCATGGTGGGAATTCACTGGAACGATGCCCATGCGCTCCAACGTGAGGCAGATCTCACGCCTTATGTTTTCGCCCTTATCCTGGGGAGCTATATCCATATAGCCTGCATTATCGAGCGGGATCTGTGTGGGGTTGCCCTCGTCGTCCGTCTTGAAAAGATAGAATTCCATGCGCGATCCGATCTTGAAGGAGATGCCTTTTTCCTGAGCTTTTGCGATGCTGTTTTGGAGTATCCTTCTCGTATCGTTGGGGAAGGGCTTGCCGTCCTGGAAAGTGATGTCACAGAACATCCTTACGACTCTGCCGTTCTCGGGCCTCCAGGGAAGGAGTGTGGTCGTGGAAGGATCCGGATGTAAGAAGAGATCCGAATATGCTTCCTTTCCGAATCCCTTGATGTAGGATGCGTTGATGGGAAGACCGTGCTGCAATACGCGCTCCAGGTCACCTGACATTACCGAGATATTCTTTTGTACTCCGGTTACATCGCAGAAGGCCAGACGGATAAACTTGATATCCTCTTCCTCGATGTACTGCATTACTTCATTAGTCGTAAGATCCATACAATATCCTCCGATTTATAAAAAGATCGTTGTTACCTTATATATTTGATTTACCGCCTTTACCGATAAATGACGTCATCCGTCATTTAAGAGAAAAGGCGCTCATCCAAAGGCTTTATGGGCCTCCGGATGAACGCCATTGTTCATAAGAAAAAATCTATCACTTATAAGAAATCAAGTCAATTGCAGCAGGTGCAAAATCGTTATCTTTTTTTGTACAAAGCGGTGTTGACAAGATAAAGATGTGGAGTTAACATAACCGCAGTTAAGCATAAAGCAGACGGCAAAGGCGCCGCAGATCAGTGATCTGTGGCGTCTTTTTCTTTTGCAAAACCGTAAAGAAAAGGAGTGACAAAACATGAACAGCCCGGATAAGATTTTTGGCGAAAACGTTTTTTCGGAATCAGTCATGAAGGAAAGACTCCCCAAGGAGACTTTCAAGGAAGTTGAGCGTGCGATCCATCACGGTCACCGTCTCTCACAGGATGCAGCTAATGTAGTTGCAAACGAGATGAAGCAATGGGCGATCGAGAAGGGTGCAACACATTATACCCACTGGTTCCAGCCCATGACAGGCGTTACGGCGGAGAAGCACGACAGTTTCATCAATCCCACGGATGACGGCAAGATCATCTTGAGATTCTCAGGCAAGGAACTTACACAAGGTGAGCCTGACGCTTCTTCCTTCCCCTCCGGAGGACTTAGAGCAACATTCGAAGCAAGAGGATATACCGCATGGGATCCCACATCCTTTGCATTCATCAAAGAGGGTGTACTTTGTGTTCCCACTGCATTCTGCTCGTACGGCGGTGAAGCACTCGACAAGAAGACCCCTTTGCTCCGTTCTATGGAAGCCATCAACAAGCAAGCAATGAGAGTCATCAAGCTCTTCGGAAATGACGATGTAACATCCATTGCAACGACCGTCGGACCCGAGCAGGAATACTTCCTCATCGACGAAGAAGGATACAAGGCAAGAAAAGACTTAATCTACACAGGCCGCACACTCTTCGGTGCACCCCCGCCGAAGGGACAGCAGATGGAAGACCATTACTTCGGCGCCATCAAGCCCCGTGTACAGGCTTTCATGAAGGATCTTAACGATGAACTCTGGAAGCTCGGCATCCTTGCAACAACAGAGCATAACGAAGTTGCACCTTCACAGCACGAACTCGCACCTATTTTTACTACAACGAATATCGCAACTGATCACAATCAGCTTACGATGGAGATAATGAAGAAGGTCGCAGGCCGCCACGGTCTTGTCTGCCTCCTCCACGAGAAGCCTTTCGACGGCATCAACGGATCAGGTAAGCACAACAACTGGTCGATCAGCACCGATACAGGATTGAACCTCCTTGAACCCGGTGACACACCTTATGAGAATGCTCAGTTCCTGCTCTTCCTCATCGCAGTCATCAAGGCAGTTGATGAGTATCAGGATCTCTTGAGAATCTCGGTTGCATCAGCAGGCAACGACCACAGACTCGGCGCTAACGAAGCTCCTCCGGCAGTCATCTCCGTATTCTTAGGTTCTGAGCTTACAGAGATCCTGGAATCCATCGAGAACGATACACCTTACGGTGCTAAGGAGAAGGAACTTCTTAAGGTTGGTGTACATGTACTGCCTAAGTTCCCGAGAGATACGACAGACCGTAACAGAACATCACCTTTCGCATTCACGGGCAACAAGTTCGAGTTCAGAATGTTAGGTTCCGCTGCATCCATCGCACTTGCAAACACAGTACTCAACACAGCAGTTGCAGAGAGCTTGAAGCAATTCGCAGATAAGCTCGAAGGTGCAGAAGACTTCACAGGTGTGATCCACGATCTCATCAAGTCAGAGATCAAAGCACATAAGAGGATCATCTTCAACGGTAACGGTTACGATGATTCCTGGATCGAAGAAGCAGAGAAGAGAGGCCTGTCGAATCTCAAGACCACACCTGATGCAGTTGCTCATTACCTTGACAAGAAGAACATGGATCTCATGATCTCCCATAAGGTCTATTCCGAGGCAGAGATGGTATCCAGACACGAGGTCTTCCTCGACAAGTACTGCAAGCTCCTGCACATCGAAGCACAAACGATGGTCGAGATGGCGACCGAGGACATCCTTCCTCAGGTATCCGCATACTCAACATCACTTGCAGACGGCATCATCGCAAAGAAGGAAGTCGGAGCAGATACTGTTTTCGAGAGTGAGATCTTGAGTGAGATCTCAGGTTACATGAAGGATGCATTCCAGGCATATAAGGATCTTGCTTCGAACCTCGATACGGCAGAGGAGAAGGAAGACTTTGTGGAGAAGGCAAACTACTATAAGGATGTCATCATCCCCGATATGGACAGTCTCCGCAAGGCATGTGATCAACTTGAGACAAAGACATCTGCAGAGTTCTGGCCTTTCCCTACATACGGTGACCTGCTCTTCGCAGTAAGATAAGTAAGATAAAAGTAAAAGACAATTAAATATGTTCGGTCTATGGCAGCCCGGCTCTTA
>JAIKVV010000016.1 GCA_024685385.1 Saccharofermentans sp. | reverse complement strand
TAATCTGTTCACAAATCCAGGTGATTTGTGAGCAATTTTGTGAACAGAGTTCTAATAAAGTTCCACAAAAGAAGCGGATTGCAGAAGATCCTGTTGGATCGCAACATAATCCTTTGAAAATCTGATTTGGAACACACTCATAAGTTCTCGGACCAAGAATGGCTGTATCAAAGTGTTTTGAGACAGCCCCTTTATTATCTCTTTACTTGATCATAAGGCTTCCGTGTGCGGTACATGCCCTATGAAATAAGTATTCTCATAGAATCCCATGGATTTCATATATTCACGGGTCATATTGAAATGCTGAGCCAGAGCTTCAGAGCGGTGCGCATCAGATGACAAAGTTATCATTGTGCCGCCCATCTCCTTATAACGCTTAAGGATCGCAGGATCAGGCATCGGGTTTGGGTTACCCTTGGCGATGAGGCTGTTGATTGAAGACGTATTTATCTCAAGAGATTTATTCTTGGATATTATCGCTTCGAAGAAGCGGTCAAACTCATCAGGACAATCCTCATAACATACAGTAGCTTTATCATCGGGATTGTAGCGGTTAATGTAATCGTAGTGGGCTGCGATATCATAGTTATTGCAGTTTTCGCACATCTCGGCCATTATGCCTATATATTCGGCATGGCGGGCCTTGATAGGCAGATCGTAAACGATCTTTGAGAAGTAGACGTCTTCGCCGCGGAAGTTGTGATTGCTGAGTATTACGACATCAAAATCATGGCATGAAGCGACGATATCGATGGCTCTTGCAGTGTGTGTCTGATATCCGAATTCGATGCCTTTGAGCAAAGATAAGCCCTCGGGGCATTCTGCTTTCCATTTGACGAATTCGCGATCGTAATCGTCAAGATTGAAAAGCATGACTTCATTGTCCGGATAGACCATGTCGATCTCATAATGTTCCGTGATGCCCACACGAGGAATACCAAGGCTTTTGGCCTTGGTAATCAGTTCGTCTATATACATGTGAGCATCAGGTGAATAAGGAAGTGTGTGACTGTGTGAGTCTGTTATCATATGCACCTTTTTCTATTACTTCCAGTCAAAGAAGCAGCTTCTGTAACCGAAGTGTCCTACGTTGCCCGAAGTGGATACAGTAACCGTGAACTTGACTTTCTGTCCTGCCTTTATGGTCATGTCAGAAGGAGTTCCGACCCACTTGCCGTCCTTTTCCTTGAACTTGAAGCCTTCAGCCGTGACTTTCTTTATGTCCTGATCGGCATAGACTCTGAGTTCAATGGCATTAAGTGACTTTGTGAGGCTTGCATCGTTGTTGCTCTTGTTCTCCATTGTGATCTCGAAGGAGAAGCCGCCAGCGGTACGCTTGAAGTTCCTGAGCTTTGTTTCGAAGTTGGTAACCTTGACCCCGCCTGAAGCTGTATCTTTCGTTGTTGTTGCTTCAGTTGTGGTAGTGGTCGTTGTTTCCTTTGTTGTAGTAGTTGTCGTAGTTGCCTCGGTAGTCGTTGTGGTTGTTGTGGCTTCCGTGGTCGTAGTTGTCGTAGTAGCTTCTGTAGTCGTAGTTGTCGTGGTAGCTTCAGTTGTTGTCGTTGTTATATCTTCAGAAGAAGACGTTGTCGTGTCGTCGGTAATGACAGGCTCAGTCGTAGTTTCCTTTGTCGTAACCGTATCGCTTCCGCCCGAGAAGAAACTCTTGATATCATTCAGATGATCCATTACGAAGATGGCGCCTACAAAGAGAACGATAATTATGATAAGCGTGATAATGCCGCTCTTGCCGGTTTCCTTGGAGGATCTGTCTTTGCGGGATTTCTTTTTCTTGATCTCGGATGTTGTAACGGGACTGATCTCGTTTCTTCCGCTCCTTGCTGACTTGGGAGCAACATTCTTGGCTGCATTATTTACGGGAGGAATAGGGCGGGGAGAAGGCTGTGCCTTGTTGCTGGAACCGGGCCTTACCGTACGGTCGGGCTCAGTTGTTGCGTTCGTCCTTCCTCTGGGAACAAATGCCGAAACGGGAGCTGCGTTATCAGAGGCAGGGATATCTTTAGCGATATCCTCAACAGATGTATCTTCAGCAGGCTTAAATGCAGATGAAGCGGCGGCTGCTGCAACCGGAGCAGCTGCTGCGGCAGTTGCAGCTGTTTGTGCAGGCGTCTTCTTAACGGGCGGAGTCGGCTTCTTATGCAGCTTTGACATATCAGACTTATAAGAAGGACCACTACCGCTCTGACGGCTGTTCATATACATCTTGCCGGTATTGGATGTGGGGGCATAACGAGCCATCAATTCTTCATCAGAAATCTCTTCAGGCTTGTTATCTGCGTCATCTCCCGGTCTCGTCTTAACAACATTCTCGGGATCAATATATTCAGCATTTTCCGTCTGAGCAGTTTCGGGAACTGATTCAGGCTGTTCGGGTGCGGCTGTCTTGAAAGCGTTTACGCCTGAAGAAACCTTGCCGTAGGATTCGATCTCGGATGAATCGCTTGTTTCGGCCTCGGCAATCTGTTCAGGCTCAACCTGAACATCCGGCTCAATAGCAGGTTCTGTCTCAGCAGGCTGTTCAAAGGGCTTAAAAGCGTTAACGCCGGAAGAAACCTTGCCGTAGGATTCGATCTCGGCATCTATGCTGTTGGAAGGGATGTCTATATCTGCTGCTTCGGGTTCAACAGGTTTTTCGGCATTAGCAAAAGGACTTATATCCTTATCGGTCTCGGATGTAGCAAAATCAAGGTCATCACCTGATTTAAACAGATCTTCCTGATTTACTGCATCGCCTGCAAATCCCATGAGGTCGGAATCGCTGTCATCGAAAACAGGCGTTGCGGCTGTCTCGATCTGAGGCTCGGGAACAGATACCGGTTCTTCGATTTTCTCTTCTGTCTTATCTTCAACGGGAGTTTCTTCTTTTTTATTAAAGTCTCCGCCGCCGTTGGAAGGGAAGACCGGGGCTGCTTCGGGAGCCAGAGGCTTAAAGGCTGAAACGGAGGAATCGAATTCAAAGTTCTCAAATTCATCTTCCCAGCCGTAATCTGTCTTGGGAGCAGGAGCAACATCTACCGGAGGAGGAATGATAGGATCCGGAAGCTGATCTAATTCCATTGCTTTCTCAGCTTCTTCATTGAGCTTTTCGGAAACTGTATTTGCTGCTTCATTAGCCTTAAACGAAACTGCAAAAGATGATTTAACGAATTCATCTTCGCCTGATGCATCTTCAACACCGAACAGCTTGGTCTGTTCCTGAGGTGCATCAGCGCCGAATAACTTAACTTCATCGGAAGGTTCGTTGGAACCGTAAAGCCTGTTTCCCCCTGCGGGCGTATCTGAACCGAACAGTTTGTTATCATTATTCTCATTAGAATCCTTAAGCATGATTTCTCTCCTTAAGCATAATTATACATCTATAATTTTAACACTAAATTTATAAAAAATATTACAAATAATTTTCTTTATAAATATATCGCCGATATAACAAAAGTGGCATTGTTGTGGCAGCGGTTGACTTTTGATTTCTTAATGTTATTTTTAGGAAAATACCGATACTTTACAGTCAGTCGATGATCCGGAGACCATTTGCAACATGATAAGAAAGATATTGTCAGCTTTTATTCTCTGCTTCATGTCGGGTAATATCCTGATGCCTGTTTTTGCTGTAAATGCAGACAGCAAGATCGCCATCAATGAGAAGAACTTTCCGGATAAGATTTTCCGTGAAAGCCTCAAAAACGAGATGTACGACGATAATAAGGACGGATATCTTTCTTCAGAAGAAATAGAATATATCTCAAATTACACTTACGGATCCTACAAAGGATCCGGCGGTATAAAAGACCTTACAGGCATCGGTTTTTTTACTGAATTGGAATGGCTTGAAGTTTTCGGAAATGAACTGACTTCGTTGGATCTTTCAAAAAACACTAAACTTCGTATTTTGGATTGTCATAACAATAAAATCAGCAATTTGAATTTAAGCAAGAATACCAAACTCACAAATTTGGATTGCGGTTTTAACAAACTTACGGGATTGGATCTGTCGAAGAATACTGATCTTAAGGAACTTGACTGCCAGAACAATAGTTTAAAGACGCTTTCTCTGTCAAATAACACCGAATTGGACAATCTTATATGCGATGGTAATGAGATTTCTTCACTTGATCTTTCAAATAACAAAAAGCTGCAGCAGTTATCTTGTGATGATTGCAGTTTGACCGGTATTGATGTTTCCAATCAGCCTTGGCTTCACAGCTTATACCTCAAGGGAAATGATATTTCCGATATTGATCTGTCAAAAAACAGCAATCTTCGTGTTGTTGATCTTAGTGGCAATAAATTAAAGGAACTTGATTTCAGACACTGTTTACTGATAGAGTTATATTGTTCTGACAATCAACTTGAAAAGCTTTATGTTAAAAGTTCAGATCTGAGAGAACTAATCTGCAAAAACAATAAGCTCAAGACACTTGACCTTTCAACCACTACCAAAATTAGCGAACTACAGTGCCAGGGAAATCAGATCTCAACGCTAGATATTGGCAAGTGCGATAATCTCATATCAGCGTTTCTCGGAAAGGAGACCGTCAAGAAAGGATATACGATCTATAAGGACAAGTGGGACATTTATAAGCTTGTTGTTGATAACACTACGGTGGTCACCACAAATAATGTTGTCATAGATGATTCCGTCAAATCGATCGATATAGAATGCGGAGCGGTTGTTTCATTAAACATAAAAGATGCAGATCAAGATTCTTCGGTGACACTAAAATCCTCAAAGCCTTCCGTTGTAAAGATCGGTAAAAAGAACACCGTTCAGGCTCTTAAGGCAGGATCTTCTGTTGTTACGGTTACAGTTGACGGCAAATCATACGATGTAAAAGTACAGGTTCTTTATAAAGATGTAAAAGATACATCCAAATTCTGGTATATTCCGACATATGCTCTGACGGATATGGGCGTAGTCAAGGGCTATGATAACCAGACTCTGTTTAAGCCCGCAAATAATTGTACAAGAGCTCAGATGGTAACATTTATCTGGAGACTTGCAGGATCTCCTGAACCTACGACCAAGGAATGCAAGTTTACGGATGTTGATGAGACAGATTATTTCTACAAAGCCTGTATCTGGGGCAATGAGAACCATATTGTCGAAGGATATAAGAACGGAACATTCGGCCCGCAGATCGTGTGCGCCAGAAGACATGCCGTTACTTTCCTTTGGAGACTTGCAGGGAAGCCCGAACCTAATATTGACAAGATAAAGTTTGAAGACGTTTTCGAAGACATTAATGAGGAGGATTATTTCTACAAGGCATGCCTTTGGGCATCCGAGAAGAAGATCGTTGCAGGTTATGATGACAATACGTTCCGCCCTGACGGAGACTGTTTAAGAAGACAAATGGTAACGTTCCTTTA
>JAIKVV010000014.1 GCA_024685385.1 Saccharofermentans sp. | reverse complement strand
AAAAGGAAGACGGGGAAGAAGAACAGGCCCAGATTAAGGACCGTATAGCGGTATGCCTCCGCATTGGCCACGATGTTGTTGGAGTAATCAAAATAAGGGAAGGTCTCTGTCTGTCTTGCCGGTATCAGGAAGAAATAATATATGGACAGAGGGAAAGCCGACAAAGACATCTTCATGTTGTGGATGTCTCCTACCGTAAGCTGGTATGCAGCTCCGAAGTCCAGAAGGCTTCCGAATCTCAGGTAGTTATAATATAAGATCCCTGCCACGGATGCGAGAAGAGGAGCCATGAAGGTCCCTGCCTGACCTGCACGGGACAGGACTTTTTGCTTTTTGTCCGCCAGGACCGATATGAACCTGGGGATCATCACTGCGGCGCATACGGCGATTATGGGTCTGGATCCTGCCGTAAGACCCAGGGCCAGACCGCTCACGAAATAGAGGATATATTTTTTCCAGCCGGAGGCAAGCGTCGCGGTAAAGCCCGACCAAAGGCTTAAGGACAGGAACATAAGCGCCGTTATGCATGCGACATTATACATATAGCCGTAATTCATAAGTACGGGAATGTAGCTCAGCGTAGTGCCCGTTACGATCGCCGTGAGGACCAGGAGCAGTTTAGCGTCAGGACAGTAGATCCTGATAACTGCCAGTATGGCCAGAGCAAGGAAAAGCGTGGCAAGAGCCCCGTTGATGGCTATTACGGTATCACAGGTGGGCACGCTTCCCGTGAGCATATATATCGGATAGTAGTTCGTGAATATGGGAACTACGCCGAAGTAGGAATAGTATTTGCCGTCGTAATAGGCATGATCCCAAAGGAAATCTTCTATTCCGGCTGCTTTGCGTTCGCTGTAATCATAGGGATTATCAATTTCCGCAAGTTCGGCGGGAGGTGCGAAATCGATATGGACCTGATGCTTTTCGATGGCATCGAATGTCTGAACGTAAATATCGTAATAATCTACTGATTCGGTGAGAGGATATTTGACGATATTCTTATCGGGCCCCTGAACGGTAAAGGAAAGGGCGACTGTTGCAAATACGACCAGCTCGACCAATATCCTGTGATAAGTATTATTCCTGTCGTATCTGACATCATAGAATCTGAAGATGATGACTGCGCTGATAAGGAGTGTCAGGACCCAGATGATAACGATCCTCGAAAACATGAAATCATAGGGAGCGGCATTCCAGAGAGTAACGGAGGAGATGAGCATGGGAGCAGTGTTGTTTCCTGCTTCGATAGTTGCTTCATCATAAGCAAAATCACTGTTTTTGGCGGGATCGACTATCATTCCGAGAGCGAATCCCGAGTCTGCGGGCCTTACGGCGAAGTCAGTCCTGCCGTAGTATCCGAAAGTGCGCTTAGCTCCTACGGTCATGTAGGAATCGGACATGGAAGAGTCCTTGATCTCAGCCGTTAAGACAAACGCACGGTTGTCCTTTGACTGCTGTCTCTGCTGATTTACCGAAACGAATCTGACATTGCCGGGAAGGTTATCGTAAACGAGATAGGTCTTTCCGAAAACATAGATCCCGTCTTCGTATATTATGTACTTTTCCTGTTTATCGTCTTCCATGCTTGCAATGCCCGTTAAGGGAACATTCTCTTTTATGAGATGATCCTTTTCGGCGGACATGCTCTTCAGATTGAATAAAAGACATTCCGCAATGAGAAGGGCGAAAGCCGAATATCCCGCGATCTTAAGGAAGCGGATGAGCTTTTTATCTTTTACGACGGCGGAAAGGGCGACGGAAGCAGTCGTGACAAGACTCACGGACAGGATCGCGGCAAGAGGGATGACAAGATCCTGCCAGAGGGCAAGATTTGCAAAGGTTTTCAGCAAAACGACAGAGACCTCAAAGCCGGCTGCCTGGATCAGGAAACAGGTTAAGAGTTTTTTTCTGACCGCTCCGGAATCATGTTTTGTAAGAAAGAGAATACCGAATGCGATTAGTCCGAATATCAGCGGAACAGAGATGGCAAGGATATAGTCTGACATTGATCCCCCTCAAGATAAATAGTTCTGTTTGATATTTTACACCGTATTATGCGGTTTATGTTGTAAATATGTTATTCTGTGGGCATAACGGCTTTCACAAGACCGTTCCGTGAGACATAAAAATGGCAGCAGGATTTGAAAAGAAACAGACTGATAAGACCCGTCCCCGGATATTTAGAACGGCAGCAATAACGGCCGCCTTTATCGCCGGCATCTTATTGATCTCTTCAGCCGGGATCAAGATCTATGATCTTGTGAGGCGGACAGAAGAACGTAAGATCGCTTCGGAATTCGGTATTTATGATCCTGCAGATGCAGGCGGGCACTCATTGAATGTCGTAACATACGGGAATGAAAACGGGCACACGATAGTATTCTTATCCGGCCTCGGAATTGAAGACATGTGCATTACATACAGAGATATGACCGATATCCTTGCAGGAGAAAACAGGATCGTTTTCATTGACAGGGCAGGTTACGGTTTGAGCGATGATTCGCTGACCCCCATGACTGTCAAACAGATAGTGGATGAATACAGGAAGGCTCTGGATAACAGCGGGATCAAAGGGCCGGTCATCCTGGCCGCACACTCCCTCGGAGGCGTTTATGCGACATATTGGGAAAGTGTTTATCCCGGAGATGTTGAAGCGGTGGTCCTGTTTGATTCGACACAACTGGAAGAAGAGACCTTCCCGAAAGGAAAACCCGAAAACAAACACAGCTTGCCGGAGATCCTTCTTAACAAGACCGGTCTTTACAGATTGAGCATCGCCGGAGTTTCAGCGGATCTTCCCGCTAATGCGGATCTTCAGGATGAAGAGGCAGCACAGGCCATGTCCTACCTGATGTCAACATCATCCCTTTGGAATTTCGCAATGGATTCGGAATATGATCTCATTAGGGATAACTGTAAAACAACATGGGATTCCATAGTAACCAATGACATTCCCAAGATCTACATCTGTGCTTCATGGGCATCAGAGACAGAGCAAAAATATATAGATGCAAGAAATAACATACTGATCCCCTATCTTCAGAAGATGGGAAATTGTGAGCTCAAACTTCTTCCGGGAAGCCATCTCATCTATGAGCAAAGACCTGAAGAATGCGCCGATCTGATCAAGGAACTCATAAAAAAGATCTGATATTGCAAAAGAAAGAGGCTGTTCATTTTGAACAGCCTCTGTAATGTCATAGTCTGATAAGTTAAGATCAGGCCTTTCCGTCGGAACCCAATACGTTAACGATCTTGTGAGCGACCATGTCCTTAACAGCCTGACGGGCGGGCTTGAGGTACTGGCGGGGATCGAAGTGATCGGGATGCTCATTGAAGTACTTACGGATGTTGCCTGTCATTGCAAGACGGATATCGGAATCGATGTTGATCTTGCAGACTGCGAGCTTAGCTGCCTCACGGAGCTGCTCCTCGGGGATACCTACTGCATCAGGCATCTTACCGCCGTTCTCGTTGACCATCTTAACGAATTCCTGAGGTACGGAAGAAGAACCGTGAAGAACGATAGGGAATCCGGGAAGTCTCTTGATGCACTCTTCGAGTACGTCGAAGCGGAGCGGGGGAGGTACGAGGATACCGTCAGCGTTTCTTGTGCACTGCTCGGGTGTGAACTTGTAAGCGCCGTGGGATGTTCCGATAGCGATTGCAAGGGAGTCGCAGCCTGTTCTGGAAACGAATTCCTCAACCTCTTCAGGTCTTGTGTAAGCTTCCTTACCGGACTCAACAACGACTTCGTCCTCGATGCCGGCCAGTGTTCCGAGCTCAGCCTCTACAACGACACCGTGATCGTGAGCATATTCAACGACCTGCTTTGTGAGAGCGATGTTGTCCTCGAAAGACTTGGAGGAAGCATCGATCATAACGGATGTGAAACCGCCGTCGATACAGGACTTGCAGAGCTCGAATGTATCACCGTGGTCAAGGTGAAGTGCGATCGGGATCTGGGGATTCTCGATGATAGCTGCTTCTACGAGCTTTACGAGATAGGTGTGGTTAGCATAAGCTCTTGCACCCTTGGAAACCTGAAGGATGACAGGGCTGTTGAGTTCGCCTGCGGCCTCTGTGATGCCCTGGACGATCTCCATGTTGTTGACGTTGAAAGCGCCGATGGCGTACCCGCCGTCATAAGCCTTCTTGAACATTTCCTTAGTTGTTACTAATGGCATATATAATGTCCTCCTAGCGATTTATATTTTTAATCAACTACTATCTTACATTCTTTCCCGAAAAACTCAACAATAAAATATGTCAAAGAACGGGTAAAAAAGCACCCGATATCCGTCATATAGCCGATAAGGGAAAAAGGAGAGATCAGGCCTTGCTCTTCTTGATCTTTGTCTTTATGGAGCCTAAAGCCGCCTTGTAGAAATCAGGGCTTATGAAGACCAGGAGAGGGAACAGCTCCAGTCTTCCTGCGAGCATGTCGAAGATAAAGACGATCTTGGAAAGGACCGAGAATTCCGCATAGTTGCAGGTGGGTCCGACGCCTGCAAGACCCGGTCCGATGTTGTTGATCGTTGCCGCAACGGAGGTAAAGGTCGTGACGGGATCCATGTTTTCGAAAGATATGACGAATACCGAGAGGGTGAAGACACAGAGAAAGGTTGCCAAATATACATTTACCGAGCGGATGACTTCGTGTTCTATGGGGTGTCCGTCCATCTGGATCTTTTTGATGTTGTTGGGATGGAAGTAGCCCTTCAGCGATTTGCCGATCGTCTTGGCGAGTATATGGATCCTGGAGACCTTTATTCCGCCGCCCGTTGAACCCGCGCAGGCACCGGAAAACATGAGGACGACCAGGATAAAGCGGCTTACCATGGGCCATTTATCGAAGTCCGCATTGGAAAAACCGGTGGTGGACATGATGGATCCGATCGTGAAGAAGGATTCCCTGAAGGAATCGGAGAAGGTTCCTGTTAGAGGAAAGATGTTGAGAGTAACGATCGATACGGTAACTATAGTGATAGAGACATAGACGATGATCTCTTCCATCCCGAAGGCTTTTTTGAACTGTTTGAGCAAAAGGAAACTGTAGAAGTTAAAGTTCATGGCAAAAAGGTACATGAAGACGGCAGCAACATACTGGCAGTAAGGAGAGTAGCTCATGAAACTGTCGTTTTTGACTCCGAATCCGCCCGTGCCCGCGGTGCCGAATGCGTGGCATATCGAATCGAATACAGGCATTCCGCCTGCTATAAGAAGGATTATCTCGATGGCCGTAAGGGATATGTAGATCGAATAAAGGAGCCTGGCAGTAACGGATATCTTGGGAACCACCTTGCCTACGGAAGGTCCCGGGCTTTCTGCTCTCATCAGGTTGATCGTGGATCCGCCGCTTGAAGGAAGGATAGCCAGAAGGAATACGAGAACGCCCATTCCGCCGATGAAATGGGTGAGCGAACGCCACATGAGAGCCGTATGGGACATGGATTCGATATCGGTAAGTATGGAAGCTCCCGTGGTCGAAAGACCGGATGCGGTCTCGAACATTGCATCAACGAAAGAAGGGATCTCACCCGTAAGAACAAAGGGGATGCCTCCGAAGAGGGTCATTGCGATCCAGGAAAGACCCGTTACAACGAGACCGTCCTTGATGTAGATGTTGGTCGTTTTCGGTTTCTTGAGATTTAAGAGGAAACCCAAGGAGAAGGTCACAAAAGCCGTTATCAGAAAAGCTAGACCTTCATGTTCACGATAGACAAGGGATACCAGGCAGGGAAGCAGCATGAAGGCGCCTTCGCTCATGAGGACCTGACCCAGGATCTTTCTTATCATCGAAGTATTCATGTGTTATTACCCCAGGATGTCCGTAAGATCCGTAAAGCCGCTCTGGGTGGTCACCACCATGACGGAGTCGCCGACTTCAATAGTATCGGAACCCGACGGGATGATGACATCCTTGCCTCGCTTGATGAATGAGATTATGACGCCCTGTTTGAGGCTCAGATCCTTAAGCGAGACGCCTGTGATGCCGGAACTTTCCCTTACGGAAAATTCCATGGCTTCCGCTCTGTTGTTGAAGAGTCTGTAAAGGACTTCCAGATTGGAATCGATGGATGCCTGTCTTGCCCTTACGTATGAGAGTATCGTCTCGGCGCAAATATTCCTCGGACATACGACGCTGCCGAGATCCAATGATTCGATTATCTTGTCAAAGGAGATCCTGTTGATCTTGGTTACGACTTTTGCATCGGATACGGATCTTGCATAGAGAGTAAGAAGGATGTTCTCTTCATCGATACCCGTGAGAGGCACGAAAGATTCGGTATGAGCAAGTCCGGATTCCAATAGCAGGTCTTCCTTGGTTCCGTCTCCGTTAATGATCGAAGCCCTGGGGATCAGGATAGAAAGTTGTTCGCATCTTGCGGGATTCGATTCTATGATCTTAACGTCGATCCCCGACTTTAACAGTTCCTTTGAAAGGTAGTAGGAAGAAGTTCCTCCGCCGACGATAAGGGTATCCGATACGGACCTGGTCGCAAAGCCTATCGCTTTAAGGAAGGCGATGGTCTTCTTGCGGGTGGAAACGAAAGAGATTATGTCACCTGCCTCAAGTCTTGAGGAACCGTTGGGGATAAAGACATCGTCATCGTGCTCAACACCTACTATTATCAGCCCGTCCGTTATGTTGCGGGAAAGGTCGCCCAAGGTCTTGCCTGCCAGCATGTTGTTTTCGGGGATCTTGATCCTGATGAGCTCTGCCTGGCCGTGTGCGAAAGTGTTGATCGAAAGAGCCGTGGGGAGGAAGAGGATCCTGGCCGTTTCTTTGGCAGTCTCGAGCTCCGGATTAACGATCATGGCCATGCCGAGCGTCTCTCTCAAGTAAGCGGAATCTTCCGCGAACTCGGGGCTTCTTACTCTGGCGATGGTGGCCAGGTCTTCATTATATTGCTTGGCGATGGTGCAGCAGAGGAGATTGAACTCGTCGGAAGCGGTTACGGAGATAAGGATATCGGCATCCATTACGCCCGCGTCGCTCAGGACGGAGTGGCTTGCCGCGTTTCCGACGACGCCCATACAGTCATAGGCGTTGGCCATCTCGGCAACGATCTTCTCGTTCTTGTCTATGATGATGATATTATGGCGTTCTTTGGTGAGCAGTTTCACCAGAGTCTGCCCTATCTTACCGACACCGACGATTATTATCTTTAATCCACGCTTAGCCATTTGAACCTCTAAAAGAAATTATACCCGAACTATGTCAGACTCCGAAAAGCTCTTTGACTTTTTCTTTGTCGACCCCGGAACCGATAACGCAGATCTTGCCGGTAACATCGGCAGGACCCGTGCGGACTTCCGCTTCACCCGGAACGTAATCGAAGTGGAGCCAGTTGCCGTCTTCTCCTGCAACGATTCCCTTGGAACGGAGGATCGTGCCGTAGCTTACGCTGTCATCAAGTCTTGTGAGGATGTCTTCGAGCCCTTCCTTGCTGAAGGAACGGGATGTCTCATATCCGATGCTGTCGAAGACTTCGTCTGCGTGATGGTGTTCGTGATCATGATCGTGACAGCCGCATGTGCATTCTTCGCCGTGCTCATGATGGTGATGATGCTCATGTTCCTCATCATGATCGTGATGGTGGCAGCACTCGTGATCTTCGTCGTGGTCATGGTGATGGCAGCA
This sequence comes from Saccharofermentans sp., assembly GCA_024685385.1. Taxonomy (GTDB): domain Bacteria; phylum Bacillota; class Clostridia; order Saccharofermentanales; family Saccharofermentanaceae; genus Saccharofermentans. The sequence goes on along the minus strand of JAIKVV010000014.1, from coordinate 28,312 downwards.
CTCGTGATCTTCATCGTGGTCGTGGTGATGGCAGCACTCATGGTCATCATCGTCATCATGGTGGTGATGGTGATGCTCATGCTCTTCAGCTTCTGCCAGAGCCTGAGCCATGTCAGCTGCCGTTATGGGTTCTTCGATCGCCTTAAGGATCTGGACTCCGGAGAGCTTGTCCCAGGGTGTTGTTATGATCTGTGAATGGTCGTTGATCTCACGGATGAGTTCTATGGCCTGATCGAGTTTTTCCTGCTTGATGTCGGACGTGCGGCTCAAGATGATCGTGCCTGCATACTTGATCTGGTTCTCGTAGAACTCGCGGAAGTTCTTAAGATAGATCCTGCACTTGTATGCATCGATGACCGTAACGGTTCCGCAGATCTCGGTGCCTTCGACTTTTTCTATCGCGGCTACGACATCGGAAAGCTTGCCGACGCCCGAGGGTTCGATGAGGATCCTGTCGGGAGCATATGTGTCGATGACTTCCTTTAATGCAGTGCCGAAATCCCCGACCAGGGAGCAGCAGATACAGCCGGAGTTCATCTCGGTGATCTCGATGCCGGATTCCTTTAAGAAGCCGCCGTCGATGCCGATCTGACCAAACTCGTTTTCGATCAGGACGAGCTTTGCTCCGTTATACCCGTCAGCGATGAGCTTCTTGATGAGCGTTGTCTTGCCGGCGCCTAAGAAACCGGAAAAAACATCTACTTTTGTTGCCATGTATGTACCTCTTTTCTTTTTTATCCTGTGTCAGCCGTCAGTTGAAGTAGATGACCTCATTGGCGGGAGCTGATGTCAATGCGTAAGATTCGACTTCAAGGCAGGGCAATGCGGGTTCATTCTCGTCATCCTGTCCGCTCGAATAGTATCTTACCGTGCCCGTGACCTTGATCCATGAATCCTTGGGGAAGCCGGGCTTTATCTGGTAAAGGCAAAGGATCGCCATTGTACCGATGTCCGCAGCGCAGCATGTATAAGCCTGGCGCTCGAGAGCGAAAGCCTGGTTGCGGAACTGCTTCATCAGGACTGCGCGTCCCACGAGAGAGACTTTCTTGCCGTTATATCTGTCGGCATTGTCGATCGCATCGGTGAAGAAGAGACCGAAATCATCGGGGGATATGTCGCAGGGCTCCTTCGAAAGGTCGTAAGGAAGGTGCTCAGTCATCCTGATGATGTTGTTGTCCTTATCAAGGAAATTGATGCTCATTGCAGGATTAACGCTCTTAACGGAACCCCTTAAGTTCATTATGTCGTCGCTTTCGGGATCAACGCGGTTGAAGATGACCGTATCGGAATATCTGAAATAATCGGCGAAGAGCATCTGCATGTTCTTGTAGTAGACCTTGTATGTGGAAGTATCGACTACGACGATGGCGGCTGCCAGAGCCCATCTTCTCGGCACGTCGACCTTCTCGAAAAACTCAGACGGCGACACTGAACCGTTCCATTCGATGAAGACCACTTCAGGACGGTATTTTCTCTCGATGTCGAAAGTGAGGTCCTTATTGACCTCATCCGTTTCACATTTTATTACGACGGGCTTTGCAGAAGGATAGTTCTCCTGGATATATTCTTCTTCTCCCTCTTCCGTTGCTATAACGACGATATTCTTGTCGTTGAAATTATCCCCGTCCATCCATGAACAAATGACAGAGGTCTTCCCGCTGTCGAGAAAACCCGTAAAGAAATAGACCAGACAATCGTCCATATAAATCTCTCCTCTTTTTATAACAACATATATTTTGTTCTTGATTTATAATTATTTCAAGACAAATTTCTTATACAAGGAGCCTATAATTGGCAAGCATCGGAAAGATAAAATTGGATAACCCCGTCTGCCTCGCGCCCATGGCGGGATTCTCTACTGTTACGTACAGAGTCATATGCAGAGGATTCGGATCTTCTTATGCTCCGACGGAGCTGTGTTCGGCAAGATCCATAAGATACAGGGGGATAGGTCCCTCGTACCAGTACCTGAGGATAGATCCTGAAAGGGAAGGCTTATGTTCCATACAGCTCTTCGGCTTTGACCCTGTTGATTTCGAATATGCAATAGGGGCAATATTGGATGATGAGATCCTGTCGAAGACCGACATGATCGACATCAATATGGGATGCCCCGTTCCCAAGGTCATAAAGACGGGCGCGGGATCTGCTCTCATGAAGACTCCCAAACTTGCGGGAGACATAGTGAGGGCAGCCGTTAAAGCCGCTTGCGGCAAGCCTGTTACGGTCAAGACCAGGATAGGATTTGACAAGGGTTCCAAGGGCGATCCCGAATTCATAAAGGTGCTCTCTGACGCGGGATGTGATATGATCTGTGTTCACGGGCGTTCTGCCGCGGCCATATATTCAGGCAAGGCTGATGTTGATGCCGTAGCTCTCATGGGCAAAGCGGCAAAAGAAGCGGGAGTGACTTTTTTTGCCAACGGAGACATATCGGACGGGGTGAGCGCGCTTGAGATGAAAGAGAAGTGCTTTGCCGACGGCCTGATGGTCGGACGCGCTGCGTGCGGCAACCCCTGGGTCTTTGATAAGATCCGTAAGGAGATGGAAGGAAAAGTCTTCACCGGACCTTCTTCCGGAGAGAGAAAGGAAATGCTCTTAAGGCACCTCAAGGAAGAAGTCGAACTTGCTCCTTCCGAGGATGCGGCAGTAAGAGCCATGAGGGGAGTGTTCGTGTGCTACGTAAAGGGAATGAAGGGAGCAGCAGAGCTGAAAGACCGCCTTTGCAGGGCAGTCTCGGTAGCTGAGGTGGAGGATATCTTGTGGAACTGACCGATGTTTTTGTCAGTGTTATCTTGCTCATAGCGGGGATCCTGATCTGCTTTAACGGATACAGGTTCTTCCGTCTTTCTATGACCCTGCTGGGAGGATTTCTGGGCTTCATTGCCGGAATGTTTGCAAGGGGGGCGCTGGAGCCCGCGATCGTCGGGATACCTTTTGCGGGTTATATCATAATCGTGCTCTGCATCATCCTCTTTGCGGTGCTTTCGGGAGTTTTTTGCAAGAAGGCCTGCATAGCGATGACCTGTATGTTTTTCTGCTGGTGGATATATACGGATTATTCCCAGTATTTTAAGGTCCCTTTTGTTGCTGCTTTGGCAGGTGTCGTGATCGGTCTTATAGCGGGAATATTGATCTGGGGAGCAAGGCGCCCCATCGTTTCAGGCGTGACTGCGGCAGTAGGAGCAAAGATGATAGGAAGCGTTGTTACGCCTTATTTCATGGGCGTTCTTACAAGCCCCCAGGGGAGCAGCGCGGCAAACGGAATAGCGGATTTCATTTTCGGCGTGAAGTCGCTTACGACGCTGTCGGAATCGATCGTTGCGGGTGTCGTAATGATCATATTTGCCGTGGCGGGTTTTCTTGCGCAGATGAAATCATCGAAGAATAAGTGATAAGATTCACAAACTTCGTTAAAAAATTTCTCAAAAAAAGCAATAGCAATATAGTTTACTTTTTCCCCCATTCTTGATATTATTCAGTTACACGAAAGGGAAGATCGCCTGAAGTGGTGCTTTTCGATCGTATGACAATGACATTTTTCTAATCTATCCCTTATTCCATGCCTTGGGCGTCCGAATAGATTCGGGCGCCCAAGGTATTTTCGGAACTTTTTTCTTGATTTTCGACAGTTATATTATAATAACAGCGGGGAGGTCCTCATCCTGCCGGGATGAGGAAAAGAAAAAAGAAAGATTTGAAGGAGTTTCCTCTTATGTACATACTATGCTACGGAAGATCTGAGAAAGCCCTGAAACTCGGGAAATATCTCATGGAAAACCTGGACGGCAGATGGATCGAGTCGGCAGAGTTCTTCAGTTCCAGGACTCCCCTGACGGCATCCGAGAAAAATGCCTGCATCGTCATGATCCTTCCTCTGGAAGCATGCTGCGGCATCTTAAGCGACAACTATTCACCGACGATCGCATCGCTTCCCGTGATCTGCGTGTCTCCCGACGGCAAGTTTGCGGCCGTGCTCCGCAGAGCAGGCGTCATGAGCCTCGTCGATACGGAGGAGATATACGGAGCGATCGCTGATCTTCTCGGGAGGGACTGTTTTACTTCTTTCGGAGACAATTCGGATTTTGCTCCGGACCTCGTCAAGACGGCCCGCGCATATAACATGACTCCCAACGATCCGGATCTTCTGCCGATGGTGAATTCCTACATAAGATCCGGCGGCAAGGTCAATGTCTATACCGACCTTCCCGTATCCTTTGCAGAGCCCGTTCTTGACGGACTGATCTTTGATGTGATGAGATACGGATCCCATACGAGAGATGCATTCATAGAGGCTTATGTTTCCGAGAAGAAGAAGGATTCCGACAAGCCTGCGGTATTCGTGACATGTACCCATCTTCCCGATGTCGAAGGAGAGGGAAGACCTCTGGTATTGATCCCCAGAAGGATCAGCATCGGCATGGAGATAAAGGATAAGACGGATCCCGAATATGCGGTCAAGTATGTAAGGTCAACCTTGATCAATCACATGATCGAACCCGGCGCCGTATCAACGGTCGCCGTTACGCAGTCGGCTCATTCGAGTCAGATAGTAAGGGCAGTGGCAGATGATCTTAACGCATCAGTCACGGCCTATTCGGCAAAGCAATTGTCGGAGGTCGTTCTGCCTTTGCAGATGACTTTCGCTCCCGAGAAGATGCATGAGGTGTGCACTGCTGCAGCCTGCCTTGCTTCTTCCGACGGAAACATCCTCATAAGACGCGCAGGAGGCAACAGCGGACTGGTCTTCAGCGCATCGCTCCAGAAAGGGAATATCATGATGACAGAATAAGTGTCAAACAGTGATATCATTAACACAAGATAAAAAGTCAACAAGGTTCGGAAAACTATGCCGGAGGTGGAGAAATGAAAAGATTACATAAAGATCTGGGAAGATTCATATCCTGCGTCATCTGCGCGAGCTTGATAGGCACGGCAGTCCTTACGGCCTGCACGGTTAATATCGACAGACTGAATGACGGCCTTAAGGATCTCGGCAATTCCGTTTCGGATACAAAAGTAACTGAGGAAACTTCCGGGACTACTCTTGCTACGGAGCCTGCGGAAGAGATAACGGAGGCGACTTCTGCCGAGCCCACGGCAACGCCTACCCCCACTCCGACACCCACGCCGACACCCGAACCGCAGAGAGTGGATTTTTCCTTCCTGACAGATGAGGAGATAGGCAACTCCTTCAAGGTCTATGTTGAAGAATTCAGTCAGACCGGAGACGATCCCAAGGGCATGGCGCTCGTTAAATACGAAGGCAATACCATAAGGGTCGAATGCGAAAACAAGAACATCCAGGAAGCCGTAAACTGCATGCTCAATGTCTTCTCAAAGAAGGCTGACGGAGCATATGCTTCCTACTACGAAAAAGCTCTTGCCGCAAGCTATCTGACAGGTCTTTCCGACGAGAGATATGAAGTATCCCAGGAGATGTCTTATTCCGACAACGGAAGGCTCCTGTCAGTGATAATGCATTATTCGGTTACGGGACCTGACGGGATCGTCGAAGAAGCAACGGATTATTCGACCTTTGACATGCTCACGGGACAGTATCTTACGATAGATGCCGTAACTTCAGATACGGATGCCCTGACCAAAGTGCTTGGAGAAAAACTGCTCTATGCATACATGAATCCCGTTGAGGATGCTGACGGCGGTGACAAGCAGGATGAAGATGTTCCCGCTCAAACTGCTGATGATCAGGATGTATCCGGAGAGACTGAGGCTCAGGAGAATAAGGACAACAAGGATAATACGGATGCCAAGTCTGACAAAAAGGATAATGATGACAAGAAGAGCCCGGATGATAAGGTTGAGCATGAAGTAAAGATAATCTTCATCGCAGCCCAGAAAGCAGGCGCCGAGACAGTTCCGGCCGAGATCTACGGCACCGTCGACGGAAAGCCCTGTCATACCACGGTTGATCTGAAGATTTATGCTTCTTACCTGAATTCTTTCGGAAAGATCGTATTCCGGATCGAAGAGTAATTGGGACTTATGTCCCGGGGAGGATAAAGATAAATGAGTAAAGTTAAGATAATAGCTTCGATATTGCTGCTGTCTTTGTCTGCAGCCGTAATATCCGCCTGCAGTGAGGCTCAGATCAAGCCTTCTGAAACAAGCGGAGGCGGAACGGAAGCAACAAGGGTTACGACTCTTCCCGCGGAATCAGATCCAAGCAAGGAATCGACGGCCGTAACCAAGGAGGCCGCAGGACCCTCATCTTATACGGAACTCAAAGCCCAGAAAGTCTCTGATGAAGGAGAAGACGGATCGCTCCTGATCTGGGGCTGGAACAAGGAAGGCGTAAATCTCATCGAAAAATACAGCGACATCTCTTTCAAGAAGCAGGTGTCTTCGGGAGCTGCCGCATACCCGGGACTCTTGGACAGGGCTTTGGCATCGGGAGAAAATGCCCCCGACCTTTTCTTTTTCGGGGCAGATTCTGCGAAGAAATATCTTAATTCGGAAAATGTGATCCCTCTTAACAATCTCGGCATAGCCTACGATGAATTCATGGACCAGTCCTATGATTATGTCGTTAGGACGGGAACCGACAGGGACGGTATCGTAAAAGGCCTTTCCTGGCAGGCATGCCCCTGCGGCGTCATCTACAACAAAGAGGTTGCGAAGGAAGTATTGGGTGTTTCGGAACCCGATGAAGTCGCACCTTACTTTAAGGACTGGGATACTTTCCTTGATACCGCAAGGAAGGTCGATAAGGCAACGAACGGTCAGGTCAAGATGATCTCCGGCACGGATGACGTATGGAGATTCTTCCTCAACAACCGCTCCCAGGGCTGGATCGTCGGCAACGAGCTCAAGATCGATCCCGTCATGGAGGAATATCTGAACTTTGCCAAGATCCTCACCGGCGAAAATCTGACGGCAGGAACGACCCAGGGATCGGCTGCCTGGTCCAAGAACATGACGAACCACAAGGTCCTGGCATATTTCGGGTCCCTGCAGACCATTAAATATTCCATGGGATTTGCCGACGGATCCAACAAGACATCGGGCGAGTGGGCTGTCGTTGAAGCTCCGGCTCCTTCCTATCTCGGCGGAACCTGGATAGCTGCCACGAAGTATTGTGACATGAAGGCGTCTGCGGCCAGGGTCATCAGGGATCTTTGCATCAACGAAAAGAATCTTGCCGATATGGCGGCATCAGGAGAATTCGTCAACAACAAGAAGGTCATGCTGGGCATGTCCACCGATCCTGCTTTCGAGTTCGAGAGCCTGGGCGGACAGAACCCCCTTCCCGTTTTCATTAAAGCGGCAAATGCGCTGGATCTTTCCCATGTCCAGGAGGATGACGAATACATCAACACCGCATGGACTTCGGCAGTTTCGGCCTATTGCGACGGCAAGGTGGATACCATAGCCCAGGCCGAAGCCGCATTCAAGGCTGCGGTGGAAGATCTGGGGGTCTTAACGCCTTCGGAATGACATCTTACAGATACTGAAATGCAGGGGCTGTCCTCAAGAAAGGACGGCCTCTTTTATTTTTTGATTATTAACAATTAAGTAAAGATATGCACCCGAAATGTAAACATATGAGCTTAAAAATGGTGTAGAATTAAGGGACTTTTCAGTAAAAAACAACCCACGGAGGCAACACCATGAAATTTGGACATTTTGATGATGTTAAGAAGGAATATGTCATTTCTTCACCCAGGACCCCTTATCCCTGGATCAACTACCTCGGAACACAGGCGTTCTTCTCGCTGATCTCCAATACGGCAGGCGGCTACAGTTTCTATAAGGATGCACGTCTGCGCAGGATTACCCGCTACAGATACAATAATGTCCCTATCGATATGGGCGGAAGATATTTCTATATCAATGATAACGGCACAGTCTGGAACCCCGGCTGGTCTCCCGTCAAGACAGAGCTTGACGAATACGAGTGCCGTCACGGCATGGGCTATACCGTCATCTCGGGCAAGAAGAACGGTCTTAAGGCAGAAGCTACTTTCTTCGTACCCCAGGATTTCGACGGAGAAGTCCAGCAGCTTGTTCTGACCAATGAGTCAGGCGAGGCCAAGGAATTTTCCCTCTTCTCATTCGCAGAATGGTGTCTCTGGGATGCGCAGGATGACAGCAACAACTTCCAGCGCAATTTCTCCACGGGCCGTGTCGAGGTAAAAGGATCGGTCATCTATCACAAGACCGAATACAGGGACCGCCGCAATCACTATGCTTTCTATTCCGTTAACGACGAGATCGACGGTTACGATACGGACAGGGACTCTTTCATAGGTCTTTACAACGGTTTCGATAAGCCCCAGGCAGTCATGGCAGGCAAGGCCAACGATTCCTTTGCTGACGGCTGGGCTCCCATCGCTTCCCACTACAAGAAGATTTCTCTGGCTCCCGGCGAATCCAAGACTCTCGTATTCGTTCTGGGTTATGTCGAGATGCCCGTTGACCAGAAGTTTGAAGCAGACGGCAAGACGATCAACAAGGTCAAGGCCGAAGAGATGATCGCCAAGTTCGATACTCCCGAAAAGTTTGCCGACGGCATGGCAGAACTTGCAGCTTACTGGGATAAGCTCCTCGGAATACTCAATGTCGCAACCCCTGATGACAAGGTCAACAGGATGGTAAACATCTGGAACCAGTATCAGTGCATGGTTACCTTTAACCTTTCAAGATCCGCATCCTATTTCGAGTCCGGAATCGGCCGCGGAATGGGCTTCAGGGATTCCAACCAGGATATCCTGGGATTCGTTCACCAGATCCCCGACAGAGCAAAGGAAAGAGTAATCGACATCGCTTCCACCCAGTTCCCCGACGGCGGATGCTATCACCAGTATCAGCCCCTCACGAAGAAGGGTAATTCCGACATCGGCGGCGACTTCTCGGACGATCCGCTCTGGCTCATCCTCTCAGTTTCCGCCTACATCAAGGAGACAGGCGACTGGTCCATCCTGGATGAACCGGTTCCTTACGATAACGATGTATCCGCCGCAAAGCCGATGCTCGATCACCTCGATGTATCCTTCTATCACATCGTAAACAACTTAGGTCCTCACGGACTTCCTCTGGCAATGAGAGCAGACTGGAACGACTGCATCAATCTTTCCTGCTACTCCGACACGCCCGGCGAATCCTTCCAGACCTATACCAACCCCAAGTTTGAGGCTGAGGGCGGTTATTCCAAGGTTGCAGAGTCCGTAATGGTCGCAACTCTCTTTACATATGCAGGCCCCAACTATGTCGAGATCTTAAAGCATCTGGGCAAGGACGAGGAAGCTGCAAAGGCTCAGTCCGAGATCGACAAGATGAAGAAGAACATCATGGAATCCGCATGGGACGGTGACTGGTTCTTGAGAGCTTACGATGCCAACGGCGATAAGATGGGTTCCAGGGAGTGCGAGGAAGGCCAGATCTTCATCGAGCCCCAGGGCTTTGCCATCATGTCCGAGATCGGCAAGGATCAGGGCTGTGACATGAAGACTCTTGCATCGATCGATGAGAGGCTCAATACCAAGTACGGTCTCGTTCTCAACAATCCTGCTTTCACCAAGTACTACATCCAGTACGGTGAGATCTCCACATATCCCGGCGGATATAAGGAGAACGCAGGCATCTTCACGCACAACAACGCATGGATCATCTGCGCCGCAGCTTATGCAGGTCAGGGCGACCAGGCATTCAAGTACTATTCGGAGATAGCTCCCGCATTTACCGAGGAGACATCCGACATCCATAAGACAGAGCCTTACGTTTACGGTCAGATGATCGGCGGTAAGGATGCAGGTTCCGACATCGGAAGGACCGGAGACAATTTCGGTCAGGGCAAGAACTCCTGGCTTACCGGTACCGCTGCATGGAACATGGTTGCGATCTCACAGTACATCCTCGGTATCATGGCTGATTTCGACGGACTTAAGATCGATCCTTCCATCCCTTCCGCTTGGGACGGCTTCAAGGCAACGCGTCAGTTCAGAGGCGCAACATACGAGATCGACATCAAGAATCCGGATCACGTCTGCAAGGGCGTCAAGTCCATGACTCTTGACGGCGTCCCCGTAGAAGGATGTGTGGTTCCTGCCGCAGGCGACGGCAACGTTCATAAAGTCGAGGTCATCCTCGGTTAAGTTTAAATCTTTGGAGAATTGATCGGGGTCCCGCCCTCGATGAGAGAGGCGGGGCTTTTTCCCGATAACGGAGGTATGTATATGGGTTATTACGGACAGACGGCAAGAGGTCAGAAGATTACTGCCGCTGATGTTCTTAAAGAAAGATTCGGAGAAGGATCGACCGGAGGGGGAGTATCGGCTCAATTCGTTTCTTTCGGCAAAGAACCTGTTGTGATCGGAGCAGCAGGACTTAAGTTTGATTCACCGCTCATCCGCGTGATAGCGGCATCGTCCGAATATTCGGATCTGATAGACGAATTGACGGGAGAAGGCTACAGCATCCTCTTCCTTAAAGATAAGATCCTCAAGGCCAAAGACGGAAGAGTGGAAGAATGTGATGTCTCATCAGAAGCAGCCGCTTCAATGATCGGTTCCGCTTCTTCCTGGGGCGGCATCCTTAATGACAAGGGAGAACTTACATTCGATCCCGCAACGCCCGCACCGGGTCCCCACTTCTATACGAACATGCTCATAGGCAACAGGATCGGTTCGCCCAGGCCCTTGCAGAGCACGCCCAAGAGCGCCGTCGGAATGCTGGGAGGCGGATGTTTCCGCGCTCATGCCGACACGCAGGTTCTGGCTACAAAGTGGGATTATCTTCCCGAGGAGAACGGTTTCCCCGCTAACCGCCAGTTCTATCTCGTAAAGGACGGCAAAAAGATCTTCTATTCGGGTCTTGCAAAGGCAGAGGGGTTAAAGTCCGTAAGGACCACCCATTCCCAGAACAGGACCGTCATCGAATATGAGCTGGATAACGGACTTAAGGTCAAAAGGACCATCTTTATCCTGCCCGCAAAGGAAGGCCTTCCCCTGGCATCCGAAGCCCAGATGATAGACATTACAAACGATTCCGGCGAGGATATGGATCTTCGCATCGTATATACCGGAATGTTCGGAACTGATGAGGTTCACGCCCTGAGAGAAGATGTCATCTTCTCCACGGTAGTTGCCCAGTCCGAAGTCTATTTTGACGAAGAAGATAATTTCAGAGCCATTAGCTTTAATCCCAATCCCAAGTGGACAAAGGGAAACATAAGATTCCATGTTGCAATGCTTCATAAGGGGGATGAGACGATCTTCCCTGATGAGTACTGCGCAAGATTTGATGATTTCGTAGGCAACGGAACACTTTCTGATCCCGAGTTCATATTTCCTTTGGCTTGCGCTCCTTCGAGAAAGGGTCCCGGCTTCTTTGCGGTTTCCACTCCTTTTTCGATCGCAAAGGGCGAATCCGTAAGGGCAGATAACTTTACCTGTCTTTCTTCCGATGCCGTCAACGAAAATTATGTGGTTGACGTGACGAGCAAGGTCGAAGCCGAAAAGCTCATCGCCTGCTACAAAGACAAGGATGCGCTCGCTAAGGATTATGCTTTCGTATGTGATTTTGCGGACAGCTATTCTTCCTACATGAAGATATCTTCCGCTGATTCCGATTTCGAAGCGTATGTCAACAACAACCTGCCTTTCCAGGTCTTCTATCAGACCTTCGTATCAAGGTCTTTGGACTGGACACAGAAGGGTTACAGGGAGATCGGCTTCCGTGAGATACAGGATATCTTTGCTTCCATGTATTATTTCGCCGGAATGGGCCGCACAGACTTTATAAAGAGTCTCCTCCGCGAGTGGATCGAAAACGTTTACAGCGAAGGTTATGCAAACCACAATTTCTACTGGAAGGGCAAGGAACCCGGCTGGTGGTCGGATGATGCCCTCTGGCTTTTGCAGGCTTTAGACCGTTACATAAGCCTTACGGGAGACATCGATTTCCTCAAGGAGGATTTCGCCGTTGCAGGATCGGATGAGAAGAGGACTCTTCTTGAGACGATCAAGGCGATAATCACATACAGCGCAAAGATCTCTGTGGGATCCCACGGCATCCCTCTCATCGACAGGGCAGACTGGAACGATTGTTTGAGAGTCGATCCCGACTGCATCAGCGGCGCGGATAAGATCGAAAAGTATAAAGAGCAGCTGGCTAAGTCAGGCGGAAGATACGGCGAGGAGCCTTTTGAGTCCGAATATTCCGAATCCGTAATGAACGGCTTCCTCTTAAAGGTTGCAGTAGATGCGGCCAAGACCCTTTTCGAACTTTCGGGAGATACGGCTTATGCTGAAGAACTTTCGAAGCTTTCCGAAACTGTAAAAGAAGGCTTAAGAGAGAATGCATGGAAAGGAGATTTCTATGCAAGAGTCCTCTTCAACAGGAAGGACAAGCCCGAACTTGATTATCTCGGAGCCGCAGGAGACGGCCTTGCCGTAGAAGATGCGCCCGGAACATATTTCCTCAATTCCTTCTCATGGGCACTCCTTTCAGGATGCGCCGACGAGAAGCAGATAGAGACGATGCTCGACAGCATCGACAAGTATCTTAAGTCACCTTACGGATACAGGCTCTGTTCAACCGTTGATTATCCCAAGATCGCGCCCAAGATAGACGTCATGCTCTACTATCCGGGAGACCGCGAGAACGGCGGCGTATTCAAGCACGCCAACATGATGGCGGCATCCGCCATGCTGAAGAATGCCAAGACCGTTTCTGATCCTGCGTTGGCAGAGCGTCTTGCAGATACTGCTTATTGGATCATCGACAGGATATTGCCTTTCAGGACCTTGAAGTCCCCCTTCACGGTATGCGGCAATCCCAGATGGTGCACACAGTATAACAACAGCGATTCCGGAGAGAACATAGGACCCACGCTTTCAGGCACATCAACCTGGCTGCTCCTTTGCCTCTTCCAGTGCTTCGGCGTTGAATTTACTGCAGACCATCTCGACATGAAGCCGATCCTGCGCAAGGAAGATAAGGACATCCGAGTTGAGATAACGACCGAAAGATGTTCTTACAAGATCCACATCAACAAGTCCGAAGGCTTCAGAAGAACGGCCGAGGGCGTCGATATCGAGTGTGACGGCAATAAGATCGAAGGAACGGAGATACCGGTATTCGAAGACGGAAAGGTTCACCTGGTCGAGGTTGCTTTCCGCTGATCGGAGGATTAGATAATGCCATATTCAAGCGTATTTTTGTCTGATGTCATAAAAGCTTTTGACCTGGAAGTGGTATTTGACACGGGTGACATCGAGGAGAGAAGGATCCAGGTCGCCGATGCCACGAGACCCGGTCTTCAGCTTGCAGGTTACTACGACCATTTCGGTCCCGACCGAATCCAGATAATGGGAAACATGGAACATGCCTATCTGGATCAGCTGACTCCGGAAGAAAGATACATCTCGCTTAAGGTCCTTTTCGAAAAGAAGATCCCGGCATTGATCATAACCCGTGATCACAAGGTCCATAAGGAACTCCTGGAAGCTGCAAAAGAGAATCCCACACCTGTCTTAAGGACCAGCCAGGCTACATCGGATCTTTATTCCGCACTCATCAAATACCTGAGCCTGGAACTTGCTCCGAAGGTATCCATGCACGGCGTCCTGGTCGAAGTAAACGGTGAAGGTATCCTTATCCTGGGCGATTCCGGCGTAGGTAAATCCGAGACGGCTCTCGAGATCGTAAAAAGAGGTCACAGGCTCGTTGCAGACGATCAGGTCGAGATCAGGAAAGTATCAGAGACCCAGCTCATCGGATCTGCTCCTGAGGTCATAAGGCATCTTATTGAGATCCGCGGCATCGGCATACTGGACGTTAAGGAACTCTACGGCGTTTCATCCGTTAAGCCGCAGGAGTCCATAGATTTTGTCATCAATTTCGAGCTCTGGGATGAGAAGAAGACCTACGACAGGCTGGGTCTTACCGATGAGACTACCGAGATACTGGGCGTCAAGGTCCCGTCGGTTACGATCCCCGTAGGTCCCGGACGTAACCTTGCCATCATCGTCGAGGCTGCGGCCATCAACCACAGGGTCAACAAGATGGGATTCAATGCGGCCCAGAATCTCGTAAGCCGCGTATTCCCGGGAAGAGACCAGACATATGGCTGATATCGATATCAGAAGAGATGTCCTTCTTAAACCCTATACCACTATGAAGTGCGGCGGACCTGCCGCCTTCTTTGCCGAGCCCGGATCAGCGGATGAACTGGCAGAAGCATTCCTCTTTGCGGAAAAAGAAGGCCTCCCGGCAGCCATTCTGGGAGCAGGTTCCAATGTCCTCATCTCGGATAAAGGTTTTGATGGTCTCGTGATCAGGATCGGAAAGACCATGAGCGGCATCGATGTCGATATGAAAGATGACAGGGGAATCATAAGCTGTAAGGCAGGAAGCATGCTTTCCGCTTTCGGAAATGCCTGCGTCAATGCGGGCCTTGAAGGAGCCGAGTTCTGCTGCGGCATACCGGGTTCAGCGGGCGGCGCGATCTATATGAACGCAGGTGCATACGGAAGGCAGATGGATGACATCGTGACCGAAGTTACCTACTGGAAAGAAGGCGACATCAGGAAGATCAGCGGTGACAAAGCAGAGTTTTCTTACAGGAAGAGCATATTTTCTTCGATGAAGGATGCCGTTATCTTGGGCTTTACCGCAGAAGTTCCCTGCGGCGACATCGATAAGATCAGGGCATATGCGGATGAATTGAGACAGAAGAGGATCAATTCCCAGCCTTTGAATTTCCCTTCCTGCGGTTCGACTTTCAAGCGCCCCGAAGGATACTTTGCCGGAAGGCTCATAGAGGATGCGGGACTCAAAGGCTTCGCGCTGGACGATTCCGGAGCAGCAGTATCGGCCAAGCATGCGGGATTTGTCGTTAACTGTGAAGGAAAGGCATCGGCATCCGATGTTTACCGCCTTATCTGCTACATCAGGGAAAAGGTCTTCGAGACATCAGGCGTGATGCTGGAACCTGAAGTAAAGTTTATAGGGGATTTTGATCTTTAAATGAAGGGAACTTATTTCTCGGATAATGCAAAATACGAGATATGCAAGGTCAGATATACGGCCTCATCTTTCGAATGGTTTTTGGCCGGGCTCATCCTGGCTTCATCGGATGCGGAAAAGATATCGGGCAAAGTAAAGGTCAGCGGAAAAGCCGCAGGGAGGCTTACCAATCTCCTTAACGACTGGAAGGTCGAAAACACTTTAAAAGACGGTAAGGTCTATATAGACAAGATCCCTGAAGGCGTCATGAAAAGAGTCGGTTCTTTCATGGCAGGAGACCTTCCCGATGAAAAAGAATTTAACGGGCATGTTAATTCCAGGGCTTTCCTGGGAGGCGTTACCATAGCCTCAGGTCACATAAGCGATCCTGACAACACATATAAGGTCGAACTCCATCTTAAGAGCGAAGAAGCCTGCAAGATAGTATTCTCCATATTGAGCTACGAAGGGATCGCCCCAGGAATCACGAGAAGGGGCGGCATTTGGTGCATAAGGTTTAAGAACGGTGATTATGTGTCGGATTTTCTCGGCATGACGGGAGCCGATTCGGCAAGGCTTTCTTTCGAGAATATAAGGATAGAGCATGAGATAAGAAAACAGATAACCCGTGAAGTCAATTGCGATGACGGCAACACCAGAAGGCAGGCGGAAGCGGGAGCCTCCCGTTATGAGCTTTTCGAAAAGCTCTTAAGGTCTGAAAGAGGCAAGGAGCTGCCGGATGAGCTTTTGGCCGCAGCAAGGGCGAGCATCGACAATCCCGGCGCATCCATAGCCGAACTCGGCGAGATGATGACGCCTCCGATCAGTAAATCCGGCATGAACAACCGTCTCAAAAAGCTCATGAGGATCGCTCAGGACCTCTGACGGGTCAGCCGCTTTTCCCCTAAATATATGATACTTATAGTCCTTTGTTGAGGATTTTCGCCACGCGTGGTAAAATGCGTTATTATATGCGGACACCGGGCCGTCGGTGTTGCACGGAAAGAACAGGAAATGAGACAGCAATACATAGAACCTGACAACAGTTACTATAAGCCTTCCCGCGATCCTAACGAGGGACAGGTCATGCTGGTCGTCATAATGACGATCCTGTTCGTGACCCTTACGGCAGTCCTGGCTGTAGTCTTCTTCAAGAAGACCGGCAGTGAAGACAAGGCAAAGGGAGCCGAAGGAAGTGAAGTCAGTTCTTTCATCTCGGCTGCAACCCCCACGCCCACTCCTGCGCCTCCTCTTGAATCCTATCAGAACCCTCTTCTCTATCCTGCGAAGAGTTCCGTAACCATCGATAAGGAAGCCAAGGTCGTTCCCGAGGCTGATCCTTCCGCAAGAGGACTTGTGGAATCCGTTACCATGGGCGGCACCGATTCGGAAGAATATGTAAGGGGAGAGCCCGTATTTTTTTCTGACCCGATCAATTACGGCAAGGTGCCCGGCATCCTGACCTTCAGAGGCAATAATTTCCGCAACTGCGCATCCTACGGCAATAGCGAAGTCAAGCAGGGAAAAGTCGAGCAGTTATGGGAATTTTCCGGTATCGGATCCAGGCTCGCATCGACGAAACTCTTCGAATGGAAGGGCCTGAGATGGACGGGACAGCCCCTGCTCGTACAGTGGCCTGATTCAATGAAAGCAGCCATGAACCTTAAGGACAGCGCTAAGTCCAAAGCGGGTCTCGTGGAAGTCATTGCGGCTGCTCTCGACGGCAAGATCTATTTCATGGATCTTGAAACCGGTGACTTTACCCGTGAGCCCATTGATGTAGGAGCTTCCCTCAAGGGCACACCCGCGCTGGATCCCAGGGGCTATCCCCTGCTCTATGTGGGACAGACTGACGATAATTCCGACAGCGGCAAGTTCGGCATGTATATCTATTCTCTCGTTGACGGCATCTGCCTCTACAGTTACGAGGGAACGGAAGACGGAGCCTACAGGAACGGCTGGCATGCATTCGACTCATCACCTATCGTATCGGGTGAGACTGATACTCTCATCTGGCCCTGCGAGAACGGACTTATATATACGATAAAACTCAATACCGTCTACACCCCGGGTTCTTCTATGATAACGCTGAATCCCGAGGTCTGCGCCTACAAGTACATCTTCAATGATAATACCGCATCCCACATGGGCGTTGAGAGTTCCATAGCCCTCTACGGCAACTACGGTTATTTCGTTGACAATACCCAAAACCTCGTCTGCCTCGACATCAACGCGATGAAGATGGTATGGTGCGTTAAGCTTGGTGACGATTCCGACGTTACTCCGGTAGTAGATGAGGAGGACGGCATCCCTTATGTCTATTGCGGCTGCGAAGTCGATAATCAGGGACAGGTAGGAGAATATAACGGAGCAGCCTATGTCTACAAGATCAACGGCCTCACGGGCGAAGTCATCTGGCAGACGTCGGAGGCATGTTATACTTATAACGGTCAGACTTCAGAGACTGACCAGAGCGGCGGATGTTTCGGCAATCCCATAGTCGGAAAGAGGACCATCGGCAATCTGGTTATCTTCTCCTACAGCATGACCAACGGGCTTTTGAGCGGAAACAAGCTCGTTGCATACGATAAGACTCTCGGTACCCGTGTCTGGGATTACAAGATGAACATCTATTCCTACAGTTCACCGGTCGACATATATGATTCCGAAGGCAATGCATATATCATGATCGGTGACAGCATAGGACAGATCCATCTCATCAATGCCTCCAACGGCAAGAGAGTTACATACATCCAGACAGCGAGACTCTTTAACAAGGAAGGCAAGACCACGTCAGGAGTCTGCTTTGAGGCATCACCCGTCGTTTGGGGAAATACGGCAGTGATCGGTACGACATCAGGATCGATCTTCGGCATAAAGATCTCATGACGGATGGTAGTGGTAATATGGAAGTGAAGGAAATGTATGATGATCTGGCCGTTCTGGAAGTGGAGATAATCTCCCTTACCGATGAAGGCTACAAGGTCAAATACGATTTCCGCAGAAAGATATTGTCATGGAGAGACAATTACATGTGGAATAACAATTTCACGAGTCTCATAAATGACGACAAATACGATCTTCTCAGGGAGAAACTCCCCAAGATTGGAGTCCTTGAATGGATCAGGGAAGCATCGGAAGGCAAGGATGACAAGTCCGGCAAAAAGGCTAAAGTTTCCGGTTTCTGGAAGATGAAGGCCGAGTTTACCGACAAGACGGTCATTGCCACAGGCAGTGAACAGGTCTTTCCCGCCAAATGGGATGATCTGAGATCGCTGATCGAGACTACTACGGGAACGAAGTTTGCTCTGAGATGATCTTCGGAGCAAGACTTGTAAGAAAGACATAAGGAGACGGCATGGATTACATCGAAGGACTCTTTCTCGGTAAGTTATGGAGCGACACCGATTTTGAGAACAGAAGACATACGGCGCTTTTCGTGCTGTATGGCATTTTTGTGGAGTCCCTTGTGCTCTACGGATATGTAAGCGGCAAGCCTCTGCATTTCGTGGGGGAATTTACCACCACTCATCTTGTCATCTTCGGACTGCTGTTCGTGGCATGTCCTTTCATATGCATGAGATATTACAGGATGCCTGCCTGGGGCAAGGCTCTCGTCATGATCGAAAAGGCCATAAAGAGCTTTATCGTCGTAAGTTTTACAGTTGATCTCATTTCTTCAAAGCTGACCATCGGATCCGGTGATCTGCAGGGATTTGTGATCTCATATCTTAATGATACGCTCGAAAAGTACACCGAGATGTTCGCTTCGAGCACAGGGTCTTTTGCGACCGTAATCGGAGTCCTGGTCGGAGGACTTCACGTTCTCTTTGTAATACTGCTGATAGTATTCCTGGCCCTGGTGGTCCCGGGCATCGTCTATCTCCTTTACAGGATCTTGCAGTATTGCTATGACTGGGTTATCAACAAGCTCATCATAAAGAGATTCATTCCCATCAGAAAGTAAGAGAGGATCGAAAGATGGCCCAATTACAGGATAAAGCAGACATCACCATAGAAGAGCTCGAAGAGAATCTGGGACAGGTAAAGCTCCCGAAGTTCATCGCCGAGTCCGAGGCAGGTTTTCTTGCAAGGATCGACAGGATCGTAGAGCAGATCTGCAGCGACAATAAGATCAAGGCGATCTTTGTATCGGGCCCCACATCGTCAGGCAAGACCACTTTTACCATGAGGCTCGCCGACGGCATCACAGAAGGCGGAAGGACCGCTCATTTCCTTTCTCTTGACGATTACTACAACATAGCAAGTCCCTCCTGCGACAAGGACGGAAGACCTGACTTCGAGACGATAGACGCTTTGGATATCGACAGGTGCGAACAGGATATCAAGGATATCCTTGACCATAAGACGGTCATCCCTCCCCACTTTGATTTCATGACAAGAGTCCAGGTTGAAGGATCTCCGGAATCTGCCATAAGCCTGCCCGAGAACGGCGTCCTGGTGGTTGAAGGACTTCACGGCTTATCACCCAGGATCTCGGGAAATATAGATCCATCGATGTGCGCAAAGGTCTTCATCATGCCTTACGGCAATGTCTTTTCTGACGGCAAGCTCATGGACAGCCGCGAGATCCGCCTGATCCGCAGGATCGTAAGGGACAACAGGCACAGGGATGCGCATGCCATTGCAACCATCGATTACTGGCCCATGATCGAAAGATCCGAAGATAAGTTTTTCGATGAATATCTGGAAACTGCCGATTATCATGTAAATTCCTTCCTCGCCTATGAGCCTCTGGTCATAGCCCCGATGGCTCTGGATGATCTGAAGGTTGCAGTCGATGCGGTCAACAAGGGAACGGCTGAGCCGAATGTCTTCATGGAGAAATCCGGAACAGGCAAGCCTTTCGCGGATCTTTCACGCGCGATGGCAAGGGCGGGAGTCCTTATGGAACACCTTAACATTATCCCGGTCATCAATCCGGAATACGTTCCCGAAAGATCCATCCTCAACGAATTCATCGGTTCCTAAAGAAACAGGAGATAAGATATGCCAATAAGAATCCCGAATAATCTTCCCGCACGCGCAACGCTCGAAAAGGAGCGCATATTCGTAATGGAAGAAACCAGAGCTCTGACACAGGATATAAGACCCATCAAGATCGTTATCCTCAATCTCATGCCGGACAAGATCACGACTGAGACACAGCTCCTAAGGGCCCTTTCGAATTCGCCCATCCAGGTTGACATCGAACTTCTCTGCATGGCATCACACGAGTCAAGGCATACCAGCCAGTCACACCTTAACAGATATTATCTGACCTTCGATAAGATATACGACCAGTATTTTGACGGCATGATCATCACGGGCGCGCCCATCGAGAAACTTCCTTTCGAGGAAGTCGACTACTGGGAGGAGCTCTGCAGGATAATGGAATGGAGCAAGACTCATGTCTATTCCACGATGCATCTTTGCTGGGGAGCTTTCGCGGGTCTTTACTACCACTACGGCATTCCCAAGTATGTCCTGGACCGCAAGGTGTCGGGCATCTTCGAGCACAGCATGACCTACAGCCGTCCGGTAAAGCTCTTCCGCGGCTTCGACGATATCTTCTATGTTCCCCATTCCAGATATACCGAAGTTAAGCGTGAAGATATCGCCAAAGTCAAGGATTTAAGGATCCTGTCCGAATCGGAAGAGTGCGGCATCTATGCCGTATCGGATCTTACCGGCAGGCAGATCTTTATTACGGGACACTCCGAATACGATGCCGATACGCTGGACCGCGAATATAAGCGCGATCAGGCTGCGGGCATTGATCCCGATATGCCCGTTAACTACTATGTTGATGACGATCCGGCAAAAGGCTTTACGCTCCGCTGGAGATCCTCTGCGACACTGATGTATACCAACTGGCTCAATTACTACGTTTACCAGGAGACTCCTTTCGACATAGGTCTCATCGAAAACATCAGGCAGGGTGATATCCCGGCAGGAAGGGATGAAGAGCGGGATGATTGAGATCACGTCTGATTTGGTGAGATCCCTGATGCCCCAAAGAGATGAGAGGGGTCATAAAGGCACGTTCGGAACTGCTCTTATCGTCGCAGGAAGCCCTTACATGACGGGCGCAGGAGTCCTTGCAACGGAAAGCTGCTTAAGGAGCGGCGCCGGTATGGTAAGGATAATATCGGATGACGATGCTCTCCTTCCCGTTAAGATCAATTGCCCCTGCGCGCTTACGGCGCCTCTGGGAAAAGACGTAAAAGATGCTCTTAAGAACGTTAAGAAATATCTTCCCAAGGCATCAGCCTGCCTCATAGGCCCCGGCACGGACGAGGAAGACGATAAGATAAGATCCGTCCTTACATACCTCATACCGGAAGCCGGATCACTTGTCATAGACGCATCAGCCCTAAACATCATTTCCCGTTACAAGGACCACTATCTGCCTTTAATATCCGCAAGACCGGAAAAGGGATTGGATCCTGCGGTCCTGACTCCTCACGTCGGGGAATTTGCAAGGCTTTGTGACGGTGTCTTAAAGCCCGATGGAGAAGGGATATCCAAATTTGCATCAGAATATAATGCAGTCGTTGTTTTGAAGAGCAGCGATACCTTGATCTCGGGCGGTCAGGGCGATTCTTATGTCAACAGAGGATCAAACTCGGGACTTGCAAAGGGCGGTTCCGGAGATGTTCTCGCAGGCTTATTGACCGGCCTTTATGCCCAGGGAATGAAAGCTGCTGATGCAGCAGTTGCTGCAGTATATATTCATGCGCAGGCAGGGGCCTGTGCCAGATCCTTGAAAGGGGCAAGAGCAATGCTGCCGTCCGATCTTCCGGGATTTTTCCCTGAAGTCATGAACGGCATCTTTGGAGAAGGATAAGACATGAAGATAAATGATGTTCATTTTGACAGATCCTGCGTACTGATCGATCTTGATGCGGTCAGATATAACTACAGGCAGATCAAGGCAACAACGTCTGACGATACGGATATGTTCTGTGTGGTCAAGGCCGATGCGTACGGCCACGGCGCGGTGCGTCTTGCGAAAGTCCTCGAGGAAGAGGGCGCCGCAGGCTTCTGTCTTGCAACTGTCGATGAGGCCAAGGATCTTGTCGAAAACGGCATAACAAAGCCCCTCATGATATTGGGATATACATCTCCCGAAAGATTCCCCGACATAGTAAGGTACGGAATCGGCCAGGCAGTTTTCTCTCTGGAAGACGCAAAGCTCCTTTCGGATGAAGCGGTAAAGCAGGGTAAGGACGTAAAAGTCCACATAAAGATCGACACCGGCATGGGCCGCATAGGCTTTGCAACGGACGGCACAGCCGACGATGAAATGCTCGAGGTATTCAGTCTCCCGGGACTTGTTCCCGAGGGGATATTCTCACACTTTGCAGTATCCGATACCGCTGACGACGAATATACTGCTAAGCAGTTTGATGCATATAAGGCAACGGTCGAAAGGCTCGAAAAGAGAGGCTTGATCTTTGCAAGACATCATATCTGCAACAGCGCGGGGATAATGAGATTCCCCGGCATGCATCTTGATACCGTAAGGGCAGGACTGATCCTTTACGGAATGTATCCCGAAGGCTGCCCTGACAGGGACAAGATGCCCGACTTAAAACCGGTCATGACCTGGCTTGCCAAGGTCATCTTCGTAAAGGAGATCCCCACGGGCGCATCCGTAAGCTACGGCAGACATTTTACGGCCGATAAGACCACGAAAGTCGCGACTGTCGGGATCGGCTATGCCGACGGCTTTTCGAGAAGGCTCTCAAACGGCTTCATGCTGAACATCAAAGGTGAATACTATCCCATAATAGGCAACGTCTGCATGGATATGTGCATGGCGGATGTCACGGGCAGTGATGTTGAAAGAGGAGATATCGTGGAGATCTTCGGTGAAGGCAATCCCACGGATAAGCTCGCATCCTACATCGGGACGATCAACTATGAGATAACATGCGATGTCGGCAAGAGGGTAAAGAGGTTTTATACGGCTGACGGAAAGATATTGTAAAAAAAAGAGATAAATAAACGGCACCTTGCATTTTGCCATGGAAGAGTATATTCTTATTCGGGCATAAATCAGGGCCTTAAGGAGAAAGAGATGAATTACGAGGGCGGATCCAGAGTCGCAGTCAACTTCGCGAAAAGAATCGTTGTCAAGGTCGGTACATCCACTTTGACCTACGATAACGGGAAGATGAACCTTAACAACATAGAAAGACTTGCTCGTTCCATATCCGATCTTATGAACCGCGGCATGGAAGTGATACTTGTATCCTCCGGTGCCATCGGCGTCGGCATAGGATATCTTAATCTCAACAAGAGACCCGATACCACCCGTGAGAAGCAGGCCATTGCTGCAGTAGGCCAGGTAGAGCTCATGAACGCTTACGCCAGGGTCTTTGCAGAATACGGCTACAAGTGCGGCCAGATCCTCCTTACCAAGGACGATCTTGCGGATAAGCTCACCAAATCCAACATCAGCAATACATTGGAAGCTTTGATAGAGAAGAAGATCATTCCCATCATCAACGAGAATGACTCCGTTTCGACGAGCGAGATCATGCATAACGGAACTTTCGGCGACAACGACACTCTGTCGGCTCTCGTTGCTACCCTTTCGAATGCGGATCTTCTCGTAATCTTATCTGACGTTGACGGTCTCTACGACTCCAACCCCAAGGACAATCCTGACGCAAAGAGGATCTCCTATGTTGAAGATTTTACTGAGACTCTTAATGAGATAACCACAGGCAAGGGCTCATGGCTCGGTACGGGCGGAATGTCCACCAAGATAATGGCCATGAAGACCGCGACTGAACATGGCATTAACGGCGTGATCGCAGAAGGCTCCGATACGGGCGTATTGGAGAGGATATTGGATCAGGATAACGTCGGAACTTTCTTTGCCGCTCCCATCCCCGAAGAGGATTAAATAGTTCTATATCAGGGCATGTTTCCCGGGGCCGGAGTCGGAGTCGGAGAAGGCTCGGGCTTATGGATCGTGCACGGCTTGTCCTTCTTGGGACAGAAATCAGAACCCGAAATGAAATAATCAGTTACGACAGTGCCTGCAGCTTTGCACTCATCTGTCGCATATCCGCCTGACTCGGTACATACGGAAACCTGTACGATCGTCTCGGGACGGACGAACTTGGCGCCTTCGAGATTGGCATGGATCTTCTGCATGCAGTACATCCAGATATGAACGGCATTGCGGTAGTCATCCTTTATGATCTCGGTCTGCCTTAGTCTGTTATCGTAGCCGTACCATACGGCAGCCGCATAGTAGGGGGTAAATCCGCAGAACCATTTATCGTTGTTATCGGAAGTCGTTCCCGTCTTGCCGGCCGTGCTGATCTTGGCGCCGTCAAGGCCCTTGATCTGGCCGCCGAATTTTGAAGGCGTGCCTGATGTTACGACTCCCATGAGCATGTCTGCGATGAGGAAGCAGGTCTCTGCCGAATAGACTTTCCGCTTGGCAGGATCTGATGACATTATCAGGTTCTCATCGCTGTCTAAGACTTTGGTGTATGAATAAGGCTCGCAATATGTTCCGCCGTTGGCAAATGTCGCATATGCCGCGGCCATCTCGAGAGTGGTCATGCCGTTCGTAAAGCCGCCTACGGACTGGGAAGGGAAGAAGCCTTCGCTCGTCCTGTCGATGCCGTTCTGGGCGAGATACCAGAGAGCCGTTTCTCCGCCGACTTCGGTCCAGAGCATTGCAGCCACGGTATTACGGGACTTTACCAGCGCCTGTCTTACGGTGAGGGGACCTATGTAGTTGTTCTCGTAGTTCTTGGGCCAGGGCCTCTTGGGATTCGAAGGGTCGAGATATATCTTCTGGTCGGTAAATAAAGTCGAAGGTACGACAAGTCCCAGATCGATCGCCGGCGCATAATCGAGTAGAGGCTTGATCGAAGAACCGGGGTTCCTGCGCGATGAGGTTGCTCTGTTCCAGGCAAGGTTCATGGTCTTCTCGCCGAAGCCTCCCTGCATTGCGGCTATGGCGCCCGTCTGAACATTGACGACGACCATCGATCCGTTGGGTTTCTCGGGATAGTTCTCGATCTTTGAAGGATTCTTCTGGAAGAGTTCCTTGTTCTTGAAAGCCTCATCGAGGATGGCCTGGACGTCAGGCTCTAAAGTCGTGTAGATATGGTAGCCGCGGTTATAGACGATGGAGGAAGCCAGCTCCTTGGATATTCCCCTTGCATTTGCAAGATCTGAAACAACTTCGGAGATCGCATATTCCGCGAAGTAGGAATTAACGGAACTGGAAGAATCCTTCTTCCTGGTCTTGAACTTTACGTCGCTGTTGAGTGCGGCCCTGTACTGTTCTTCGTTTATGTGACCGAGCTCGTACATCTTGCCCAATACGATCCTCATTCTCCTTAAGGCGTTGCGGCGTCCCGTCTCTCTCATGGGATTGTAGTAGGAAGGGCTCTTGGGGAGACCTGCAAGGAGCGCGCACTCGGGCAGTGTAAGTTCTGAAGCGTTCTTACCGAAATAGTTCTGAGCTGCGGCCTGGATGCCTACATAGTTGTTGCCCATAGGAGCAAGGTTTATGTAAAGCTCCATGATCTCGTCCTTGGACAGTTCCTGTTCGAGGGACATGGCCGAGAACCATTCCTGAACCTTACGTGATGTGGAATGCTCGTCCTGGCCGCTTATGAGCTTTACCGTCTGCTGGGTGATGGTGGATCCGCCGTGCGTTGCAGAGCCGCTGTTTGCCAGGGCTGACAGAACTGCGCTTCCTATTCTCTTAAGGTCGATGCCGGAGTGATCGTAGAATCTTTCGTCCTCGATGGATATGATCGCTTCATCGATGAATGTCTTCTTGACGTCGCCGAAGGGAATGTAGATCCTGTCAACATTCTCGGTTCCGGTCAATTTGGTTATTACCTTGCCCTGGGAATCGTATACGAAAGAGGTCTGGACCTCGTCGGCAGTCGTAAGGTCGCCGATCGAGAGGGGCTTTGTCGTGGAAGCATAGCCTAAGAGCATGCCGGCTCCGAATCCGCCGAGAGTAAATGAGATGCATAAGAGCAATACGACGAAGATCTTTACGATGTCGCCTAAGAAACCGAATATCTCATGGGGCAGGCTCCTGTTGAAGCCGGCTGTTGTCGGTTTGCCCTTGAGATTACGGCGCAACTCATCAGCCAGAGCGGAATTCTCCGGGTTGACCGGGCTTGTGGAGCGCTGTGCATTTCTGTTATTACTCAATCCCTTGATACCTCTTTATGGTTTTCACTCCCACCATTTTATCACGATATCGGCTATAATGAGCATATTATAAATATTTAACGGGGGCGTGACCGGTTTGCAGGAAAGGATCGACATAACAGCTCTGTCCAACGAAGGCTACGGAATAGGCATATTGAAATCCGGCAAAAAGTGCTTTGTGGAAGGCGCTTTGCCGGGTGAATCCGTCGCGGTAACAGTGACCAAAGAAGCTTCAAGATATTCTTTCGGCAAGGCTTATGAATTTTACGAAACATCTCCCGACAGAGTGATCCCCGCCCTGACCGAAGCGATTCCCGGGGCAGCCCTTGCCCACCTGTCTTACAGCGGGCAGCTTGACTATAAATACAACAAGGTCAGGGACTGCCTCATAAGACTGGCAGGGACCGGTGAAGATGAGGCGGATAAGATACTCAGCGGCATAGAAGGATCTGACAAGACCGGATGTTACCGCAACCATATGCAGTATAAGATCGAAGGCAACATGATCGGGCAGACCGCATCAGACGGCATCACGATAATACCTTTCGAAAAGGAATATCTCGAATATCCCGTATTTGCATCCGTGGTCAAAGAGACAGGGAAGGTTCTCGAAAGATATCCCACGAGGCTCCTGACGGACCTTGTCTTAAGGGCATCCGAGAGGACCAAAGAGATAATGGCCGAATTCATCACATCGGATACAAGGTCCCACGAACTCGTCGTAAGGGAGATGCAGGCTTTCATGAAGTCAACTGGTCTGATCGACAACATAAGAAAAGCATCGGAAGATTATAAACTTGAAGGAGTCATGTTCAGGATAAGTCCGGATAAGATCTCCAGAAGGACCAGGAGCGGCAAGAGATTCATATTGGAAGGCAGGAATTCCTACGAAGAGATATTCAGCGGCAAGAGATTTACCGTTGAGGCAGGATCTTTTTTCCAGGTGAACATCCCGCAGGCAGAGAAGATCACGAAGATGATCTCGGAATATCTTAAAGGGACCGATGTCATATGGGATCTATACTGCGGGACGGGAACACTGGGTCTTTCGGTCCTTCCGGAAGGAGGGTCCCTGATAGGTATAGAGTCTTCTCCGGAAGCGGTAAATTCCGCTCAAAGAAACGCAGAGTGCAACTATCCCGGGCAAAAAGACAGGATATCCTTCATCTTAAAAGACTGCGGCAAGACGGATCTTTCATCTCTCATCAAAACAGGAAAGACAAAGATGCCGGGTGCCGTGATCGTAGATCCTCCGCGAAAGGGCTTGGATGATTCATTGCTAACACAGCTCATACATTTAGGATCTGAAAAACTCGTATATGTATCCTGTGATCCTGCGACAATGGCACGTGACCTCAAAAAACTCAAAGAGGCATATGAGACAGTAAAGGTGACCCCTGTCGACATGTTTCCGATGACACAGCATGTGGAGACGGTAGTTCTTCTTTCCAAGGGAATTGATATATCTGCAGGAAAGCTGCGTGTGGAGATTTCTGTAGAGGATATGGATCTTTCTGCTGCTCACGGCAATGCATCGTATAACAAGATAAAGAAACATGTATATGAAAAGACCGGATTGCAAGTTTCTAATCTTAATATCGCTCAGATTAAGCGTAAATATGGAATTATCGAAAGAGAGAACTACAATCTTCCTAAATCAGAAAATTCAAAGCAGCCTAATTGCACGCCAGAAAAGGAGAAGGCGATTGTTGCTGCACTTCAGTACTTTAAGATGATCGGTTGAAAATAAGTATAACAAAAGCGGCGATTGTCAGAATGCTATAATCTTAATATCTGAGGTTAATCGTTAGACAGGAAAATACACAGGATAATAGACTAATACAAATCGGGCTTTGACGAGTTCATCGAGTTTTAACAACTCCTCTTTTCGAGATTCAATTACATGCTCGCAAATACCAAGCACTTTCACTATTTTTCTCTGTGATTCAATTGGATCAAGATTGAACTCTTCGTTTTTATAATCCCTGAAATAATGCTCATGTACGGTAAGGAAGCAAGCAACCGAAAACAAGAGATAGACCGCCAGCACTACACTATTCCGAACCAAAGACCAAAAGATAAGCATTGTGGGAAAATCTAAACTTTTGGATTTTCCTACAATGCCAAC
>JAIKVV010000053.1 GCA_024685385.1 Saccharofermentans sp. | reverse complement strand
CGAACTGGTGCGCCTGACAGGACTTGAACCTGCACGGTTTCCCACCAGAACCTAAATCTGGCATGTCTGCCAATTCCATCACAGGCGCATTTTAACCTGATAAGTATATCAGACTTTTAATAAACTTGCTCAGATGTCGATGCCGGAATCCCTGAAGAACTTCAAGGCCTCAGTTTTATTCTGTTCTACATTTTGGATCAATTCATCCCTGCCGGAGAAACTCTTTTCGGGACGGATGAATTCGATCAGTTCAACCTTGATCATGACACCGTAGATGTCCTCATCGAAATCAAAGATGTTGGTCTCGACGATGTCCGTGGGAGCATCGTTTTCGATCGTGGGACGGCGGCCGATATTGGTAACGCCGTAGAAGGTATTGGGACCGATCGTGATGCGGGATGCATAAACGCCGCGCTTTACGCAGAATTTATCGACAGGGAGATTGGCCGTGGGAAAGCCCATCTTGCGGCCTTCCTGCTTGCCTTTGATGACCCTGCCGGAATAGTAGTAAGGGCGCCCTCCGCAAAGTCTTGCAACTTCTGATACATTTCCTTCGGCAAGGCATTCTCTCATTCTCGTCGTGGATATGCGCCTGCCGTCAAGATCCAGTTCGGGAACGATCCTGACGCCGATATCGGATTCCTTGCCGAGTCTTTTAAGCATTTCCGGGTTTCCTGCTCCGCCCTTGCCGAATGTATAATCGTCGCCTGCAACAACTGCTGCCGCACCGGCCCTTATCCTCAGCATGTCATCGAAAAAGAGTTCGGGAGCCATGTCCCTGACATCGTCGAAAGATAAGACGAATACGTCCTTGATGCCGCAGGATGCAATAAGATCGCATCTTTCGCGGAATGTATAGAGCAGACCGTCGCTGGTCTTGTTAAGTCCCGTAAATGTCTGGACCATGGGGGTTAAGCCTGCCGCTTTTGCAAGCTTTATCGTCTTTGCCATGATCTCCATATGGCCTAAGTGCATGCCGTCAAAGAGGCCCAGAGCCAGAACACGGCTTTCGGGTCTGAACGGCAATGTATCCGGATAATGAATGTGAAGATCGTAGCTCAACTTACGAATACCCTTTCGCACTTAAGATATTTAATACCGTCTTCTTCTGCGGGAACGACCATGGCGATCAGTCTTCCGTTGCGGACAGCGCGGTATCTAGGTTCAAGGCTTTCTTCTGAAAGTCCGCCTATCCTCGACAGAGGGACCTTTCTTCCGTGGGACATATCATCTGCCGTTCTTTCATCGATGTCGACTGCAGGTATATGTTCCAGAGCTCTTGCAACATCAATTATAAACGAAAGGTCGCCTGCTTGGGCCATCTCTTTCATCTTATCTTCGGTCACGGCATCCTTGATGTCGAAAGGACCCTCAGTAATGCGTCTTAATTCCATTGCCGTCGCAAAGAATCCGGTCTTGCGTCCCACGTCATCTGCTATGGTCCTGATATAGGTTCCCTTGGAACAGTGAACTTCAAATTCGACATCAAAACCCCTGTCCTGAGGAGTGATGGAATGTATGTCAATGGAGTGGATCTTTACGGGATGAGGCTTCAATTCCTTATCCAGGATATCGTCCTTTCCTGCCCTTGCAAGCTCGTAAGCCTTCCTTCCGCCGATCTTCTTGGCAGAAAACCTCGGAGGCATCTGTAACACTGTTAAAGCCGCTTGTTCAAAGGCTTTGCGGACCATCGCATAATCTGTTGCGATGAGTTCGGACATCGTTTTTTCGTCGGGAAAGTTCTCATCCGTTATGTTCCCGTCACAGTCGAAAGTGTCTGTCGCAATGCCGAATCTTGCAGTGCAGACATATCTCTTGTCGTAGTCTTCGCAATACCTCAAGACCTTGAGAGCATCACCCGTGAATACGGGAAGAAGACCTGTTGCGAAAGGATCCAATGTTCCGAGATGGCCGACCTTGCGGGTTGAAAGAGTCTTCCTGACGGCAACATCACAGGACATCGAAGTAAGTCCCCTGCCCTTATCGAGAAGGATTATGCCCGAAGGATTGGCTTTATCGTTCATATCATCTTCAAGGCTTCTTCCAAGACCTGATCGGCAAGTTCGGTCAGATCTATGCCTGTTACCGTAAATCCTGAAGCCTTGGCATGTCCGCCGCCTCCGAACTTGGATGCGAGCTTGGAACAGTCAAAGTAGGACTTGGATCTTAAGTTACCGCGGATGGAGCCGTTTTCGAGAGTCCTGAGCATCATGGCGAGCTCAACTCCGTCGATGTCTCTCATAGCCGCAACGACGTCGTCAACGCCCTGCGCATCAGCGCCGTATTCATCGAAAAGCTCTCTCGGAACGAAGGTTACGGCGATCTTGCCGTCAGCGAAGAACTTGGTCGTAAGCCTTGCCGCTGCGGATATCCTGTAGTTGCCGACCTTGACCCTGTCAAAGAGATTGTAGCTTACGTCATTGATGTTGGCTCCCCTTGCCATGAGGATGCCTGCAGCAACTAAAGTCTCGGGATTGGTATTGGTATAAGTGAATCTTCCGGTATCCGTGACGATGCCTGCCATGAAGCACTCGGCTGCCCTCTGATCGATCACGTCTTTGCCCGTGATCTCCTCTATGGCAATTGCAACATAGAAACAGAGCTCGCTGGCTGATGATGCCTCGGGCATCACCCAGATGTTATCGTTTCTTACCAGAACGGATTGATGGTGATCTACGATGAGGTGCTCATCGAACATGTCAAAATACTTGCCGCAGTCGCCCATCCTGTTTCCTTCGGAGCAGTCAACGGCATAAGCTGCGCCGTAGGGCTTGCCCTCTACAAGACGGTCTTCTTCGAAGGAAGGAACATTCCAGGGGAAGAAAAGAAGATCTTCGATGCCTAAGAAACTCATGTCTTCAGGAAGTTTCTCGGGCATTGCAACATATGCGTCCGCGCCCAGAGCCCGCAATACGGAACAGAGTCCGCATGCGGAACCTACGCAGTCACCGTCAACGCTTCTGTGAGGAAAGATGAGAGCCGTTTCACCATTTTCCTTCAGTTTTGCTGCAGCAGCGATAAAGTGCTCAGCCATCCTCTTTGCGTCGGCAAGGTACTTATCGTTATAAGTATTTACATTATTCTTTTCGATCCCCATGATTTCCCCCTTGATCAATTCCTACTCAGCCTGCCCGGGCTCGTTCTTCATCCGCTCACGCGCACGGCGTTCGTCCTCGGCGATGACCTCATCGATCCTTCTGCCGATCGCAGCCGCTT
This sequence comes from Saccharofermentans sp., assembly GCA_024685385.1. Lineage (GTDB taxonomy): Bacteria > Bacillota > Clostridia > Saccharofermentanales > Saccharofermentanaceae > Saccharofermentans. The sequence continues at coordinate 22,451 of JAIKVV010000053.1, read as the reverse complement.
CTTCGAGCGAATTATCCTGCTTAAAGTGAAGCTCGGGAGTGATGCGGAGCCGCATGTTGTTTGCGACTTCGCGTCTGATGAATCCTGCGGCATGGTTGATCGCCTTCATGGCCTCAGCCTTCACGTTTTCATCTCCGTAGATGGAGATGAAACATGTGGCGTGGGACAGGTCGGACGAAACCTTGACTTCCGTAACGGATGTCAGCAGCGGGATCCTCGGGTCCTTGAGCTTGTTCAGGATGCAGTCGGAGATGATCTTGCGGAGTTCATCTGCGACCAGATCCGATCTGTTCTTTTTCATATCTTACTCTCTTTCAACTTCGACATTATCGTATGCTTCAACAATGTCGCCAACCTTGATGTCGTTATAGTTTTCGATCGTAAGTCCGCACTCGAAGCCGGAATTGACTTCCTTGACTGCGTCCTTCAAACGCTGGAGAGATCCCAGCTTACCCGTGTAGATGACGACATCCTGACGGATGACTCTTACACCGCAGTTCCTTACGATCTTACCGTCTGTTACATAGCTTCCGCCGATGGTGCCAAGGCCTGATACCTTGAAGAGTTCACGGATCTCTGCGTGACCCAATACGACCTCTTCGATGACAGGTGCGAGCATACCCTTCATGGCGAGTTCAACATCCTCAATTGCCTTGTAGATGATGTTATAGAGTCTGATGTCAACGCCTGCTTCCTTGGCCTTGTCAACGATGACCTGGTTAGGTCTTACGTTGAAGCCGATGATGATGGCGTTGGAAACGTCAGCCAGAACAACGTCGGACTCATTGATGGCACCGACGGCGCCGTGGATGACCTTGACGTTGACTTCCTCGTTGGAAAGCTTTTCGAGAGACTGGATAACAGCCTCAACGGAGCCCTGAACGTCAGCCTTGACGATGAGGTTAAGATCCTTAACGTCGCCTGCTGCCATCTGAGCTGCAAGGTTATCAAGGCTCATCCTCGAAGACTGGTGGATGTGTGCCTCACGCTGCTTGATCTTTCTCTTCTCTACGAGCTGGCGGGCTACCTTCTCGTCTGTTACGACATAGAGTTCCTCACCTGCTTCAGGTACTTCAGGGAGACCTAAGATCTCGACAGGAATGGAAGGACCTGCCTTCTTGATCGGGTTGCCCTTATCGTCGTACATGGCACGGACGTTACCCATCATGGCGCCGCATACTACGGAGTCGCCCTGGCGGAGCGTACCTCTCTGAACGAGAACGGATGCGACAGGACCGCGGTTCTTGTCGAGCTGTGCTTCGATGACTGCGCCCTTTGCCTGACGCTTGGGGTCAGCCTTGAGTTCCATGACATCCGCAACGAGCAATACTGACTCGAGGAGATCGTCGATACCTTCACCCTTCTTGGCGGAAACGGGAACCATGATCGTGGAACCGCCCCACTCCTCGGGAAGGAGTTCGTAGTTGGAAAGCTCCTGCTTTACCTTATCGATGTTTGCGCCCGGCTTATCGATCTTGTTGATCGCAACGATTATCTCGGTATTTGCAGCCTTGGCGTGGTTGATAGCTTCGATCGTCTGAGGCATGACACCGTCGTCAGCGGCTACAACGAGGATCGCGATATCCGTGAACTGGGCACCTCTTGCACGCATGGTCGTGAAAGCTTCGTGACCCGGCGTATCGAGGAATGTGATCTGACGGCCCTTGAGCCTTACGGTGTAAGCACCGATGTGCTGGGTGATGCCGCCGGCCTCGCCTTCGATGACGTTCGTGGAACGGATCTTGTCGAGGAGGGATGTCTTACCGTGGTCAACGTGACCCATAACAACGACAACTGGAGGTCTTGTCTCGAGTGTCTCGGGATTGTCCTCACCCTCATCGAAAAGGATATCCTCTTCTGTTACCTCAGTAATGGGCTCTGCTTCGATCCCGAAAGAATCCGCGAGCATGAATGCCGTATCGAAATCCAGTTCCTGGTTGATGTTAGCCATTACACCGAGCTTCATTAACTCCATGATGACATCGGAGCTCTTCTTGCCGATACCCTCGGCGAACTCCTTAACAGTAATGAAAGGAGGAAGCTGGATATGAGTGATCACCTGCTCGACATGCTCAATGGGACCCTGATTAGCCTTCTTCTTCTTTTTTCTGAAGGAATAATCATCGTATTCACCGTCAGCGCCCATGCGGCCTTCGTACTGCTGGTTGCGGCTCTGCTTTCTCTTGTCGCCTGACTGGGTCCTGTCGCGCCTGTCAGCATCGTTGTGCTTCTTCTCGATCGCATTGCGCTCGGCGAAGTTGGCGCGTGACTTCTTGACCTCATCGACGGGAGATTCAGCCTTGGGCTTGGAAGGCTTTCTCTGCATCGGTCTTGAAGGCTGATCATCGTCCTTATCCTTCATGAAAGATGCATCACCGCGTCCGCCTCTGTCTCCTCTGTCGGGCCTCGGGCCTCTGCCCTGGCCGCCCTGACCGCCCTGGCGGTAACCGCCTCTGTTGTCATCGCGTCTTACGGGTGACTTACGGTCATACGCAATATAAGTTGAATTCTTGACAGCTCTTCCGGGCTGATCAGGAAGGGATATAACGGCAGATGAAAGCTTGGGCTTGGCAGGTTCCTTGGGAGCTTCCTTCTCCTCAGCTGCTTTAACCGGCTCCTTAACTTCTTCTGGAGTTTCCTTGACGGGAGTTTCTTCCTTTACTGCGTCCTTGCTTTCGGCAGCTTCTGCCTCAGGCTTGGATTCTTCGGCAGGTACTTCCTCAGCTTTTTCAGCCTTGGCAGTCTTCTTCTTTGTGGTCTTGGCAGGCTTTGCCTCTTCTTCAGCAACCTCAGCCTTGGCCTTGGAAGCTGTCTTCCTGGTCGTCTTCTTTGCAGGCTCTTCGGAAGGCTTTTCTTCTTCCTTAGCCTTCTCTTCGGAAGCCTTGGCTGTCTTGGAAGTCTTTGCCTTAGCGGTTTTCTTCTCTTCCTTAGGTTCAGCTTCGGCCTCGGCTTCTGCCTTTGCCTTCTTGGCAGCAGTCGTCTTGGAAGCAGGCTTCTTTACTTCTTCAGCTGTTTCCTCGACAACAGGAGCTGCCTCAACCTTTACTTCCTTTTCAGCAGCTGCTGTATCATCCGTCTTCTTTTTGCGGACACGTCCGGCACGCATCATCTTGCTGCCGGATATACCTCCGACCGCCAGACCGTCTTTCTTGTTTACACTGTCTTCTGCCATCAGATATCCTCCTTAAAATCGTCCAACATTTCTTCTAACTTGCGGGCAAAGCCCTCGTCCGTTATCACTATCGCAGCCCGGTTGCTCTTTCCTATCGCGTAGCCCAGCATTTCCGTATTGGAGAAACTGTAGCAACTGATCTCATTTCCGGTCTTGCTTTCTCCTGCTCCTGCCGCATCCAGTATCTTGTCCATACTGTTGCGGGCTATGTCTTTTGCGACTATCAGAAGCTTTGCTTTCCCTGCTCTTAAGTTCTCTTCGCAGGCTCCTGCTCCTGATACCGCTTTGCCGGCTCTTGCCGCAAGTCCTATAAATCTCAATATGTTCTGTTCACCGTCTTTGGTCAAATCCTTTATTGTTCTCCTTTGACTTTGCTAAAGTAGTCTTCAACGTCCTTCTTTATCTTCTCCTGCTGTTCGGGGCTTATCACTGTGTTGAGATTGGAAGCCAATCTGCCTTTACCGGATAACTGCTTTTTGATGCATTCGGGATCGGAACAGATATATGCTCCCCTCCCAGACATCTTGCCCGTGGGATCGACCGTAACTTCGCCTTCCGGAGTCCTTACGATCCTCAAAAGATCTTTCTTGTCAAAGACCTTTCTGCAGGAAATACATGACCTTTGAGGTGTCTTGCGCATATTATGCTTCCTGCTCTCCGCCGTCAGATGCCTGATCAGGCTCTTCTCCGGGGATCTCATCTACGACCGTAAAGTCATCGATAAGGCTCTTGACGCTCTCGGAGCTCTCTTCTGACTCTCTCTTGATGTCGATCTTGAAGCCCGTAAGCCTTACTGCGAGCCTTACGTTCTGACCGCCTCTGCCGATGGCAAGGGAATACTGATCGTCAGGAACTACTACGACTGCATTCTTTTCGAGCTCGCCTGTTTCCTCATTGGGCACGATCTCAGTATCGACACGCATTACCTGTGCAGGCTGCAGAGCCTCGCTGATGAAAAGGGGCTCGTCTGCATTCCAGTCAACGATGTCGATCTTCTCGTGATTGAGCTCATCGATAACAGCCTGAACACGGATACCGTGAGGGCCTACGCAGGAACCCTTGGCATCGATATTCTCATCGCGGGAGTAAACGGCGATCTTTGTTCTGGAACCGGGTTCTCTTGCGATCCTCTCGATCGTGACCTTGCCGGTCCTGATCTCATCGACTTCCATCTCGAAGAGTTTCTTGACGAACTCATCGGACTTTCTGGAAAGGATGACCGTTGTCTTGGAGCTCTTGTCATCTATTCTCTTAACGAGGAACTTCATGGTAGCTCCCCTGTCATATCTCTCGTTTCTTGTCTGCTCTTCCTTAGGCAGGATAGCTTCTGCTCTTCCGAGGTTTACCATGACGGACTTATTATCGGCGCTTACGATCCTTCCGGATACGATCTGTCCGATCTTTGTCTCATACTCGGCGCGGATCTTGACACCCTCGGATTCCTTGACCTTGGATGCAATGGCGTTCTTGGCAGCACCTGCAGCGAGGTAACCCAAGTCTTCTACGTCGACAGCCAGCTCGATCTCGTCTCCGATCTCGACGTCCTCATATCCCATCTGGGTAGCATCTTCAAGGGAGATCTCGTTTAAGGGATCCAATACCTCGTCAACGATCTCAACTACCTTATAGACATAGATCTCGCCTGTCTCACGGTCAATCTCGGCCTCAACGCAGTTGAATTCCTGCTTGCCCTTACCGAATTCCTTCTTGTAAGCTGCAACGAGACCGATCTCCATAGCTTCGAAGACTTCTTCCTCGTCGATGGAGCGCTCTTTGGCCAGCGCTCTGACCGCATCGACAATGCTGATCTTCTCCTCTTCTTCCTGCTTCTTCTTACGTGCCATTGCTTTATTCCTTTCTTCTCTTTAAAAATCAATGTGTCTGATTGCCTTGGCAATATCCTTGATGTTGAGGGTTATGGAGGCTTCATCCGTGTCGAACGTGATATCCTCTCCTTCAACTCCCGCTATCGTGCCGGTAAAATCCTTGATACCGTCTTTGGCAGCGAAAAGCTTGACGTCGATCTTCTCACCTTCATACCTTACATAGTCCTCAACCGTGTCCAGAGGTCTCGTCAGCCCGGGCGACGACACTACGAAGTAATCCGCATCAGAGTCCATGCTCTCATCGATCAGGGGGTCGGCTTCCTTGGAGAACGCTTCACAGTCGTCTGAAGTGATGCCGCCTTTCTTGTCGATAAAGACCGTCAGGAACATCTTCTGGCCCTCCTTGCCGTACTCGACGTCAACAAGGTCGTAACCCATTGACTTTGCAAGAGGCAGGACGATGTCATATGCCTGCTGAGCCTTTTTTGATCTCTTTTTCATATATTTCTCCCATATAGCAATAAAAAAACGGGATCTGACCGAACCCGTTTACTTAAAGCCGTATAAGTAAATGTTGCCTAATGATATTACCATATTATTTAATATCATGCAAACTAATTTTCTCCTGAATTTTCTTTGCACTTTGCTATTCATTTATTTTGACATTTCAAGTAAAATCTAATTATCCGACATAGGAAATAAAAATCACAAGGAGAATTTCTATGGTCAAGATTATAGCGGGAGCTAAAGGTTCAGGAAAAACAGCACGTCTTGTTGACGAGATCAATCAGGTTGCTTTGACAGACAGTAACGTAGTCTGCATCGAGCGCGGCAACAGGTTGGATCAGTTGCTTAAACACAGCGTACGTCTCATCAACGTTAAAGAGTATCCGGTCGAGGGGTTCGATCAGTTACTGGCTTTCGTAGGCGGCATTTGTTCCAAGGACTATGACCTTACACATATCTATATCGACAGCATAGCAAAAGTAGCCAAGAACGACAGCATCGAAGACCTGTCCGCTTTCCTCGGCAAGCTTGACGCTTTCCTTAAGGATTCGGCTATCACTGCAACACTTGTTCTCTCCTCCAGCACTGAGGAGCTGCCTGACGACATCAAGGCATTCATCGAAGAATAAGTTTTTCGGTTAAGATCATGTAAGAGGGGATGCAGTGCATCCCCTCTATTTTTTCACATCAAATTCATACTATTGTAAAGTGAATGCAACCTAACATCCGGTATAAAGAGATACTATTTAAGGTACCAGTATTAGTATTTTTAATCGGAGGTATAGTATGGGCTTTATCAAGGAATTCAAAGAATTTGCACTTAAAGGCAACGTTATGGACATGGCTGTCGGCGTTATCATCGGCGGCGCATTCGGTGCGATCGTTACCGCGCTGACAACTGATTTTATCAATCCTCTCATCGCTTCCATCGGCGGTGCCGAGGTAGCTGGACTCATCAGACTTCCCTGGGTTAACTACGAAGGTCTCGATCTTGAGGCACAGACAGCCCTCTCGTTGAACTACGGTGATTTCATCACAGCAATCATCAACTTCCTCATCATCGCAGTGATCCTGTTCATCATCATCAAGTCAATGAACAAGCTGATGTCACTCGGCAAGAAAAAGGAAGAAGAGGAAGCTGCTCCCGCAGAGCCTTCTGACGAAGTCAAGCTCTTAACGGAGATCAAGGATCTTTTGGCAGAGAAAAAATAATCCCTAGCGATTCTCCTTGCTGCCGTCGCGAAAGCGGCGGCTTTTTTATTTTTCGCTGCCTTACAGTCCGCACCCGTAAATATATGTGGAACTCTATCAGCAGATGCTTCCTATATGACTTGCCTTTGCCACAATCATAAGTTGACATCGGCTCCCGGTCTGATAAATAATTGATATAGATAATTATCGAAAAGGGGTATCGATCATGATAAATAAGAAGATCACGGCTCTTATGCTCCTTGCCGCCATGAGCATCGCATCACTTACCTCATGCAGCGGAAAAGAAGAAGAAACCGAAGATACGACCACCGCACCCACAACGACTACAGAGGCTACGACTACGACTGAAGCCACCACTACCACTTCAGCTGCCCCCACAAGGACTGCCGAAGAGTATAAGGCAGCAGGCATCAATGAGCTCAATTCCATCCCCATCCTTATGTATCACAGGATATACGACATGAAGAACTCCGATACCGAGTATACCGGCGGCAATGTCGACAAGGACGGTTACAACAGGACAGCCGAGGCTTTCGAAGCAGACCTTCGTAGTTACTATCAGCAGGGCTACCGCATGATGAGGCTCACCGACTTCGTAGACGGCAGGATCGATGTCGCATACGGCTTCAGCCCCATCATCATCACCTTCGACGACGGTATAAGGGATGTCGTTCTCCAGGGCTGGAACGAGGACGGATCTCCCAAGTTCGATCCTTCATGCGCCATCGGCATCCTTGAGAAGATCAAGGCTGAGTTCCCTGACTATAACGTAACGGCAACCTTCTTTGTCAACGATCAGCTTTTCGAGAACGGCGAAGAGAACGACCGCAAGGTATTGAAGTGGATGGTCGATAACGGCTACGATATCGGTAATCACACGAAAGACCATAAGAAGCTCGGAGACTGCGATGCAAACGAGATCGAAAAGCAGGTCGGATATGTCTACAAGAAACTTGAAAGCATCATCCCCGGCCAGTATGTCAACATCGTGGCTCTCCCCTTCGGATCACCCGAGAAGATGGGAGAAGATAAGCCCCAGTACAACAAGATCTTTGAAGGAACTTACGACGGCTTCAGTTATACATCCAGAGCATCGCTTCTCTGCGGCTGGACTAGAGCTTATGCGCCTTTCGTAAGAGATTACGACAAGACCTGTATCAGAAGGATCAGAGGCTACGACAACAACGGCGAAGACTGTGACATCGAGCAGAACTTCAAGCAGCTCGCACAGGGAAAGAGATATATCTCTGACGGCAATCCCGACACCATAGTTTATCCTGCGGAAGACAACAGCAGCGGGACTTGGCTCAAGGAAACATTCGGGCATCAGGCGATAGCTTACTGATCTTAAAAGAACAAAGAATCCTTTATATCATTTTTGTTTGCGCGGCATAGGCTGCTATGTATTTCGCGCAAAAATCCGGGGTTTTCCGCTCAGCCAAAATACTCCTTAAGCTTTTGCTTGATCTCATCAACAGAATATTCATCAACGTTCTTATCGTAAACGCGTTTTACTTCAAATGAACCCTCACCGTCGGTAAGACTCTCAAACAAGCACAATATCACAGAATAATACTCCTCAGAATCAACACGACCCGGATTATTGATCAAAACCAAGACCTTGGGTATTCTTCCTTCCCAACGGATCGCTATGATGTCCTCACTTACATATCCGTCACCGTCGTAATCAAATTGAACGCCCCAGAACTCATAATTTCCTTCCAGATAGTATCTGTCTACTCTGCTGTAAAACTCATGTCCCATTGAATTACTCCTTCATGTAAACCGGTCAAGTAAATAAGGCCGCCTTCGAAAAGACAGCCTTCGGTTTGAGATTAATTATCTACTTTTTCTTTTTCTTCTTGGACTTGTCTTTCTTATCCTTTGTCTTCTCTTTATCCTTGCCCTTTGATTTATTCTTGGATTTTGACTTCTTGGATGAACTCTTCTCCTCTGTCTTATCCTGCTTGGCTTGCATCTTTACGGTCTTCTTGACCGGAGCTGCGGGTTTGCTCTTTCCCTGTCCGAGTGATGTAAGAATGTCTGCTGCAGTGCTTAACATCATAGGATCAACGGAATAGTAAACGCATCTTCCCTGCTTTACTGCAGTAAGGATCCCCTTTTCGACGAGCAGGTTTAAGTGATGAGACATCGTGGGCTGGGTAAGATCGAATGCTTCCAGAACATCGACTGCGCGCGCCGTGCCCATTGATGCGATCTTTGAAACGATACCGAACCTTACGGGTTCGAACAGGACTGACATCGCGTCTGTAACCTGGGCGGAAGAATACTTCTTTCTCATATAGTGACCTCGAAAATCATTTCATCAAGCAATCAGGCGGTCTTTCAATGCTTCTTCAAATTCAACGAGATTTGCACATGCAATGATCTCTGTATTATCCTCCAGCAGGATCTGGTCTTCACCGGATACGAGGACTGTCATGGGGACGCCCATCTTGCGTAAGAGCAAGAGCTGATAGTCCTTGCTTGCTTCAACGGAAAGATATCTGCAGAGCATCCTTAAGACCTGCTTTGCATCCTCAAGATAGATTCCGGAAAGTTTCATTAAGTGGTCTACGACATACATGCCGAATACATCATTGAAATCGAGCATGTCCTTCTCGGGAAAAACGCTCGTGAAAGCCGTGAGCGACATCTTGCCTACGATCTCCAGATCTTTGAAGTCCTTAAGGGGGATCTTAAAACTCTCGACATTTGCAGAAAAGAGTTCCTGCATCTGCTCAACGGAAAGCTCACCTTTAAGTTCCTTTATCCTGTCGATGCGGGGCAGGATCTTGTCTTTCAGGAAATATGTTGCCTGTCCCGTTTCTGTAGCCTTATGGATAAACCAGCTCTCGGGGATCAGACCCATCCTCTTCCATCTGTATAAAGTTCCGTATGAAATGTGTGTTACTCTAAGCAATTGTTTCTTTGAAATAAGCTCTGACATAACCCGACCTCCTGCAAAATATAATATCGCTCGTAATCATTCTAAAGTAACAATGTGACAAACGGGAAACACGCAAGTTAAATATGGGTTTCCCCTGTGTCGGGAAACCCATATGTCAAAGCAGATTTTATTCTAAAAATGTCCTTGCGATCAGATGCCGAAAGAGAATGAAGATAATATCTTTCCTCCTGCTTCGATAATGTTATCTCTTACCGAAGGATCCAATAAAAAGTAGAAGACCGCGATCGCGATCGCTGTAAGGATGATGCAGATGATCTGGAAAACGAAAAGAGCCTGAGCATAATGCTTAACGTTGCGGTTGCGGGGCAGCATGCTGAACAGGAGCGTAACTACGAAACTTATCGGCTGGAAGCATAAGCATGCAACTCCGATCCAGAAATACTTGGCTGTCGATACAGGCTTATATTCAACAGGGCACTCATCCTTGAGTTTAAGCTCCTGCTCGAGCTTAGCCTTCTTCTTCTCGACTTTCTTCGCAGACTTAACGGATGCCTTCTCCTTGGCGATCCTTGCCTTCTCTTCCTTCTTTGCTGCTGCGGCTGCTGCGGCTGCCGCGGCAGCGGCTCCGGCTTCCTGTGCCTTGGTAAGTTCCTTGACAACCGGTTCTTCAACAGCCTCTGCTGCAGATGCAACTTCCTTGACTTCTTCAACAGCTGCTTCCACGGGAGCTTCTACGACTGCAGGAACTTCAACAGTCTCAACTGCTTCAACAGCCTCTTCAACAGGAAGTTCAAGTTTGACCTCTTCAGCCGGGGCTGCATCGTTTACGATATCTTCTGCGATATCTTCAACAACATCATCTTTCTTGATCTCATCAGACATAACCTTACCCTCCCTCAATGTTTCAGTAACTTTGATTATATCACAATATGAGGACTTTGGATGAGATCAGGTTATCCTTCTGATGCACTTATCTTCGTCGGCATCCCAGGCTGCAAGATCGAAATAGATCATGTAGAGTTTGCAATGTCTCTTGTTTGTCGTCATTACGAGATCATATCCTGTCTCGGGATCCTTGCCGCAATACATGTAAGTGTAACCGTGATCCGGATTATATCCTTTCTCCGCACAGAGGAGATCTCCCGGGCGGATCTCGTCAAGTGATATCTTCTTGCCTGCAAGATACTGCTTATTCGAATGTGTAAGATTGATATTGAAATAACTCTTTGCGAGGAAGACCTGCAGACCCAGACAATCCATGCCCTTTAAAGATGCGCCGCCGCTCTTGTAAGGCACCTTGGCCGAACGGTACATGAAAACGCCGTTGTCACCTGCAAAGCTGCCGTCTTTGTCTTTCTGGATGTAAGGCTTTTCGTAATATTTCACAAGAGAAGAACCGTCGGAATAATCGTTGCCTTTAGTGTCCATGAGCCCTATGCAGTAATCGGTAAATCCTGCATATTTTGAATCCACTTTGCTGTATTTGAATTTTTTTGTTTCAGAGTAAGGACTCTCGGATCCTTTTACGACGGAAGCCGTTATACGGTAGCTGTATTCCGTTCCTGCCTTGACCTCTTTATCTACATAAGAAGTCTCTGATAAGGTCTTTATCTTTTTCCAGTCAGTCGACTTGTCCTTCCTGTAGAGATGGTATTTGACGTTATAACCCATGACCTCTTCCCAGACGATCTTAAGGCCTCCGTTAACCGATGCGCCTCTTATGATCTGGGGAGTATCGATCGTCCTTGAATCTTTCATCTGATCCTGATCGTAAGAAGCTTTCATGGTCAGCCTGGATGAAAGGCTTACGGGCTTTATCTTCTTATCTGATGCAAGTTTTGCAAACTTATAGAGGAAAGTCACCATCTGGCGCCTCAGGCAGTCTCCCTTGGGCTTGAAGAGCCCTTCTTCCGGATATCCTGCGACTATCTTCTGCTCTGCGCCCCAGAGTACGGCCTTGTAGAAATAATCTGTCTTCTTAACATCCTCGAAGGGACTCTTGTCAGTATCAGGTTCGGGGCTTCCCGCGAATCTCCAAAGGAAGGTTACGGCCTGATTTCTAAGGCACTTATTGCCGGGTCTGAAAGTATGGTCATCGTATCCCATTACTATCTTGTTCTCATTGCCCCAAAGGCAGGCTTTGTAGTAGTAATCCGAAGTCTTGATATCAGTGAAATGACTCTTCTTCGTCTTAGGTTCGGGCTTGCCTGCAAGTCTCCAGATAAAGGTCACCATCTGGGCTCTCGTGCACTGTTTGGCAGGACCGAAAGTTCCGTCATCGTATCCCATCACTATTCCGTTGGATGCGCCCCAGTAAACGGGAGTAAACCAGAAATCAGAATCATCTATGACATCACTGAAGAAAGGCAGATCTTCCGTTGCGGCAAAAACCTCAGAGGAACACGCGCCTGTTATGATGCCCAGCATCAGCGCCGCACAAACTATGAAGGCAATAAGGTTCTTGCCTGCTTCCTTGATCGAATCGTCAAAGCCCGTAAGCGCCGCAAAAGGAGCAAACTGGGCGCCTCTGGCATCTTTGCTCAGTTTCTCCTTTCTTTTCGACCCACGGTATTCCATGTCGATGATCTCACTGTATTTACCCGATCTGTTAGCGTCAGGGGCATCAGCTTCGCGCATCATGCTTTATGTCCTCCGATCTGTCCGTTCCTCTCTATCGCGGTGCTGCCTTCCTCAAGGTTCATTCCCTTGATGACGGCATTCTTTCCGAATCTCTTCTTAAGATCCAATATCGTCTGCTGCACCTGTTTCTCCTTGCGGAGTTCTTCATCTCTTTTTTTCTTGTCAGATTCTATTGTCGCATAATCGGTAAACATGTCAATTTGCGTATAGCCTGACGATCCGGATGCCTCACCTTCATGATCTTCGGATTCGAGCAGCATGGCTGCAATATTGATTCGTCTTACCGTTAAATCCTTATCCGCTATCCTGTCGAAAAGATTCATGGCGGCGGCGACCAGCATCTTCGATGAACTCGTCTTGAAATCGAGATTCTCCGTCCCGTGCGCATGCTGCGGAACGGGCCTTCCGTAATGATCCCTGTGGACAGGGCCTTTATATCTTGCCGCCTTCTTGGGATCAGAAAGGTTTGATACATCATATCCTATGGTCAGCACTATCTTATCTGTCACGAGACCCTTATCGACGAGATCCAATGCCAGAAGATCCGTCATCTCCTTTACGATCAGCCTTGCCTTCTTCCATTCGTAAGGCTCCTTCAGGACCTGCCCCGAAGACAGGGACGATGTCTGCGGCCTGTAGGATCTGGCATCATTCATGGTGCAGGGTTCATATCCCCAGGCATGGTCGATCAGAAGCTCCGCATTCACGCCGAAAAGTTCATACAGAAGGTCTTCCGTAACTCCTCCCGGGAACTTGCCGGCAGAACAAAGAGCGATATCTCCCATGGTACGGATCCCGTACTGGGCAAGCCTGGATGCGATCCCGTGCCCTACTCTCCAGAAATCGGTCAAGGGCTCATGGTCCCACAGTAGCCGCCTGTAATCGTATTCATCTATGCTCGCGATCCTTACACCGTCCTCATCGGCTTCCATGTGCTTGGCGACTATATCCATCGCTATCTTGCAAAGATACATATTCGTGCCGATTCCGCATGTCGCGGTAACGCCGGTCTCGTGAAGGACATCCTTCATCAGCATCATCGCAAGTTCATGGGCAGTTACGTGATAAAGCTTCATGTAATCCGTTGCATCGATGAAGACCTCGTCTATCGAATAGACAAGAACGTCTTCCTTCGATACATACTTAAGGTAGATCCCGTATATCTTCGTGCTGCATTCAACATATTCGGCCATCCTGGGGGGCGCTGTGATGAAGCCGACTGCATTCTCCGGATGCGATGCAAGATCAACGGAATCAGTCGATTCCCCCGCAAGAGGCGCTCCATATTCCTTCTCTCTTCCGATATTGACTTCACGCAAGCGCTCCAGCACTTCGAAAAGCCTGGCCCTGCCGGATATGCCATAGGCCTTGAGAGCGGGAGAAACAGCAAGACATATCGTCTTCTCCGTGCGTGTAGGATCAGCCACGACAAGATGAGCCGTGAGAGGATCCAAGCCTCTTGCGACACATTCAACGGAAGCATAAAAAGACTTAAGGTCTATCGCTATATATGTCCTCTGCTCATCCTGCAACTGACAATAACCTCATTTGCGCACATTTGTTCTTTTTCTATTTTACACCATTTGTCTTGCAGATGCACGATTATTATTGTATAATCACCCGTGCTGACGAAGATCAGTTTGGATGCTTAGCTCAGCTGGTTAGAGTACCTGCTTGACGTGCAGGGGGTCACAGGTTCGAGTCCTGTAGCATCCACCAGACAGAAAACGACCGGATAACCGGTCGTTTTTTTCATCTCCTCATGTAAGTCTTCTTGTAAAGATAAGTCATGGCAAGGATCGAGACAAGAGCGATGATCAGGACATATATTACCGATCCCGAAGAGCTAAACGTTTTTCCGAATGCTACCGCGTTGAAGCTGAAAGTCTCCTTGACTGCTGATATGAATGCTCCATTGTCCAATCCTCCGATAGAAGAATCTATCTTGTCAGAAATGCCGCTTAGGAGGAGGTTCCTTATCAGGGCAGTGATGTGGCTTGCCGGAAAGAGATTGCAGAAAGACTGAACTCCGTCCGAGAACCGGGACAGGGGGATATATGCTCCGATGACAAATCCCGATGCAGCTGTCAGTATCCCGAAGAAAGCCGTGCTCGTAGATGAAGACTTGAACAGGAGCAATATCATCATGAACAGAGCCGTTGAAGACAAGGATCCCAGCAATACCGCTCCGTAGGATGCAAGGACTGATCCTGCCGTCATGTGAAGATCTCCCATGAAGCCGAGTGTGATAAGCCCCACTGTCAGTATCAATGATGTCATTATGAAAGCGCATAGCGAGGATGCCGTAAAATACGAAAGCACTATCTTCCATCTTTTAAGAGGCGTCGAACATATATCGATGTCAACTCCTGCTTCCCTGTCCTTAACGATCGTCTGAAGGCAGGTATAAGGAACTGTTATCATGGAGGATCCCAGGATGCCCGAAAGAAGAATGCCGTTTACGAACATCTCGATATCCTGTGATGATACTATGTTTTCGAGCCCTTTCATGGTTCCCGTGAGAGCATCGACAAAAGTCCCTTTCAGGAAGAGAAGATATAATACGAATACGATTATCGACGTTAAAAGTGAGAAAAAGACTGCAAGGATATCTTTGAAGTATATGAGGATATTTCTCCTTGTAAAACCCATAAAATCTTTCATTATGCGAACTCCTTTCCGGTAAGTGTAAGAAATACATCATCCATGGATCCCTTGATCAGTTCATAGTCCCTGATATGTTTTTTGTTCTGATAGATGAATTCCGTGAGATCGTCGTCGGTTACGATGTTATAGTGGTCAGCATCGTAAGCAAATTCATTGCTGATCCGGCTTATGAGATTCTCAGAATCAGGGCTTTGAGCCGTATACCATACAAGCTTTGAATGTGCATATCTGCTCTTAAGTTCAGCGGGCGTTCCCTTTGCTATGATATTTCCTTTATCGAGTATTACCACATGGTCCGAATCTCTCGTTTCTTCCATGTAATGAGTCGTAAGGAAGATCGTCATGCCGTGCTCGCGCCTTAAGTAATCTATGTGATCCCAGACAAGTCTTCTGGACTTGGGATCAAGGCCCGTGGTTGGTTCATCCAGGAATAAGATCTTAGGATCGTTTATGAGGGCTCTTACGATATCGACTCTTCTTCTCTGACCGCCCGAAAGTTTCTCATAACGCCTGTTCCAGATCTCATCGAGCTCGAATCTTTCTTTGAAGGGTTCGATCCTCTCCTTGACTTCCCTTGCGGAAAGACCGTAATAAGATCCTCTCGTAAGCAGGTTTTCCTTAACGCTGAGTTTTCTGTCGAGAACAGAATTCTGGAAGACGATGCCGATGGCCTTGCGGATCTCATCATCTTCTTTGCCGAGTTCCTTTCCTGCGATGAACGCAGAGCCTGTTGTTTTGGCAAGGACAGTGCAGAGCATGTTGATGGTCGTTGACTTCCCTGCGCCGTTTTCGCCTAAGAATGCGAAGAGCTCTCCTTCTTCGACATCGAACGAGATCGAATCTACGGCCCTTTTTCCCTTGTAATCCTTTGTAAGGTTTCTGACTTCTATGATATTCATTTTCCGTACCTCCTGAGGCTAAGATATACCGGAGTATGCGAGAAAAAAAGAACTTGGCGACCAAGTTGCAAAAACAGGGCACCAAGTTGCTGTTTTAAGCCTGAAACGAAGGGAATTACTCTTTATCCCTTATGTCTTCCAGAGCCTTGTTGATCTGATCTTCATCGCGTTTATGGAACCACAGGGAAACTACCCATACGAAAACATAGACCATGAAGAATATGATCGTCACCATTATGAAGCCGTCGATCTTTGTATACCATTGGAATGCCCAGCCGATAAGGGATACTGCAGCATATAAGCCTATGCAGTGGATTATGACCCTGACAATGAATTTCGTCTTGAATCCTTCGTTATCCGACAGAAGGAAGATCGTCGGCAGCGAACATATGGCGCCGGTCAGGATCACGGACAATATCTGATACCAGGAAAGAGTAAATGAGCTCAAGGAGCTTCCTTCTACAAACTTATATACCAGACCTTCGATCAGGATACCCGAAAAGATCGCAAAAGATATCATCATGGTCTGTTCAAGCCAGAACTTAAATCTGTTCATAAGCCGAGCCTCCTCTTCACTTCCTTGACATAGCCTCTCGAGATGAGGACGACTTCATCGTTTAGGAGCGTCGCTTCTATCCTGCCGCTCATCTGGGACTTGACGCTGCGGACTTTCTTAAGGTTTATGATCATTGACTTGGAGCACCTCATGAAGTAGCCCGACAGCATCGTTTCAAGCTCATAAAGCCTGTATTTTGTGTCGTAGCATCTTTCTTTGGTATAGACAAATGTCTTCTTGTCAACGGATTCTATGTAATATACGGCTTCAGTTTTCAGGATATAAGCATTGTCTTCATAACTTACGGCAAAGCTCTTATTGCCGCCTTCCAAGAGTTCCACGGCGCCGCTGATCTCGTCAGTGATCTCGACTGCCTTGATGACAGCCTTCTCTTCATCTTTGCTGTTGACTCTCTCGATCTCGACCCGCATATATACCTGCCTGAAAGAATTCGCTTTTCGCCAATAAGGATTATAACACTGGGGGCCTTATACTAGCGAAAAAAGATGCCGCCTTCATCATGAAGACGGCATCTTATTAAGTTTGGATCATTTCCTTAAGATCAGAACTTGCCTGCCTTTGCAGCCTCTTCGATGGAAACTGCCGTTGAAACAGTCATACCGACCATGGGGTTGTTGCCTGCGCCGATGAGACCCATCATCTCAACGTGTGCAGGAACGGAAGAAGAACCTGCGAACTGTGCATCGGAGTGCATACGGCCTAATGTATCTGTCATACCGTAGGATGCAGGACCAGCTGCCATGTTATCGGGATGGAGTGTACGGCCTGTACCGCCGCCTGATGCAACGGAGAAGTACTTCTTGCCTGCTTCGACTCTCTCCTTCTTATATGTACCTGCAACGGGGTGCTGGAATCTTGTAGGGTTGGTGGAGTTACCTGTGATGGAAACGTCAACGTTCTCCTTCCAGAGGATTGCAACACCTTCCTGAACGTCATCTGCACCATAGCAGTTGACCTTTGCTCTCGGGGAATCAGCGTTCTTGGAGTAGCATGTTCTGGACAGCTCCTTGAGCTCGCCTGTCTTGTAGTCATACTCAGTCTCAACATATGTGAAGCCGTTGATTCTGGAGATGATCTTTGCAGCGTCCTTTCCGAGACCGTCAAGGATAACTCTGAGGGGCTTCTGTCTAACTCTGTTAGCCTTCTCTGCGATACCGATGGCACCCTCTGCAGCTGCGAAAGACTCGTGGCCTGCGAGGAATGCGAAGCACTCTGTATCCTCTTCGAGGAGCATCTTACCGAGGTTACCGTGACCGAGACCAACCTTACGTCTGTCAGCAACGGAACCGGGGATGCAGAATGCCTGGAGACCTTCACCGATTGCTGCAGCAGCATCAGCAGCCTTGCGGCAGTTCTTCTTGATAGCGATAGCAGCGCCTACAGTGTAAGCCCACTTAGCGTTCTCGAAACAGATAGGCTGAATGCCTTCGATGAGGTGATATACGTCAAGACCTGCGTCCTTTGTGATCTTCTCAGCTTCTTCGATGGAAGCGATGCCGTACTCAGCGAGCTTAGCATTGATCTGGGGAAGTCTTCTCTCATATGATTCAAATAACTCTGCCATTTGTCATTTCCTCCTTATTCCTTGCGCGGGTCGATGAACTTAACGGCATCATCAACACGTCCATACTTACCGGATGCCTTCTCAAGAGCTGTAGC
Source organism: Saccharofermentans sp. (assembly GCA_024685385.1). Lineage (GTDB taxonomy): Bacteria > Bacillota > Clostridia > Saccharofermentanales > Saccharofermentanaceae > Saccharofermentans. The sequence goes on along the minus strand of JAIKVV010000053.1, from coordinate 4,381 downwards.
AGCGTCGTCGCCCTTCTTGATGAAGTCCATCATCTTACCGAAATTAACGAACTTGTAGCCGATGATCTCATCGTTCTCGTCAATTGCGAGATCTGTGATGTAACCGTCTGTGAGCTCGAGGTAACGGGGACCCTTATCAAGAGTACCGTATGTTGTACCAACCATGGAACGAGCTCCCTTACCGAGGTCCTCAAGACCTGCGCCGATCTGGAGACCGCCCTCAGAGAAAGCGCTCTGTGTTCTTCCGTAAACGATCTGGAGGAAGAGTTCTCTCATTGCTGTATTGATAGCATCGCAAACGAGGTCTGTGTTGAGTGCTTCGAGGATCGTGCGGCCGGGAAGGATCTCAGATGCCATAGCAGCGGAGTGTGTCATACCGGAGCATCCGATTGTCTCTACGAGAGCCTCCTGGATGATACCGTCCTTAACGTTGAGGGACAGCTTGCATGCACCCTGCTGAGGAGCGCACCAGCCGATACCGTGTGTGTAACCGGAAATGTCGCTGATCTGCTTAGCGCTTACCCACTTTGCTTCTTCAGGAATCGGTGCAGCGCCGTGGTTGCCGGCCTGATTCACTTTGCACATATTCTTGACTTCTGTTGAATAAATCATTATGTTTCTCCTTTCTTAATAAGGAATGCGACCTTATTGGTCGAATTTCACCGTAGTTATTTTAAGTGTTGAGGGGGTATTTTTCAACACAAAATCACTCTAAATAATGCACACAAACCACTATGTTACATGCTATAATCAAAAATGTTTAAGGGAATAATCTAAGGGATAGATTACAGGGGGATAGAATTATGAAGGTTTTATGCGATTACTGCGGCAAGCCCATTGACGAGACATTGGCTTCATGCCCTGAATGCGGTGCTGTCAACAAGCACATGCTCCGTTCGGGCAACCAGGTTCCCAAGACGATCGAAGAACTCCAGGCATTCGTCGAGGAGCATAACATCCCGGTGGACAGGATGAGGTTCTTTATCGGCATCGACTATCAGGAACCCAGGGCTTTCGGTATCTTCAAGAGGCCCGACAACCAGAACTGCATCGTTTACAAGAACAAGAGCGACGGAACCCGCATCATCCGCTATGAAGGTGCGGACGAGGCTTATGCCGTCAACGAGATCTATCAGAAGATGAAGGCCGAATACCTGGAACACAGGCAGATGCTGGACCGCCGCAGTTTCTTTGACGGCGGTGACTACGGCAAGGGCCATCCTGAGCGTCCTTTCACGGATTACCGTAAGCCCGCTCCTCCTCCGCCGAAGGAGAAGTTCAAGTATTCCCGCGGGAACAACATCCTGGGTAACAACGACGGCAGCGCTCTGGCTTCGGCCATCCTGGCGCTCCTCTTCCTCGCGGTCGTTATCGCTTCAAGCTTCACCGCTTGCGATGCGACATTGGCCAGGGAATTCTTCGATGAGCTCGGATCGATCGAAGTGGATTCTGATTCCGACAGACCGGAAGACGGCTACTATGAATACGGCGACGAATATTATTACTACGATGATGACCGTTGGTACGGCATAGACGATGACGGCTACTGGGCAGAGACTGAAGTTCCAGATGACCTCGATGATAATTACGATGATTATTTCGAGGATGACGACTACGACGACTTAGACGACGATGCCTACGATTATGTTCCCTACTTCGGCTCGTATGATTACGATTACGATTACGGCTATGACTATGATTACGACGACTCATGGGCCGACGACAGCTGGGACGATGACGACTGGGATTATTACTACTACGATTCCGGAGACGATTCGGACTATGACTATGATTACGACTACGACTCCGATTATGACTCCGACTATGACGGAGGCTGGGGCGGCGTCATCAGCGGCGGAGGCGGCTGGGATTCAGACTGGTAGGATCTGAACTGTCCTTAAGCATTCTCGGGAGGCATCGGTAATGTCGCACCGCCGAAAGGCATGCAGATGACCGATGCCTCTTTTCCATAACGGTACATCGCTTCATCAAATGCTTCCTGCGCGCTGTGCACGGGCTCTAAGAAGATGCTCCTCACGAAATCATCATCCATCTCGGATACGAGGCAGATCTTCGCGTGCTGCAGTACCATTGCGATCGCAGCAGCTTTGTGTCCGCCGAGCTGGAAGTGCTCGTTGACTCTTACTATCATGGACTCTGCCGTAGGTGCGGATACAAGCCACTCCTCGAAGACCTTGCTTCCGAGGCCCTCGTTGCAGGCACCGATCAGGATGATCGTACCGCCGTCCTTAACGGCATGTTTCGAGTTATCCAGAGCCTTCTGCGTCTGGTAGAGGTTGGCGTCCTTCGGGGCTCCTCCCTGCGAGACTATAACGATGTCCGCCCTTTCCTTGATGGGCTTTCTGTACATCTGATCGAGGTACTTGCAGCCGATGCGGTGTGCTTCGGTAACATCACCTGCCACGCCGTAGACGATGTGCTTGTGCTCATCAAGAACGACATTGACGATAAAACTCAGGTGGCAGAACGTCTCTGACTCTTCGATATCAGCTCTTACGGGGTTGCCTTCGAGCTTGCCAGCACAGGCGTTCTCATCGACCATCATGCGGTGGTTGGATTGGATCGCATTGGGTGTGGACACACCCGGCATGAGAGCCTTGGCGCCTCCCGAGTATCCCGCGAAATAATGGAACTCTATGTTACCGACGCCGATCCTGAAGTCAGCCTCGGCAACGGACCTTGTGATGTCAACGGGGGTTCCCCTGCTCGTGTCGCCCATGTGGATGCAGTCCTCGGGCTCGCTGTCAACGCACTCGACCTGCTCGTAGACCCACTCGCCCACAAGGTGCTTCTTCTCGTCTTCTGTGTGGTGTCTGTGGGAACCCAGCGCGAAAACGACCTTTATGTCCTCGGGGGCACAACCTGCCTTGAAGAGTCTCTTGAGGATTGAAGGGATTACATCAAAGCTCGGGATCGGCCTTGAGATGTCACTAGTAATGATGCAGATCTTCTGTCCCGGCTTAACGATATTCTCGAGCTTATCGGAGCCGATCGGGTTATCGAGCGCGTATTCGACCGCATCAGGGCCTGTCCTCTCGTGTTCCAAGGGATTGCTCATGAGGATATCCTGAAGGTTCTCGTCAGGAATATCTACATTCTGTGTGCCTTTACCGTAGCCGAATTCAACGATCATTGGGAATACCTGCTTTTATATGGATTATTGTCGCGTACATTATAACGCGTCACTTTTATTATCGAGTGTACATTTATTGCCATTCATATTCTCGTTATTTTTCGTTAACATTTTTTCTGTTTTGTATCAGTTGTTTACATTTTGTTAAAAATATTTCTTTGATTTTTTGCAGATATTTTGGATTAAAGCACCGCAATCCCTTGAAAACAAGGCATTTAACAAACACTAAAGAAATTTTGAAAAATTTGAGATAAATATTGAACAAATATGAACTATGTGTTATGATTCCATTATCAAGTTAACAAAATCTTCACAACGGAGGGCAAGAAAATGACAAAGATCGGCAAATCGCGTAAGGGTTTCACTCTTGTAGAGATGGTTCTTACAATGGCAATAATCGTTATCCTTTGCAGCATCGTTATGCTCGGCATCGGTTTCTACCTTGATGCTGCCAATGTCGCAGCTGCCAGTGTCACAGAGCACAATGAATCCGTTGAGCAGGTTACAGACGAGATCCTCGATAAGACTTTCGAAGAAGGCAACGAGTAATCTTCCCGATCTTTATTCGGGGCCAATAATATGAATGTGTTTTGAAAAGACCGCGGCAGCCGTAGTTTCTACTATGACTGCCGTTCTTCTTTCAACAATAGGGGTTCTAAGACAAGCTCGGCTTGTCCGGATAATAAATAAAAACTAAAAACAGGAGGGTGACGGTATGAAGAGACTTAGTAAGGATCGTAAGGGATTCACACTTGTAGAGATGGTATTGGTTATTGCGATTATCGTAATTCTTGCAAGCGTATTTATGCTTGGCATCGGATTCTATCTGGAAGCTGCGAATGTTGCTGCTGCCAGTGTTACTCAACACAACGAGTCTGTAGATTACGTCACCGAAGAAGTTATCGGACAGACTCCCGGACTCCAATAATAGGAATTTTCACCTGGAAAAGTAAAGGGCTGCGATTGCAGCCCTTATTTTTGTCTTGGGTTCAACGAAAACATCCCTACATCAGGGCACTATTTGTTGAATAATAGCTGATTTACTCAAAGATTCAACAAATACATCCCTGCGACAGGGCAGCTTGTGAGTTGTGCCCATATAATGGTGTAAATTCAAAACAAAGAAAAATGAGTCATTTCTGACCCTGTATAATGTTTGTTAACCACAACAAATAAATAAACAGGAGGCTCAAAAATGGCTCAAATCAATCTTACCTTATCGGAGAA
>JAIKVV010000065.1 GCA_024685385.1 Saccharofermentans sp. | reverse complement strand
GTATATGTGAAGTTCTTCTTTACGAAGGCATCGATGACGTTCATGTCGTAATCAGGCGTCTCGTAAAGGTTTCTCATGAGAGATGCGAAAGACTTGCAGATATATCCCGGTACGGTATCCGTATAGGATTCATAGAAGGATCTTGACCTGGTATAGGGAACGAGGTCAAATGCGAAGAAATACATGGGTCTTCTCAGGAGAGAGAATTCATACATGACGGAGGAATAGTCCGTGATGAGGACATCCGATATGAAGAGGATGTTGTTTACTTCACGGTATTCCGACAGATCCAGCATGTAGTCGGCATATTCTTCGGGGATAGGAACAGGCTCCGTAACGAAGGGGTGCATCTTCAATATGAGGATCGAGTTTTCTTTCTTCAGGAACTCGCCCCATGTCTCAAAGTCTATCCTGCGGTAAGGGAAGGATGCATTGAGAGCATTCTGGCCTCTGAATGTCGGAGCATAAAGATATACCTTGGTGCGTTCATTGAGGACCGGATAGAGCTCGTAGAGTTCTTCGGTGATCTTCTTCTTATATTCTTCATCGAAGAAGATATCCGTTCTCGGAACACCGATGGGGAGGAATACATCTTCGGGAAGACCGAATCCTTCCGCATGGTGCAATGCCGAATGCATGGATGTTACAGGCATATGCGTATAGCACTTATGAACTCTGGTATCGATCCTGGGTGCGCCCTTCTTGCCGATCCTTTCAAATCCCAAAGACTTGAATGCGCCGCAGGCATGCCATGCCTGAACGATCTTGACATTTGCGGGATAGTCGAACTTATATACGAAAGGCAGATAGTCGTCGATTATGAGGATGTCGCAGGAAGCGAGCATCTTCGTATATTTTCTTACGCCGATCCAGGAGCGCTTCTTGGATATGGACTTAAGGAAATTGAACTTGTAGATGAAATCATCCTGCATCCCGCGCTCCATCATGCGGTTATATACGAACTCTTCGTTGCCGCCCAATTCGGCTCTGGAATCAGATGCGAAAAGGATGGTCTTCTTGTCATGAGGGACGGACATGTATTTCTTGCTCGTACGGTTAAAGAGCCGTACGAGGGCTCTGTCTCTTGCAGGAAGGAGCCAGTCCTTGGCAACTCTTACGAAAGCCCTGCCAAGGCCCTTGAAGCCCTTGCCAAGGTCTGCCATCTGCTCACCGAAGGTCGGATTCTCCCTCTGGTGGATAAGGAGCGAATCCCAGCCGACGCTGCCGTCTTCTTCATCTATGGTCCTTTGCAGTTCGTACTGCTCTTCGCCGTGCTTGACCGTGCGGCGCAGGTGACGGAAGCTCATCTTCGTAACCTGCTCAAAATATGCATGGGTAAGTCTTGCATCAAGATAAGAAAGATAGTCTTTGCCGTCAACGGTAAGGATCAGCTTATAAGATCCGGTCGGCAAAGGTCCTCTCTCGTAAAGGTCGCAGATATGGAACATCGCTTCAAATGTCCTGTGCTTCACATCGACCTTGATATGCTGCGGAAGGCCCGTGAATTCTTCACCCTTGAGAGTGATCTTTGCATTGGAGATGTCGCCTTCAACGGAATCAGAGATATATCCTTCGATATTGAGGATGACCCTGCGGAATGCAACGTGAGTAAGGATCGCACCCGTCAGGCTGTTCTGGTATGCATCCTCTTCCTCACTGGGAACGTAAGGTTCGCCTACCGTCTTGATCTTGTTGTTGTAACTGTAGATAGCGCTTGCGATCGCCATGTCAACGTCGGTCGTGATCTTGATGTTGGATCTGTCGCCCGGGACCGTATTGATCTTGATGCCCTTGAGCATGCAGATCTGGGCGGTGCCCGTTATGACCTTTCTGTCCTCTTCGGTAAGTTCATCAATGGCGCCTTTTAAGACCTTGAGCTTAAAACTGTCGGGTGCCTGACCGTGGTAGAGGTTCTTTCTTGCAGGCATATCGCTGACTTCAGTCTTGTCGTCTTCGATCCAGAGCATGGTATCAACGACCGGGTCTGCAGCGACGACCGCCTCACAAGTATCGAGAGCATCCAGGGAATCGCGGATGATCTGATCCGTGACGAAAGGCCTTACCGCATCGTGTATGAAGATCTTGTCGTCGTCATTGATGCCGAAATCGCTTTCTATCGCATTGATGACATTGGTTATGGTATCGAGTCTTTCGGCGCCGCCGTTGATGACCTTGATGTTATCGTCCGTCAGGCCGTATTTTTCGAGAAGATCGTTAAGAAAATCATTCCAGTCGGGATGGATCGCTATATAGAGCACATCGAAGTTCTTCCCTTCGAGAAGCCTTCGGGTCGTGTGGATGATGATTGGTGTTCCCTTGAGATTTAAGAACTGCTTGGGTCTGTCGGCACGGATCATCCTGGATCCTATGCCGCCTGCAAGGATCGCGGCGTAATTCACTTATTAACCTCCTGCTCACTCCAGCCGATAGCCAAACGCTTCTGCCTTATGATCTCGGCAACATCGAGCTCACACTTCTTGAACAGGGATGACGAACCTGCCACATAGATGTCCGCGCCGCGCTCATAGAACTTGGCGGCATTTTCTATGGATATGTTTCCGTCAACCTCGATCTTAAGATCGCTCTTGCCGATGGAATCGAAATATTCTCTTGCTTTCTTGACTTTGTCGAGAGTGGACACTTCGAGTTTTTTGCCTGCGAATCCGGGCTTGACCGTCATGCAGAGCACGCCGTCTATGTCATTGAGGTAAGGATCGCAAACTTCAACGGGCGTCTCGGGGTTGATCGCAATGAAACTTGTCGCCCCGAGTCTTTTTGCTGCCTGGATGCATTCCGCTACATGATCGTTGCGTTCGATATGGAATGAGACATTGTCTCCTTCCCTTATATCGAACCAGCTCATCTTCTCAACGGGTTCCACAACGAGGAAATGGTAATCGAAGGGGATATCACTGATCCTTCGAAGACTCTTTACGTAATCCGTTCCCAGCGCGAAGTTGGGAACGAACTCACCGTCCATGATATCTATATGGAGGTATTCCAAGCCTGCGCTCTTGAATTCGCTTATGTAGTAGAAGGTCTTATCGAGTCCCGCACACATCATGGATGCGGCAAGCATGCCTTTTCTCTTCTTTATCTCTCCCATGGTATATCACCTCTTCTTTGCCGGCTCTTCAGTCCATCACGAACATGCCGCGGGACTTGGGCTTGGACTTGTCTCTTAAGAAATCGAATGCTTCTTTATATTCATCCAGCGTAAATGTCTTTGTTATGAGTTTTTCGAAAGGTATATTGCCTTCAGCCATGAGTGCGGCAACATCCTTCCAGTCGTCATCCGTATCACCCTTGAAAGTGGAATTCCAGGTTCCGACAAGACGGATCTGTCTTCTTAAGATCTTCCAGTAGGTGTCCTTGGAAAGTGCAAAGTCGCCGTGGGGATTTCCGACCGCAACGACACTTCCGCCAGGGCGTGTTGCAAGGATCGCCTGACTCATTGCCTGATTTGTTCCCACTGCTTCGAAAACGGTATCAAATGCAGGATCACTTGTTTCAAGGCTTGCCGAATCGCCGGCAGCAAATCCCAGTTCTTCTGCGGGCACAAGGCTTGCAGCCCTTCTTCCGAAAACGGTTACCTTACCGCCCATGTTGCGGGCAAAACATGCGATCATGAGACCGATCGCGCCCGTTCCGATGACGGCAACGTCAAAACCTTCTTTGATCCTGCCTTTCTTCGTTGCGTGAAGCGATACTGCCGCGGGCTCGCTCAATGCCGCGACTTTGATGTCGACATGATCTTCTATCAAGTTGAGGTTCCATACAGGCACTGCCAGATATTCGGCATAAGCGCCGTCGTTACGGGAACCGAAATATTTATAGTTGGAACAGGTCTCATATTCATGTTTTTTGCATGAGGGACATTCCATGCAGGGAAGGAGCGGGAAACAGGATGCCTTGCGCCCGATGAGGGACTTATCGACATCATCTGCCACGGCCTCGACCGTGCCTGCAAATTCGTGTCCCGGGACTGTCGGAAAATGGTAAGTGCCTGTCTCGAAGATCCTTGCTTCATCAGAAGAGCAGATACCGCATGCGCCTATCTTGAGAAGGACCTCCCCCGGCGCCGGCGCCTCGACCTGTCTTTCCTCGAGCCTGATGTCTCCGACACCGTGTAAATTCAAGATCTTCATCTAATTTGTCCTTCCTAACTGACTATATCAGTATAATATCACACATTCTCCTGCGGGGGCTCCCCTGCGGCAGGATCAAGATCGACCGAAGCGGCAAACTGTGACTGCTTTACCGCATCCATATTGAGAAGTTCCGGATTATGCTTGGCAACGACATTGATCGCTGCAGATACCGGAGATATATTGGAACCTTTTTCGAGGAGATTCTCGAGTTTCTTTGTACGCTGCCTGATCCTCTCGAGCCTCTCTTCTTCCATCTTGGTCTCAAAGATCGTAGCCAGAGCCGTCATCTCCGCTTCATTGGTCGGAAGGGGATTGCCCATGAGGAATCCTTCATAGGCATTGCAGATCTTTTCGACTTCATCGCTGAATATGATCTGCTTGCCGTGGTCGAGCCAGAGGACCTTATTGCAAAGTTCCCTCACTTGGGGAACGGAATGCGATACGAGGATGCCCGTAACGCCGTTATCCAAAATATGTTTCATCTTCTCGCCGCTCTTCACCCTGAAGGCACCGTCGCCTACGGAAAGGACCTCATCAAGGATGATGATGTCGGGATCAACGAGACATGCGATAGCGAATGCGAGCCTGCTCTTCATGCCGCTCGAAAGCTGGTTGAAATTATATTCCTGGAATTCTTCGAGTTCTGCAAATTCAATGATCTCGTCATACTTTTCGATCATGAATT
>JAIKVV010000064.1 GCA_024685385.1 Saccharofermentans sp. | reverse complement strand
CTTATATGGAGTGAACGTTACGGGTTTTGATATCTCGTGTGAAGACGGCGGATTTGTTAAGCTGGATTGTGACGTCACATATCTTTCAGGAGGAGAAGAAGGATTTGATCACTACCCCGAGTTAAGAGTGGTCAAGAAAGTTACGCCTGTTACGATCGAGGAGACCATTCCGCCCGGAGGATCCCTGCCTCAGGTGGCAACACGCACATTCGGATTCTCTGTGATCGGATCTTATGCCGATGCCGATTATTGTCTTTGGTCAGGACGGATAATGGGAGTCTTAAAGTCCGGTAAGTGGCTCTATAAATATGATGATTCTTTCTATACTGATGACGGCGCAACTGTCTGTTTTAAGGAAGGATCTGATAAGGATGAGATCATGAAAAAGATCGGTGAAGGAGTCGTCTTGTGCGAAGACTTTTTCGTGATGCCTGTCAGGGATAAAGCTTCCTGATTTTGCTCTTTGCGATATTGACCAAAAAGCGCTCGTAAAACAAGCGATTATGCACAATCGTTGCTTTCCTCTTTTATGTTATATTGATAATATCGCGATATATCGGAGGTGGGCGGTATGGCAAGTTGCGAGAAGATAATTTTCCCTGCATCCATCGGAGGACAGGCCCGTGTCGTGGGCTTCTTTTGTCCGACGGATGCGGATAAGCCGAAAGGCGTTGTTCAGATCTGCCACGGAATGGCAGAATATTTCACGAGATATGATGACGTAATAAGACATTTTAATCTCGAGGGCTGGCATGTAACCGGACTTGATATGTTGGGTCACGGCGAGAGCTATGAAGCCAACAAAGCGATCGGGATGCCCAAAGGATATTTCGGCAAGGGCAATGACTCCATGGCCAAGACGGTTGCGGATATCATGAAGCTGCATGAGAAGGCCAAGGAGAAGTTCGGATCCCATCTGCCTTATATCCTCTACGGACATTCGATGGGATCGATGGTGGCAAGGTATATCTATTCGACTCCCGAATATGCATCCGAGTTTAAGGGTTTCGTTTTCGCATCGACATCGGCGCCGAATCCTGCAGTCGGATTGGGATTGTTCCTGTCGTCCATGATGTGTGTCTTCGGTCAGGGCGAAGAGGAAGGCAGGATGTTAAACAGCATCGCTTTCGGAAGCTACTGCAAGAAGATTCCCGGAGCAAGGACGGTGTTCGACTGGATATGCAAAGACCCCAATGAAGTTGATAAGTATATTGAAGATCCTTTGTGCGGATTCATGTTCACCAATGAAGGCTTCCGCGCCATGATGGTGATGATGAAGTTCATACAGAGCAAGAAGGCATATCTGGGTGCCGCTTCCGCGCCCGCACTGATGCCTTACGGAGCAGAAGATCCCGTCGGCAATTACGGAGCCGGTGTCGAGGAAGTGGCATCGAATCTCAAGGCCAACGGACACTCCAAGATCAGGACGATAGATTACGGTCCGCACCGTCACGAACTGATGCGTGAGGCCGTAAGGGAACGGTATCTTAAAGATCTTACGGATTTTTTTGAAGTAGTGGTAGGATAATATCAGACCTAAGGTTTTATTGAAGTTTGTATTAGGAGAGAAAAAATGGAACAAAGCGTAACTAAGTACCCCTTCGGAATCAAGAACGTGTCTTTCGCAGACAATGTCCTGACTGTATCTATGGGAACACAGCAGGCGGCTAAATCCCTGTCGCAGCTCCCCATGACAATGCAGGGAGCAGGCAGCATTACATTGATGATGTCATCACCTGCCAACAACGTGATCAAAGTCGTTGTAAGGAGCCACAAGAAGAAGGACAAAGACAGTTCATTTATCAAGACCCGTGATTCGGGCAACGGCCAGATCAGCGAGACGGACGATTACATCTCTTTCAAGAGCGGTCTTACCGAAGCAAGGATAAGCAAGACTTCGGTTCCTCAGATCACCTATTATTTTGGTGACAATATCATCACATCACATTCATCCGTTCCGGGCGGCATCTATGTCAAGGAATCCTTCGACAGAAGGAAGGAACAGTTTGTTACGGGTGCTGTCCTGAACGTTCAGGCAGGCGAGAGATTCATGGGCTTCGGCGGCGGAGTCTCCACGGTCGCAAACGGCAGGAAGATAGAGACGGATCCCGCGCTTTCTTCTCCCGGAAAGACGAATACGCCTTTCTTCGTATCTTCTGCCAACTACGGTATCTTCGTTAACACCATCGGCAATGTTTCCTTTGACTGCGCAAGCGAAGGAAACGGCATGATATTCGAGGCTGCAGGTTCATCGATCGAGTTCGAACTTTTCGCAGGCGCATCTATCGCTGAGATAATCAATTCCTATACGGGTTTCATGGGAAGAGCATCTCATGTTTCTGCGACATCCATCTGCACGTCTTTCGTCATGCAGGATGACTTCACGGTTACTCAGGAAGAAGTCATCGATTCGATCCGCAAGATAACGGATTCGGGTCTTGCGATCTCAGAACTCTGGCTCGGAAGATCCTATCTGCCCGCAGGCGCACCCGCAGGATTCGAATGGGATTTGAAGAGATTCCCCGAAGCATCCTCTTTCTGCAGGACGGTTCACGATCTGGGGATCAAGCTCGGCGCGACAGTTACTCCTTATGTTTTCGAAGAGGATGAACTTTTCGATGAGCTTACGGACCTTAACTATTTCATGAAGGATTCTGCCGGCAAGACGGCGATAATTGATACGCAGGAAGGGTCCGTAGCGCTCCTTGACATGACCAACATAGCAGCACGCAACTGGTTCAGCATGAAGGTCGGCGAGTTGATCGATTCGGGCATCGACATGATCGAGGGATCTTTCGACTTCAGCCTCATCGGCAACATCGGCATCGGCGGTCAGGACAACGGCAAGGAAGACGGCTTCAATTCCGTATTCGTATCCGAGTTCAACGGCGCCATCAAGGATGCATCCTCCCGCGCAAAGGGCAAGGAAGTTTCCTTCATGCTGGCTAACATCGTATCCACGGGTGACCTTTCCGTTGCATACAGGAACATCGCTCCCACTTCTTCGGAGATCAGCCTCGGCGGCATGTCCGCAGCGATATCCAATGCATTGTCCTACGGACTTTCCGGCTTTACTCTTTCCAACATTGATGTTCCTTATGTAAATGACATGACCCTCTTCAAGAGATGGCTCCAGGTAGCTCTTCTTGCGCCTCACGCAAGGATCATGTGCAATCTCAAGGGTATGCCTTCGAACCTTCCCCAGGAAGCATTCGAGCAGATCAAGCTCTTCTCCGAGATGAGGGCAAGCCTGTCACCTTATATCTACTCTTCCGTAATGGAAGCATCCATGTACGGCAATCCCGCTCTGCGCACCATGTCTTATGAATTCCCTTCCGATGCTCTGGCAGCATTCGCTCAGGATCAGTTCATGGTAGGATCTTCGATCCTGTCTGCTCCTTTGACTTCCTCCGGCAATTCCGTAAGGTTCTATGTGCCGGCAGGCGAGTGGACCAATATCTTCACGAGAGAGACTCTGACGGGTCCCCGTTTTGCTTCCCGAAAAGAAGAACCCGGCTCATTCCCGGTATTCGTAAGACCCAATTCGATCATAACGACCCTGTCCAATCCCGACAGCCGTTCCGCGAGCAGGTCCTTCCTGGACAACGTTACCTTCACCTGTTTTGCTCCCGTTGACGGCAAGGTCGCAGCCTGCGAAGTCTTCGACGATAAGGGCAAGGCATCAGGTGTCATCAACGTTCTCAAGGAAGGCAAAAAGATCACTGTTAAGACTGACGGATTCGGCCGCAACAAGAGGATCGCGCTTACCGGCATCACCAATGTCGTGAGCGTATCCGAGTCGATCCCCGAGCCCGAAAGCTGGGGAACATCCGTTGATTTTTCCGGCAACGAACTCATCATCACCTTGGGCTAAAGGAGTTTTGGCTACAAAAAAATACCATTCTGTAAATTATCTGTTAGTAAAAATATTTTTGACCAAAAACAAATTGCGATTGACGCCTGAATGCTTTACAATCTAAATACGGAGGATTGTAGGTATTAGTAAAGGTGGTGATATTATGGTCTGTAAAATATTAAAGAAAAACAGCAAAAAAGGCTTTACTCTCACCGAGATGATCATCGTTATTGCGATAATCGTCGTACTTGCCGGATCGGCTCTTACGGGTATTATTATTTCGATCAATGACTACAATGCTTATAAAAAGAGTCTTGAAGAGAATGGCGGCGTAAATTTCGAAGCGGATGCCAGAGAAGCAATAGAAAATCTCGTACATGCCGACAATGCAAAGCCCAGGACGATAGAGTTCGGTGAAGCAGGTAACGGAGCTTCTCCTGAAGAGATCGACAAGAAGAACAAAGAAAAGATAGCCCAGTTGAAGGCACAGGGATATACGGATGCCGAGATTACCATATATACGGATGAGAATGGTTATATAACGACTGTTACATGGCGTTGGAATCCGGATCTTCATCCGGACGGAGAACATCCCTCAAAGATAACAACGACTGCCAGTGAAGCAGCCGGCGGCGGTGAAGGCGGAGGAGGATCTGAAGAAAGTTCCGAGGATACTTCAACGACAACAAGCGGTCAGCAGAATGTTCCGGATCCGAATCTTCCCGGCGGCAACGGCAACAACGGCGGCGGAGTTACTGTCGGAAGCGTTTCCGTTCCTGCAGGGTACGGAACACCCGGCGGCAATGATTCAAATGTCGGCGTTTCCAATGTTTCCCAGAGCGGAAACAATTACAAGGTTACTGCTTATAAGAGCACTAATACGATAGACCTCAACTTTACCAAGTCCGGAAGCAGCTACAATCTGAATGTTTCCGCTAACAGGTGGATGTTGAACGGAATGCCGGGATATGACTACAACAATACAACTTATAATAATCTCACACCAGCACAGAAGAATTGGTTTAAGACTCAATACGGATTCTCTCTTAACTGAGATCATTAAGATGACATTTAAGGACTGCCCCCAAAGGGCAGTCTTTTTTTATGAATGCAGCCTCTTCTCGGCATCGAGGAGCCTGATGGCTGCTTCTGATTTAGGACTTTCCAGGACTGCTTCGGTTATGCCGTCTTCTTCGATCTTGCCTGCATCCATTACCGCAACAGTCGAACAGACGGCTCTTACGATATGGATGTTATGAGTGATCATGAGGATGGCGACTTTCTTCTCGCGGTTGATCTTAGCCAGGAGCTTTAAGATCTCAGCGGCGGAAGTCGCATCGAGCGAAGAGAAAGGCTCGTCCGCGATTATTAACTTGGGCTGAGTAATGACGCACATCGCTATGGCAACACGCTGGCGCTGACCGCCTGACAGTTCGTCCGGACGGCGGCTTAAGTAGCTGCGGTCAAGTCCTACTGTATCGACGGCATTGTCGATGGCTGACATGATGTCTTCTTTGGACATGGATCTTCTCATGGGCCTTAAGGCTTCTTTCAGGTGCCAGAGTATGCTGTGAGCGGGGTTGAGGCAGGATACGGGATCCTGGAAGACCGCGCCGATGGCGCCTTCCGGGCGGCTTATCTCACCCCCTGATTTCATCAGGCCCAGGATGGTCTTTACAAGGGTCGTCTTTCCGCAGCCGGAACTTCCGATGAGTCCCTTGATCTCGCCCGGGTAGACCGACATGTTGACTCCGGACAGGACGAGATTCTCGTCCCAGCGGCCCCAGAGGGAAGCCGTATAGGCTGCCGATACATCCTTACAGGACAAGACGGGGTCTTCATCAGGGTTGTATTCTGCGTGCGTAAGATCCAAGGTCCTCGGGTCGAGCCTTGCGTTGGTGAGGAGTTCAGCCGTGTAAGGATTCTTGGGATTCATCAATATGTCTTCGGTCGTGTCGGATTCCACGATCTTGCCGTTCTTCATTACGATGACCCTGTCGCAGAAATTTTTGACCGCGGAAAGATCATGCGATATGAAGAGGATCGTTATCTTCATGTCGGTGCAGAGTTTTCTCAAAAGATCCAATATGGCGACCGTGGTAACCGTATCAAGAGAGGATGTCGGTTCGTCGCAGATCAGGAGCTTGGGTGACAGGAGAACTGCGCCTGCTATCAGGATCCTTTGGCGCTGGCCGCCGGATAACTGGTGCGGATATCTCTCGTAAGTCTTTTCGGGCTGATCGAAGCCGACGGTCTTTAAGATGTCTGATATGCGGTTATATCTTTCGGCCTTGTCCTTGATACCGTGTGACAGCAGTATCTCGTCGAGGCTCTTGCCGACTTTCATGAGAGGGTCAAGGGCCGATGCAGGTTCCTGGAATATCATGCCGATGTCTTTGCCGAGCATCGATCTTCTGTCTTTGGGATTCATGGACAAAAGATCCTTGCCCTGATACTTGATCGTGCCTTCCGTGATCATTGCATTGCCGGGAAGGAGTCCCGCTATGG
Organism: Saccharofermentans sp.; assembly: GCA_024685385.1. Taxonomy (GTDB): domain Bacteria; phylum Bacillota; class Clostridia; order Saccharofermentanales; family Saccharofermentanaceae; genus Saccharofermentans. The sequence continues at coordinate 5,436 of JAIKVV010000064.1, read as the reverse complement.
AATAAGCGGTCATGGATTTGCCGGAACCGGAGTTGCCGATGAGACCTATGATCTCGCCGTCTCTTATGCCGAAAGTGAGTTTGTCGAGCACAATGTGTTCAGGCTCCTTGTCGGTTGCGGGGAACTTGAGGGTAAGGTCCTTGATCTTGACTATGTGGATATGCCTTATGTGTTCGGAAGGAATGTTTTCCATCAGTTCCCTCCTTTCCCGGATCTTACGCGGATCCCTTCGGATACGAAGTAGAGTCCGAGTATGTAGATCACCAGCATCAACGAAGGGAATATGACGAGCCAGGGAGCGCGGGTCATGTAGGACTGCGCGTCTGCCAGAAGCTTTCCGAAACTTGCATCAGGGGGCTGCACGCCCAAGCCGAGATAACTCATTCCGCTCTCGAAAAGAGTCATGTTGGCAAGTCCGATTACCGTAGCGGGCAGAAGGCTTCCCGTAAGATTGGGAAGGATGTGGAGCGCCATTATCCTTGGAGATCTTATGCCCATTACGCGGGCGTGGATTATGTAATCTCTCTGCTTTAATTCCATGGTGCCGATTCGGCAGACACGGGCAAATGTCGGAGCGAAGACCAGGCCCAAAGCCCATACGACGTTATACATGGAAGGGCCTGCGACAGCGACTGCGACCAGCGCCAGGAGGATACCGGGGAAGCACATGATGCTGTTGGATAAGAGCATTATGCCCCGGTCGGTCCAGCCGCCGTAGTAGCCTGCCGGGATGCCGGTTACAAGTCCTAAGGCAAGGGCGATCGCTACGCCTGCAAAAGATATGAATACGGTATATTTGGATGCATCCATCACACGGGAGAGAGTGTCGCGCCCGAAATTATCCGTTCCGAAAAGATGTGCTGCGGAAGGCGCCATGAGCTTGGATGCAGGATCGGTCGCTGAAGGATCGTAGGGCGTCCAGAACAGGCTGATCAGGAAGATCAGAAGGACTATGCCGAGCAGGATGCAGCCTGCTATGAAGAAGATTTTCGAGGAAGGATTCTTCAAGGCAATGCTCCTTTCACTTAAGCCTGATCCTGGGATCGGCGATGCTGCCGAGGACGTCAGCTGCAAAATAGAGCAGCACCGTTATGAATGCTATATAGAAGACCATTCCGGAAAGAAGGGGGAAATCTCTTCTTGCGATGCCCGAAAGAAGAAGACGGCCCATTCCGGGAAGGTTAAATACCTGTTCCACGATAAGGCTTCCTGCCAGGATGTCGGACAGGACGATGGAGATTACCGTGATGGCTGATACATTGGAATTAGGAAGCACGTGCTTCATCAAGATCCGCATGTCAGTAAGCCCGTGCCCCTTGGCATTCTTTACGTATTCGGAGGCGTTCTGCTCGATTATGGAGGAACGCATATACTTGAACGTCATGGCGATCTTGGGCAGCGCGATGCAAAACGACGGCAGTATCAGACAGCCGATAAAGCCTGGGAAGTTTTCGTCGGGGCTGAAATACTGACCTGCCCGGAATCCCGAAAAGAGCGCCGATGCGGCGATGATCGAGATCAGCGACAGGACGAAAGGAGGTATTGCGAACAGGATATGTCCCGTGACGGAGAATACCTGATCCAATACTTTTCCGGGGCGCCTTGCGCTCAATACCGACAGGGGGTAGGAGACAGCGATCACGAAGATGAGAGCGATGATGCTCATGCCGATCGTTACCGGCAGACGCTCTGCTATGAGATCCGATACGGGAACTCCGAATGCTGCGGACTTTCCGAGATTGAAAGTGAAGAGTCCTGCGATCCAGTTAAGGTACTGAACGATAAGGGGTTTATCGAGCCCCAGTTCGGATCTTAATGCATCGAGCTGAGCCTGGGATGCGTCAGGTCCCAATATGACCTGGGCCGTATCTCCGGGTATCACGCTGAAGGCCACAAAAGTCAGGAGCGACACCACAAGTAATGTCGCAAGCAATTCGAGAATCTTGGAGATTATGAATCCTGTCTTTCTGCCCATGACATATATTGTATCAGTAGCTAAGGCTTATTTGAACTTTACTGTCGACATATCCTGAACATACATGGGATATACGTTGTAACCTTCCAGCTTTGTTGATACGGGTACGATCTCCTGGGGATCCTGGATGTAGCAGGAAGCATTGTCTTCCGTCATGATCTTGAGGATCTGATGGTAGAGGGAGAGCTTGTCTTCTTCACCGGGAGTCAGGGGGATCTTCTTAAGGAGTTCATCTACTTCGGCATTGCTGTAGTTGATGAAGTTGTCCTTGGAATCCGTTGAATATCTCTGGAGGACATCGTAGGGAGCATAATCTGACGTGAGGCAGATTACGGTCGATTCATAGTTTCTCTTTGAGTAGACTTCGTCGAGCCATGTAGCCCAGTCAACCTGTTCGATCTTGAGCTTGATGCCGATTGCGGAAAGCTCGGATCCTAACTCTACTGCAGTGTTTACGTGAACAAGGTAGGAAGAAGGAACCGTTACCTTAAGGTCGAATCCGTCTGCATATCCTGCTTCGGCAAGAAGGCTCTTTGCCTTGTCGAGATCCTTCTTGTATGTGCCGTCAAGCGACTTGTCGTACCACTTGCCCATAGCGGGGCTCATGGCTGTCGTAAGAGCAACGCCTGCGCCGTCCATAGTTACGTTGATGATGTCATCACGGCTGATGGCATAGTTTATGGCTTCTCTAACCTTGGGGTTATCGAGAGGAGCTGCTTTGTTATTGAGCGCGAAGATCTGGACCATGTTGGATGCGTTGTCCATGATGTTATATGCATCGGGAGAAAGCTGGTCTGCGCGGTCCTTGGTAAGGTGAGGGAAGATGTCGATCGTTCCGCTCTTGAGTTCGAGGAGCCCTGCGTCCATGTCAGCGCAGATCTTGAAGACGACCTTGTCGATCTGAGGCTTATTGCCCCAGTAATCCTTATTGGCGGACAAGGTGACGTTCTGGCTTACGGAGTAGCTTTCGAACTTGAAAGGACCTGTTCCGCAAGGGGACTTGTCGGAATTTTCGTAATCCTTGGGGATGATGCCGACCGTGAAATAGCTCAAAAGCTCACTGTCGGGCTGCTCGAGCGTGACAACGACCTTGTTGGGATCGTCATTTGATACTTCAACAGTCTTGATCTTGTCGAAGGATGCGATGAGGGCAGTTCCGTCAGATCCGGGGAGGAGTCCTGCCGCACGCTGAAGTGAATAGACTACATCTGCTGCAGTAAGATCCTGACCGTTATGGAACTTGACCTTGTCCCTGATCGTAAAGGTATATTCGTCAGCGCTGTCGTTGATCTTGTATTCTTTAGCCAGGCAGGGGTTGAGGTTGCCCTTTGAATCGTACTTCATGAGGCCTTCATAGATGTTGAAGATGATCTCCTGGTCGCCTGCGGCTACGACCGTATGCGGGTCGAATGTGCCGGGCTCCTGGGTGATGCCGACCGTAACCTTGCCGGAAGAAGCATTACTTGCCGTACAGGAAGCGAAGCCGAAAGCCATGGAAGCAAGGAGGATCGCCGCTGTTATCGTTTTCGAAAAATGTCTCATTTCTATTACCTTTCCACGCTGAAATTTAATTACAGTAAAATGTACTTTAATTGCTCTTTTTTTTCCACACCTTTGTTAAAAAATCGTCAAATGTTAAAAAAATCATTGTTAATATGAGTTTTTTTTGTTCATTTGCGTTGTATAATGTACGAGTAATAAAACTATTGGGGAGATTGACAGATGAAGAGATGTCCGGTTTGTGGAGTCATGATGGGCGATAACGTTGCCCGCTGCTCCATGTGTAAATACGATTTCCAGAAAGCTTCTCAGGGAAATACCGATGAAGCTGCCGATGAGGCAAAGAAGATCCTTGAGCAGAAAGAACAGGAAAATATTGCCAGGGCTGAAGCCAAGCGTTCCGAAGAAGAGAAGAGGATCCTTGAGGTTAAAGAGAAACTCGAGCGTGAGTACGCAACGATGCAGGCTCAGTTCGAATCAGAGAAGCTTCGCATGGAGTCCGAGTATGCGGCAATGCAGAAGCGCAACATAGATGAACAGCTTAAACTCGAGAAGGATCTGGAAGAGACCAGAAACGATCTTGAGGATGTACGTAAGAGAAGAGACGAGCTTCGCAAGGAAGCCGAAGAGATGGAAGAAGTCAGCCGCAAGAAGTCACAGGCTGAGCACGATGAGATGATCGAGGCGGCCAAGGCCGAGCAGCAGCGCATCCTCGAGGAAGCACAGATCCAGACGGAGCAGCTTGCCATCCAGGTCGAGAAGGAATATACCGAGGCCATGAGCAAGCGTGACGAGCTTTTGGAGCAGGCCAAGGAGATCCAGGAATTCGTAAACAAAGCCGAGAAGATCAAGACTGAGAAGGAAGCCGAGGTCAAGGCGGCCGAAGACAAGCTGGCAGAACTCAATAAGCAGTACGCTGACGATAAGGAGAAACTCGAGAAGGAATTCGAACAGGAGAAGGCCAGGATCGAGGAAGAATCCAGGAAGATCGGCGAAGAACAGGTTTCCGAAGCTTTGAAGCAGAAGGAACAGGCTGAGAAGGAAAGAGACGCCGCCATAGCACACAGGGATCAGCTGATCGCAGAAGCCGAGCAGCGCAAGGTTGCAGCCCAGGCCGAGCTCGATGAACTCGTAGAGCAGGCAAAGGGCGTGATCAGCGAGGCTGAAGAAGCAGCATCCAAGAGAGACGGCATCATAGATGAACTCAACAAGGCTCAGGAAGAGCAGCAGAAGGCATTAGAGCAGATCGAAGCCGACAGGGCTGCCAAGGAAGAAGAGACTGCCGCTCTGGAGGCAAGGAAGAACGAAGCCGCCGAGCTCATCAACCAGTATGAGACACAGGCATCCGAACTCCAGACCCAGATCGAAGCGATCCAGGGCGAATATGAGCAGGCACAGCGCATAATCGCAGATTCCAAGAATGCCGAAGTCGCTGCCGAAGCTGCAGCTCAGGAGATAATCCTCAATGCCGAGAAGCAGGCTGTATTCCTCAAGGAAGTCGCACTCACAGAGAGCGACAAGGGAGCAATGCAAAAGCAGATCGAAGAGAAAGATAAGAAGATCAAGGAGATTGAGATGGAGAAGGAAGAACTTGAGAAGAAACTGAATTCCATGGATGAGTCTATCGCAGTACTCGAAAAGAGGATCCGCGACGGTCTCGCCGGAGCCGATGCAGGCCCGAAGGAATACAGTGTCGAGACAGTCGAGCATAACCACAACGGTGAAGTCAATACAGCCGAGATTGCCAAGATCCTGAAGAAGAAGGCATCTGACGGCTGGAAGCTGATCTCCATCATCAATGACGACGGCGGCAAGCTCCAGTCTTCGTTGGGCGATACCACAGAGTCTTCATCCCTTGCCGTAGGTTCATTCAACAGCAAGGAAGACCGCGTTGTCATGATCTTCGAAAGAACTGCGCGTTGACGGAAAAACAAGAGTTCATGAGAAAGGGCTGCCCCTTG
>JAIKVV010000094.1 GCA_024685385.1 Saccharofermentans sp. | reverse complement strand
AGTCTATGTTTTTCTGATTCTATGAATGAACCTCATAACGTAAATATTAAAGAGATAAACAGAAAAATATGGGAAGAACGTTTGATGAATGATATCGATGATATGATTGAGCATATTAAGAATGATAAAGCGTATCCCTATTAATAATTTTCTCTCCACGCAGCGTGGGTAGCCCCATTTTATTGCTTATGTTAGTCTTGTGTCATCGGAGGTAAATGACATGGACAGATACGTTACGGGAGCCGTTATAAGAAAGCTCCGCGAAAAGAAGAACATGACGCAGGAAGAACTGGCTTCGAAGCTTTTTGTGAGCAGCAAGGCCGTAAGCAAATGGGAGACAGGTCAGGGCTTTCCGGACATTAGTCTCATCGAGCCGCTCGCAAAGGCTCTTGATATATCGGTGATAGAACTCTTGTCCGGTGAAGACATCAGGAACAACAACAGGGCATCTAATATGCTGAAGAGCCGCTTTTATGTATGCCCCGTCTGCGGAAATGCCGTTAGGACTGCAGGAGAGACCGTGGTAAGCTGCTGCGGCATAACATTGCCTGCGCTGGAAGCGGAAGACTGTGATCCCGATCACAAGATAAAACTCGAGAAGATCGAAGATGAGTACTATTGCAGCGTCGATCATCCCATGACCAAGGATCATTATATCTCTTTCCTTGCGGCGGTGTCCGACAGATCCGTTCAGTTCGTAAAGCTCTATCCCGAGGGCGAGGCCGAAACGAGATTCAGGATATCGGGAGACAAGTATATCTACGCCTGCTGCAACCGCCACGGGCTCTTTAGGTTAAGACTATAAATACCGGAGACAGTATCCTGCCACGATTTTTAACACAGACCGCCTCCTTCTGTTAGCGGAAGTTGGTGGTCTTTCAGTTTGTTTGGGAATATTATGGTGTTAAAATAAATGGCAAAGGTGGGATAAATATGAGAAAGCACTATTTGGACAACTTAAGATGGGTAACGGTCGTAATCGTTTTGCTCTATCATGTTCTCTATATGTACAACGCCGAGGGAATCTTAGGCGGAGTCGGAAAGATAACTGACCTGAGCGTTCAGCACTACGATGCATTTATGTATCTTGTTTATCCGTGGATAATGCCGGTTCTGTATATAGTTGCAGGGATCAGCTCAAGGATCGTTCTCGATAAGCATACAAATAAAGAATTCATCAGGAGCCGGACAAGAAAGCTCCTGGTCCCTTCGACCATCGGCGTTTTCGTATTTCATTTCATCCAGGGATACGTCAGCATGTCGTTTGGCGACGCTTTTACGGCTCTGGCGAATGAGGGCGTTCCGGCTCCTGTGATCTTTCTGATAATGGTGGCTTCAGGAAGCGGAGTCCTCTGGTTCTGCCATCTCCTCTGGATCTACAGCCTGATCCTTGTCCTTATCCGTAAGATCGAAAAAGGCCGTCTTTTGAATCTCGGTGCAAAGACACCTGTGTGGCTCATCTTGCTGCTCTTCTTCCCGCTGTGGGGAGCTGCGCAGCTCCTCAATGCACCCATGATCTCGGTCTACAGATTCGGATATTATCTTGCATTCTTTCTGGCCGGATACTACGTATTCTCGAACGATCCGGTCATTGAAAAACTTAGGAAATATGCAGTTTGGTTCATTGCAGCAGGCGCAGCTTTATGCGCGGCATTCACAGTTATCTGCTTCTGGCTGGGAGGCGGAATGAACTATGCCGAGAAGCCGGTAAACGTTGGCCCTCTCTATGTAGCCTGCTCTTATTTCGGATCGCTTGCGATGATCGCGGGTTTTGCAAGGTTCGGCGACATCAGCAACAAGTTTACCGGGTGGATGAGCAAGAGGAGCTTCGGACTCTATGTTTTTCATTATCTCGGGATTTCATCCATGGCTCTCATATTCGCCAAGCCCGGATTGTTACCGGCGCCTCTTTGCTATATCATCAGCTTGATTGCAGGTTTCGCATTCGGTTACGGCCTTTATGAGATCATCTCAAGGATCCCCTTCTACCGCTGGGCGGTGCTGGGCATAAGCAGGAAAAAGGAGAAGAAAAATGTTTAAGGACAATCTTACGGAACTTCGAAAGATCCACAATATGTCACAGGAGGAACTTGCCGACAGGATAGGCGTATCAAGACAGACTCTCTCGAAATATGAGACGGGAGAGTCTCTGCCTGACATCGAAAAGTGCAAGCTCATAGCCGACGTTTTCGAAGTGAGCATGGATGATCTCATCAATTACGACCGCAAGGAAAGCGGCAATCAGGGCCTCTACGTTCCTCCCAAGGGCAAGCACATCTTCGGAATGGTAAAGGTCGGAGACAAAGGCCAGATCGTGATCCCCGCCAAGGCTAGGGCGATCTTCGACATCAATCCGGGCGACAATCTCATCGTGTTGGGAGATGAAGG
>JAIKVV010000078.1 GCA_024685385.1 Saccharofermentans sp. | reverse complement strand
TACATTTGCTGACGATACTTCCGCAGATACGGAAGAGACCGGGGAGACTGGAGAAAACGAAGGCGGAGAAACGCCTGAAGATACCACGGCAGAAGGGTAAAAACTCTTGGCGTGAAGTATTCAGGAAAGCTTTTTCGGATTTTGTCTTCCCTGATTGTTTTCTGTATTTGCACATTTTCTGAAAACAATAGATCACCCGCTATGTGTGCGTGTCGAAAGTCAGCCAAGAAAAGAATTTACAAACCTCAATAAAGCACAAGATATTTATGCAGAACGAACCCGCACAAAAAACACCATAATTTTGATTGACATTTGCATTGGCGCAAAGTAGATTTAAGGCAGGAGAAGGTTATTTTTTGATAGAAGTATGCGGGGGTCGACTATGGTAAGTAATTGATGGCTTAGAGCTCTTTCTTCTTTCCTGTCTTTGACGGTAATCTTTCCGTGTTTATTATTGGTTGCTTGTCACAATACAGGGTTGGTAAGTGAATCTTCTCATATCGATCCTGTCAATACCTCAATAAAATCAACTAAGTACTCGATTCCTTTATCAACGGATCCTCTTCCCCAGATGTATACCTACAGAATAATTGGTGGTATTGACCCTGTTGATATTCAACTGCCTTTTCAGATCGAAGACTATCTGGAAACAGGAGAAGACGGTAACAGGGTATTTGATCTGGAAGCAGTTGCTGATGATTGTGGATGGAAGAAGACGGATGATTACTACTATTATGACTATGGTGAGGTTTGGCTGAAATTTGAGATGTGGTTTGATCCACAATCAAGAGACAACGGTGCGGTATGGCTTAGTATGCTTCGGTGGACATATGTTTATCCTGATTCTCCAGAACAAATATATTATGATTTTGAAGGCAACTCATTTAGTGACACAGATGGTTTTGAGATGGTGTTTGCATTTGATGACAATTGTGAAATCTGTGAAACTAAAGACGGATCCTTTTTGTATTTCAGAGATGCCGTTATCGTCGCATGTATCTTTTCCACCGCCGTCGTGCATCCTGGTGTTAACCCAACAACAACTTACGGATTATCAGCCTATGGTAATTGGCCTTCAAATGAAGCTGACAAAAGAGATAAGACAAATAAATTTTACATTGGCCCGGAAATCCCGAGATATTAACAGCGCGTAGTATAATCTTCCCGGGAATATAGATTTGCACATAATCCGTCCCCTGGGAGCATTTTATTTGTCATCTAAGCACAATCGGATTTCTGATGGCAAAATTTCCGTTATGTTGTAAAATAGCAAGTGGACAAAAACCTTACAGGGAGGTCACTATGAAATATATAAGCACAAGAGGTTATGAAGGCAGGTTTTCCGCAAGCGAGGCGATCGTTCAGGGAATCGCACCTGACGGAGGTCTTTTTGTGCCTGAGACTATCCCTTCACTTTCCAAAGACGAGATCGAAGAGATGATGAATATGGAATTCTACCAGATCTCCGCCAAAGTGATCTCCAAGTTCCTCGAGGACTTCTCCGAGAGTGAACTTCTCGAATACACAAGAGCCGCATACGACCCTGAGAAATGGGAAGATATCGTCGTGCCGCTCGTTCAGATGAACTCCTACAACGACCGCGAATATATCCTCGAGCTGTGGCACGGTCCGACGGCCGCTTTCAAGGACGTTGCACTTCAGCTCCTGCCTCACCTCATGACCGCTTCGGTCCGTAAGACAGGCGAGAACAAGAAGATCTGCATCCTCACTGCTACTTCCGGTGACACGGGCAAAGCTGCCCTCGAAGGCTTCAAGGACCTTCCTGGAACCGAGATCATCGTTTTCTATCCTTCCGACGGCGTGTCGGAGGCTCAGAAGCTCCAGATGATCACCACGACCGGCAGCAACACTCACGTTATTGCCGTAAACGGCTGCTTTGACGACGCCCAGACAGGCGTAAAGAACATCTTCGGCAACAGGGAATTCGCAGATTACCTGTCGGCCAACAACGTCAAGCTCTCATCCGCGAACTCCATCAACTGGGGCCGTCTCGTACCTCAGATCGCTTACTATGTCTTCTCTTATGTCGACCTTCTTCGAAAAGAAAAGATAACAATGGGCGAAGAGATCAATATCGTCGTTCCGACGGGCAACTTCGGAAATATCCTGGCTGCATGGTATGCAAAGCAGATGGGCATCCCGGTACACCGCCTGATCTGTGCTTCCAACAAGAACAAGGTCCTCTGCGACTTTTTCGCATCCGGAACATATGACAGGAGAAGAGAGTTCTTTAAGACGAATTCGCCTTCCATGGACATACTCATCTCTTCCAATCTGGAAAGACTTCTTTTCGAGGTGTCCGGAAAAGATTCAGGCAAGGTATCCTCATGGATGAAGAGCCTTACGGAAAAGGGCGTCTACAATGTGGATCCCCAGACGCTCAAGGGTCTTCAGCGCCTGTTCGTCGGCGGTTTTGCAGACGAGACGGGTATCGCCAAGACCATTGTCGATGTTTATGACCGCACGGACAACGTCATCGATACTCATACGGCAGTCGGATTTAATATCTATAACAGATATCACCAGCGTTCCAAGGATGAGACGAAGACCGTCTTTGCTTCCACGGCATCTCCGTTCAAGTTTGCTCCGGCAGTCATGGATGCTCTGCGCGGTGCGGGCTACAGCAACGGCCGTTCGAACGAGACGATCATAAACGAGCTCGCCGAAGAGAGCGGACTCGAGATCCCGGCTACGCTCAAGGACATCGCAAAGCGCGAGATCCGTCACAACATGACGATCGAGAAGGATCAGATGCTCGACACGGTGAAGAGCATCCTCATAGGCTGATCACACCGGCTTCCCCCAAAAAGAACAGCATAAGATAAGCCTTATATCTTTGCCGCCGAGGCAAAATAGGGTGTGTATTTGCAATGGGTATTTATTTATCGTATCATGACATATGGATATAATCTCCTTCGAAAATCAATTAAGGAGGGCAAACACATGCCAAGAGAAACATTAATTCTGATCGCAGCTTTAGCAGTTGCACTGGTGTTCGTACTGGTCCTCATTTTTACAAGTTATGTAAAGGCACCACCGAACAAGGCGTACATCATCACAGGTCTCAAGAGGAAGCCTAAGATCTTGATCGGTAAAGCCGGATTGAAGCTCCCGTTCCTCGAGAGAAAAGACGAGCTCTTAGTTGAGCAGATCTCGATCGACATCAAGACGGGCGACTTTGTTCCTACAGCAGACTTCATCGGTGTTAACATCGACGCAGTCGCCAAGGTCCAGATCAGGACCGACGAGGAAGGCATCAAGCTCGCTATGAAGAACTTCCTCAACATGACTAGCCAGCAGATCAATACTCAGCTCGTTGATTCCCTGCAGGGTAACATGCGTGAGATCATCGGTACCATCACATTGAAGGAACTGTGCAACGACAGAAAGTCTTTCGGTGACCAGGTACAGGAAAAGGCCCAGGTTGACATGAACAACCTCGGTATCCAGATCATCTCCTGCAACATCCAGCATGTTGAAGACAAGAACGATCTCATCAATGCTTTGGGTCAGGACAACATGGCAGCGATCCAGAAGAACGCTTCCATCGCAAAGGCAAATGCCGAAAGAGACGTTGCTATCGCCCAGGCAGAAGCTGCCAAGGAAGCAAACGATGCAAGAGTCGCATCCCAGACGGAGATCGCCATCAAGCAGAACGAGCTTGCCATCAAGAAGAGCGAACTGCAGGTCATCCAGGATTCCAAGCAGGCTGAAGCAGATGCTGCTTACAAGATCCAGGAGCAGGCACAGCGTAAGTCTATCGAAGTAGCCGACACCGAAGCTGACATCGCAAAGCAGGAGAAGGCTATCGAACTTAAGATGAAGGAAGCTCAGGTCCGTGAGCAGGCTCTCGATGCCGAGATCAAGAAGCAGGCAGACGCCGAGAAGTACCGCCAGCAGCAGATGGCTGACGTTGAGCTCTACAAGAGACAGAAGGAAGCAGAAGCCAAGAAGTTCGAGATCGCACAGCAGGCAGAGGCCAAGAAGCTCCAGGCAGAAGCTGACATGATCGCCATGCAGAGAGAAGCTGAAGGTATCCGTGCCAAGGGTGAAGCTGAAGCTGACGCCATCAGGGCAAAGGCAGAAGCTGAAGCCGCAGGTATCGACAAGAAGGCCGAAGCTATGCAGAAGTACGGCGAAGCAGCCATCATCGAGATGCTCTGCAAGATGTATCCTCTGGTAGCCGAGTCCATCGCAAAGCCTCTTGCAAACATCGATTCCATCACGATGTATGGCGAAGGCAATACGGCGAAGATGACAGAGGACATCACAAAGTCCTTCAAGCAGACGATCGACGGCATCGGCGACAGCCTGGGTATCGATCTGTCGAGCGTGATCGGATCCTTCGCAGGAACAAAACTGGCAGGTTCAAAACTGCTATCAGACAAGAACAAAGCAGCCGCAGCAGAAGCAACAGAGGAATAATACGGAATAAGGGAATCTTCACACGCGGCATAGTCAACTTAAAAGCGGCAGGACAGCTTACAAAGCGGCCCTGCCGTATTCTTTTTTGTTATCGGAAAGATATCAATAATCCCTGTTGTTCATCTTCCATTCCTGCCACTTGAGTTCTTTCCTGTGTCTTTGATCCTGATATGCCAGATTGGCAAACTCCGAAGCCTTTCTGAAAGCCCGTTTCTCAAGGATCCTCGACAACGAAAGCCATATGGCGGCAAGAACTACTATGCCGGCGAAGAATATCTGCAATGCCAGGACCCTTTCATCGTAGGTATTTACCATGACGGCACCGCCGCCAAGATTGTTTATTGCTCCGCTTTCCCTAGTCGTATAGTAGATCGGTATCATGGCGAGCATTGCGACAAAAAACATAAAGATGATTATCAAGCCTACAACAACGCCTTTTCTCCCCGGTCGGAATATCCTCGGGATCTTCTCCTGTTCATCTCTGAATACTACACCGAAGATGTCTTCATAATCCGAATTCATATATTTCCCCCTTCAAATCATTGTCAGCCCTTAAGAGCCTGATCTATTGCTTTTGCGAGCTGATCTGCGCAGGAAGTGCCCCTGCCTCCGCAGTCGTTTCCTCTCAGGATATCCGCGATCTTTGCGGCATCGGCGCCTTCAACGAGCTTGCCTATCGCAGCCGTGTTTCCGGGACAGCCGCCAAGGAACTTGACGTCATGCAGTTTGCCGTCTTCGATCCCGAAAGATATCATGCGGGAGCAGACTCCCTGTGTCTGATATGTATAATTCTCCATTTCCTTCCTCCTTCTTATCTCATAAGCACCTTCATAGACCTTAATATATCAGAAAAAGACTCTGCAATCACTTATAATCTTCCACATCGAACTTTCTGTCCTTGTAGTAGTAATCCCTGTCTTCTTCCGTAATCTCTCTTACGGCATGGCAGGGATTCCCCGCTGCGATCATGTTGTCCGGTATATCTTTAGTGACTACGCTCCCCGCGCCTATCACGACATTATTGCCGATCTTGACTCCCGGCATGATGCAGACATTGCCTCCGATCCAGACATTATCTCCTATCGTAACGTCTATGCCGTATTCATATCCGGAATTGCGGGAATCCGGATGGAGAGGGTGTCCTGCCGTATAGATCCCGACATTGGGACCCATCATGACATTGTCTCCTATTTTGACCTTGCCGACATCAAGAACTATGAAATTATAATTTGCGAAAAAGTTCTTTCCGACTTCAATATTGTATCCGTAGTCACAATGGAAAGGCGATTCGATGTTAAGATATCCTTCTTCTGTCTTGCCCAGGATCTCGCGTAGGAGTTTTTCTCTTTCTTCGAAGGCATCCGGCGGGAGGTTATTGTATCTATAGACCTTCTTCTTGTTTTCGATGCATTCTTCCTTAAGCCCGTCAAGCCAGGGCTTATAAGGGAGATTTGCGATCATCCTCTCTTTATGGTTCATCTCGTACTGCCCCCTTCCCTTTGTATTCGTCTTTCAACAGGTAAATTTTACCATAGCCCCTGCAATCGGTTTTAACTGGTTCATTTTCAGTAACGAATACGAACCTAGTTGGGTCCGCCTTATATTTTATTAATAAACAATCGTGTTATAATGTTCCTTAATCTGGGGTTATGGCCTCAGAGCACAAATATCATCATAGATCTGCAGGTCAGATCGGTCTTACGGAGATGAATTATGAAAGAATTAATGCTTGGAAACAAGGCGATCGCCAGAGGCCTTTATGAGGCAGGTGTTGCGGTCGCAAGTTCGTACCCCGGCACGCCCAGCACAGAGACTACTGAAGAAGCCGCTAAGTTCGAGGAGATCTACTGCGAGTGGGCTCCCAACGAGAAGGTAGCCATGGAGACCGCTTTCGGCGCATCCAGAGCCGGCAAGAGATCCTATTGTGCTATGAAGCATGTCGGACTCAATGTCGCCGCTGACCCCCTCTTCACCATGAGCTATACCGGTGTCAATGCCGGAATGGTCATTCTGGTCGCAGACGATCCCGGAATGCACTCTTCACAGAATGAGCAGGATTCGAGGCACTATGCGATAGCAGCCAAGATGCCCATGCTTGAGCCCGCAGATTCCCAGGAAGCAAAAGACTTCGTCATCAAGGCATACGATATTTCCGAGCAGTACGATACACCCGTGCTCATCAAGATGTGCACGAGAGTCGCTCACTCCCAGTCCGTGGTAGAGACCGGCGAGAGGGCTGACGTAGCCGTCAAGCCTTATGTCAAGGATGCAGGCAAGTATGTTATGGTCCCCGCAAACGCCAAGAGACGACATCCCATCGTTGAGGAGAGGACCCGTAAACTCGTTGCCCTGGCAGAAGAATCAGATCTTAACCGCGTTGAGGAAGGATCCGATACTTCAATGGGCATCATCACTTCTTCCACTTCTTATCAGTATGTGAAGGAAGTTTTCGGAGACAAATATCCCGTACTTAAGATCGGTCTCATCAATCCCCTTCCCGAAAAGAAGATCTTAGACTTTGCTTCTAAAGTTGATAAGCTCGTCGTCGTTGAAGAATTGGATCCCATCATCGAGACCCACTGCAAGACATTGGGTCTGGAAGTAACAGGTAAGGACATCTTCCCTCTTATCGACGAGTTTTCCCAGGGACTTATCGCAAGCAAGCTGGGTCTTCCCGAAAAGCCTGCTTGCAAGCCCATCGAAGGACTTCCCGGAAGACCTCCCGCCATGTGCGCAGGCTGTCCTCACAGAGGCATGTTCTATGTTCTTTCCAAGAACAAGATCACTGTCATGGGCGACATCGGATGCTATACACTCGGTGCGACGCCTCCCCTTTGCGCCATCGATACAACAGAGTGCATGGGTGCATCCATCAGCTCCCTCCACGGCTTCAATACAGCTTTGGGCGCTGACGCAGAGAAGAATACGGTTGCCGTCATCGGCGACTCCACCTTCATGCATTCAGGCATGACAGGTCTTGCCAATATCGCATATAACCAGACCAATTCGACCGTCATCATCCTTGATAACTCCA
Organism: Saccharofermentans sp.; assembly: GCA_024685385.1. GTDB lineage: Bacteria > Bacillota > Clostridia > Saccharofermentanales > Saccharofermentanaceae > Saccharofermentans. The sequence continues at coordinate 11,859 of JAIKVV010000078.1, read as the reverse complement.
TCACGGGCATGACGGGACACCAGCAGAATCCTACGACAGGCTATAATCTCCGCGGCGACCCGGCAGGCAAGATCGACCTGGAAGCCCTGGTCCGCGCCATGGGCATCAACAGAGTAAGAGTCGTAGATCCCTATAACCTCGCAGAAGCAGAAGCCGCAGTCAAAGAAGAACTTGCAGCAGAAGAGCCTTCGGTCATCATCTCCAGAAGACCCTGCGCTCTCCTCAAGAAGGTAAAGCGCGGCGAGCCGATCAAGGTCAATCCCGACAAGTGCAAGTCCTGTAAGGCCTGCATGAAGTTAGGATGCCCTGCGATCTCCTTTAAGGACGGACACGCAACAGTTGACGCGACACAGTGCTTCGGCTGCAAGGTCTGCAGCGAGCTGTGCAAGTTCGGAGCTTTCGAGACAATGGAAGGAGAGGCAATAACATGGTAACGAGCATAATGATAGTAGGCGTAGGCGGACAGGGTTCCCTCCTCGCAAGTAAACTCCTTGGCAGAGCCGCTATGGACAAGGGCTACGATGTAAAGGTCTCCGAGGTCCATGGCATGAGCCAAAGAGGCGGAAGCGTTGTAACTTATGTTAAGTTCGGCGACAAGGTCAACTCCCCCATCATCGACAAGGGTGAAGCTGACTACATCATATCCTTCGAGCTTTTGGAAGCAGCAAGATATGTTGAATTCTTAAAGCCCGGCGGTCAGATCGTAACGAACTCCCAGCAGATCGACCCCATGCCCGTAATCGCAGGCACGGCTGAATATCCTGAAGGACTTATCGCCAAGATGGAAGCAGCAGGCGCCAAGGTCGATGCCATCGATGCTCTCACGATCGCTGAGCAGGCAGGCAATTCCAAGGCAACCAACATTGTCCTCATGGGTGTCTTCTCCAAGTACATCTCCGAGATCAGCAAGGACGAGTGGGTCAAGGCAGTAGAAGCTTCCGTTCCTGCAAAGTTCCTTGAGCTCAACATGAAGGCTTTCGAGATGGGGCTTGCTGCCAATGGCTGATCTTAATGAGGTAAGGAAGTTTTTCGAGGGCGATAAATACGCCACAGAAGCTACCGGAATAGTAATAGAGAAGGCCGAGAAAGGCCACAGCATCGTAAGCCTCGAGCCTGACGGAAGGCACCTTAACGCCATCGGCGGACTTATGGGAGCCGTCTATTACACCATGGCGGATTTCGCTTTCGCCGTTGCCGAGAACTGTGAACTGGATTCGGACACGATAACGGTCACTCAGGCAACACAGATGAACTTCTTAAGGTCCTGGCACGGCGGCAAGGTCACCTGCCGTGCAGACATAGTAAAAGACGGAAAATATATATGTCTTTACGAGGTCAAAGCTTTCGACACCGAAGGCAAAGAACTCGCTTTAATAATCGTCAACGGTTTTAAGACCGTCCGAAAATAACCGCTCCCAAGGAGGGCACAATTTTATGATCTGGAACGAAGCAAAAGAATGCATGTCACGTGACGAGATCGAAGCGCTGCAGAGCGCAAGACTCGTCAAGGTAGTCAACCGCGTCTACCACAACGTCGAGTACTACCGCAAAAAGATGCAGGAAGTAGGACTTGAACCCGGTGACATCAAGGGCATCGAAGACCTTGATAAACTTCCTTATACGACCTACGCAGATCTAAGAGATACCTACCCCTTCGGATTGGCAGCAGTTCCCAGATCAGAAATGGTCCGTGTTCATGCGTCTTCCGGTACAACGGGCAAGCCCAAGATCGCAGTCTACACCAGACGCGATATCGACATCTGGGCTGAGTGTGTCGCAAGATGTCTTGCCATGGCAGGCATCACCAGAGATGACATCATTCAGGTAGGTTACGGATACGGCCTGTTCACAGGCGGTCTGGGTGCACATTACGGAGCAGAGTATCTGGGGGCTCTCGTTCTTCCTATGTCCACCGGCAACACACAGAAACTGATCGACATGATGATCGACTGCGATGTCACATCCATCGCCTGCACACCTTCCTATCTCCTGCATGTCGCAGAAGATCTTGAGAAGGCGGGTCTCGTTGACAAGATCAAGCTCAAGTCCGCTATCTGCGGTGCTGAGCCCTGGACAGACGAGATGCGCGACCAGATGGAAGCAAGACTCAATATCAAGGCATACGATATCTACGGCCTGACAGAGATGATGGGCCCCGGTGTCGCATGTGACTGTGAGCACCACAAGGGTCTGCATATCTGGGAAGATCACTTCCTTCCCGAGATCATCGACCCCGTAACATTAAAGCAGCTCCCCAAGGGTTCTGACGGCGAACTCGTCATCACCAACCTCACCAAGGAAGGTATGCCTCTCATCCGTTACAGGACTAAGGATCTTACATCCATCGAATACGATAAGTGTGAGTGCGGACGTACGATGGCAAGGATCCAGCGCTTCAGAGGAAGATCTGACGACATGCTCATCATCCGCGGCGTAAACGTCTTCCCTTCACAGGTCGAAGCAGCCCTTCTCACCGTTGAAGGTACGACTCCTCACTACATGCTCGTAGTCGACCGTGTCGATAACACCGATACTCTCGAGGTTCAGGTAGAAGTTGCAGAGAACTTCTTCACAGACGAGATCAAGAGCTTGGAGACGCTCTCCAAGACAGTCCACGACAAGCTCAAGCAGGCCATAGGCCTTAATGCGAAAGTCAAGCTCGTTGAACCCAACGGTCTTGAGCACTTCGACGGCAAGAGCAAGCACGTAACAGACAAACGTAAGCTTTATCAATAATCTAAGGGAGGTACCACTATGTTCGTAAAGCAGATTTCGGTTTTCCTGGAAAACACTGAAGGCAGACTTGATGAGGTATTGAAGATCCTCGCCCAGGGCGGTATCGACCTGCTCTCCGCAAGCCTTGCAGACACGATGGAATACGGCGTTCTCCGCCTTCTTGCAAAGGATCCGGAGAAGGCTAAGCAGATCTTGAAGGAGGCAGGATTTGCGGCACGAATCGATGAAGTCATCGCTGTCGTCGTTCCTGACGCTGTAGGTAGCCTCGCCAAGGTCGTTGCCATGATCCACGATGCTGATATCAACATCAGCTATATCTACGGCCTTTCCATCGACGGTGAGGGCGCCCCCATCGCCATCAAGACAGGTGACAATGCCAAGACCGAAGAGATCCTCAACGCAGCAGGCGTCAAGACTCTCGGCATGGAAGACCTGCAGTAAGATCAAATAAATCAACTGATATTAAGACTGCCGCATATCCGCGGCAGTTTTTTTGTTCTCTTTTCGGGGAAAACAAAAGGCTGCCTCCCTAAGGAAGCAGCCTTTGAAAATTGATGTTAAGTCAGATCACTCGCCTTCGGGAGCATTCTCGGGAAGTGAATATCTCTTCTCGACCGTAACCTTCTCATCGTAGCAGGAGAAGATGCCGTCAACCTTGTCCTTGGCAAGCTTGGGTGTGATAAGGCTTACGAGAGGTACGATAACAAGACCTGCAAGCATCGTGACCGCACCGGCGTTGATGGGGGATGCGATGAACTTGAAGAGCATGTTTGCAACCGTGAAACCTACACCGAAAATGAAGCATACCCAAACGGAAAGCTTTGTTGTCTTCTTCCAATAGAGACCCCAGAGGAAGGGTGCAAGGAATGCACCAGCAAGAGCACCCCAGGAGTAACCCATGAGCTGTGCGATGAACGTCGGCGGGTTGAGTGAAAGGAATACCGATACAACGATGAAGAATACGAGAAGGAGTCTCATGGTGATAAGCTGTGTCTTCTCTGTCTTCTTCTTGTCTTCTCCCTCTCTGGGCCTTATCTGCTCGATAAGATCCAATGTAACCGTGGAGCTTGATGTAAGAACGAGCGATGACAGTGTGGACATGGAAGCAGAAAGAACGAGAACGATGACGACACCCAAGAGGATGTCAGGAAGGTTTTCGAGCATCGTAGGGATGATGGAGTCGAAGAGAACGCTTCCGTCTTCCTTGTAGATAGCGGCATTTCCGCTGTAAAGTCTTGCAAACCCTCCCAGGAAGTAGCAGCCGCCTGCAACGACGAATGCAAAGAATGTTGAGATGATCGTTCCGGCTTTAACGGATTTCTCATCCTTGATGGCATAGAACTTGCCGACCATCTGAGGCAGACCCCACGTACCGAGGGATGTAAGGATTATTACACCGAGAAGGTTAAGAGGGTCAGGTCCGAAGAAGGAAGTAAAAGCACCCTGCATGCCTTCAGTTACGGGAAGGTCGGAAGGTGTTTGGGAAAGTGTCGTAAGAGCTCCGAGGAAGCCGCCGTTGTTATTGAGAACGGAGAAGATGACTGCCGTGATGCCGAAGAGCATGATGATGCCCTGAACGAGGTCATTTACGACAGTTGCCATGTATCCGCCCAGGATAACATAGACACAGGTAAGTGCTGCCATGACGATGATGCAAACCTTGTAGTCGATGTTGAAGGCCATGTTGAAGAGTCTTGACAGACCGTTATATACGGAAGATGTATAAGGGATCAGGAAGATGAACGATATCAGGGCTGCCGTGATGCGGAGAGCCTTGCTGTCGAACCTCTTGCCGAAGAAGTCGGGCATGGTCTTGGAGTTCAGGTGCTTGGTCATGACCCTGGTCCTTCTTCCCAGGATGATCCATGCCAGGAGCGATCCGATGACCGCGTTGCCGATACCGATCCAGGTGGATGCCACACCGTACTTCCATCCGAACTGACCTGCGTATCCGATGAATACGACGGCCGAGAAATAGGATGTTCCGTAACCGAATGCCGTAAGCCAGGGTCCTGCGGATCTTCCGCCCAGGACGAAGCCTTCAACGCTGTTTGCCTTCTTGCGGGTAATGACACCGATACCGATCATTACTGCAAAGAACAGCACCAGAAAGATGATCTTTACTGCCATATATGATTCCTCACTTCCGGCTTCCTGCCCCTCTAAAGTCAGGAAGCAATTTTATTGCAAAATAATCCCTGCGCCGGTATTAATTCCGGCACAGGGATGATATTTTATGATTTATTTTCCTGTTCTACAAGTCTTTCGGCACCGTATCTCTTGCGGAGAACGGGCTTCTCGATCTTGCCTGTGGCGTTCCTCGGAACGTCTGCCAGTATGATCTGCTTGGGTCTCTTGTAACGGGGAAGCTGGTTGCAGAACTTTTCGAGCTCTTCAACGGTGCAATTGCTGCCGGGTTCGATCTCGACGATGGCGCCGGTGATCTCACCGAGTCTCTTATCGGGGAGTCCGATGACTGCAACGTCCTTGACCTTGGGGTATTCCTGCAGGAAGTTCTCGATCTCGACGGGATAGATATTCTCGCCGCCCGATACGATAACGTCCTTCTTACGGTCTACGAGGAAGTAGAAGCCGTCCTCGTCCTGAAGGGCCATGTCGCCCGTAAAGAGCCAGCCGTCCTTTAAGGTCTCTTTGGTTGCCTCGGGGTTCCTGTAGTATTCGAGCATGACGCCGGGTCCCTTGACGCAGAGTTCGCCTACCTCACCCTGCTTTACGGGATTGCCTTCCTCGTCAACGATCTTGCACTCCCATCGGTATCCGGGAACGCCGATGGCGCCGACCTTATGGGTATTCTCAAGACCCAGGTGAACACAGCCGGGGCCGGTGGATTCGGAAAGACCGTAGTTTGTATCGTACTGATGATCCGGGAAATAATCCTTCCAGTGACGGATCAAAGAAGGCGGTACGGGCTGGGCGCCGATGTGCATGAGACGCCACTGGTCCAGCTTATAGTCTTCGAGTTTCAGTTCGCCGCGGTCCAGAGCATCCAGGATGTCCTGTGCCCACGGTACGAGGAGCCATACGATCGTGCACTGCTCGTCGGATGCGGCCTTCAATATAACTTCAGGCTTGGTGCCCTTAAGAAGGACAGCCTTGCTGCAGGTCCAAAGTGAACCCATCCAGTGGAACTTGGCTCCCGTGTGATAGAGAGGCGGGATGCAGAGGAAACAGTCGTCCTTGCCTGTCTTGTGGTGGATCGCCTCCATCTCGGCTGCCTGTGTAAGGCTTCTGTGGGGATGAAGGATGGCCTTGGGGAAACCGGTCGTGCCGGATGAGAAATAGATGGCTGCATAGTCTTCTTCCGTAAGCTCGATCATGGGATCGGTGCTCGGGAAATCGGCAACCAGCTGCCAGTAGTTTTCTGCAAATTCGGGAGCGAGTCCTTCTCCTACATAAAGGAGAAGTCTTCCGTTTGAAAGCTCATCGGCGTTGATTGAAAGTCTGTCAACGAACTCGGGTCCGAAGAACATGATGGATACTTCGGCAAGATCTGCACAATAAGAGATCTCGTTAGCCGTATATCTGAAATTGAAAGGGACTGCGATAGCGCCCGTCTTAAGGATTCCGAAATAGATGGGAAGCCACTCGAGGGAGTTGAACATCAGTATGGCAACCTTGTCGCCCTTGCCGATGCCTCTGTCAAGGAGCATGTTTGCAACCCTGTTGGACTTCTCATCGAAAACCTGCCATGTGATCTCATGGCGGTAAGGGCGCTGGTTTGTCTGCTGAACAAGATCGAATTCCTTAAAAGAGATCTTTCTCGTATCCTCCATTGTAGGATTGAGTTCGACCAAAGCTACTTCCTTGCCGTGCTCACGGGCATTTCTTCTCAATAGATCTGTTACGGGCACTTGTATTTCCTCCCTCGCTCTTATATATAAAATAATAAAGCCAAGGACAATAATAACACCCTAAGTGCTGTTCGTCAAAAGGGAAGTCTAAAAACTTTATTCCCCGGGAAGGAATTCCATGATGTCGTCATCTCCTGACGGGAATTCCAGAACTCCTTCATCTCCGGATCCGGAGTCATTTCCGGGGATGACAGAAAGGATGGCCTCCGTCACATTCTCATATCTTCTCATCATGGAATCATGCTCCAGCTTGATGGTACCTCCCTCATCTGCCGCGGCTGCCGCTTCAAGCGCTGCGGCCTGCTCGGATAACATCAGGGCACCGATCATCTTGGAAGTGCTCTTGAGAGCATGTACATAGATCGCATAATCATGCCAGTTCTCTTCTTCAAAGCTCTTGTTGAGGCTCTCTTTCTTCTCCTTGCTGCCGTGCGCATATTCTGCCAGCATGGAGCGGTAGAAGGATTCATCGTTCTGGCAGTACATGAGTCCCGTCTTGGGATCTACTCCTGCGTCACGGAGAATGTCAAAATAATCTTTGGATTCGGAAGCTGTGCTGATCTCGTCTCGGACACGCTCCACCTTGCTTTCGGGCAGATATTTGACAAGCATCCTTTCGAGCGAATAAGAGTCAACGGGCTTGGACAGATAATCGTTAAATCCTTCGGCAAGATATCTCTCTTTAGCGCCTACAACAGCATCCGCCGTAAGACAGATGACGGGAGCGTTTTTGCTCTCACCGGTCTCACTCTCCCTGATCTTATGGAAAGCCTCCGTTCCGTCCATCTCGGGCATGCGCTGATCCATGAGGATAAGGTCATATTCCTTGTTTTCGGCCATCTCGACGGCCTCAGCTCCGCTGTTGGCAGTATCGATCTGCATATGCGTATTCTTGAGCAGATTTACGACGACCGCAAGATTGATCCTGGTGTCATCGACGATAAGGATCCTTGCCTTAGGTGCGCGGAAAGTTTCCCTGTATTTCTTGTCATCCGTGATGTTGGCTTCGAAACGTTTCTTGAAATCACCGACGGGTGTATCAGATACGATCCTCTGCGGGATCATGACGGTAAATAACGAACCTTTGCCGTATTCGCTTACTACCGATATCGTTCCTCCCATCATGTCAAGGAGACGCTTGGTGATGACAAGGCCGAGACCCGTTCCCTCGACCGTGCTGTTGCGCTCCATGTCGAGCCTTTGGAACTTGGTGAAGAGCTTCTCCTTATCCTCATCCCTTATGCCGATGCCGGTATCCTTTACCTCAACGAAAAGATCGAGGATCCCGTCATTATGCTTTTCGCCTCTCAAGGTCATGTTGACGGAACCTTCCTCGGTATATTTGACGGCATTATTGAGAAGATTGATGAGTATCTGACGGACACGTATCTCATCTCCCGAAAGTTCGTCGGGAAGATCCTGATCAACGTCGATCGTAAAATCGAGTTTCTTGTCCTGGGCCTTGAAGAGGATCATGTTGGAAAGATCGTTGAGAAGAGAACTCAGCTGGTAAGGTGATTCAACAAGATCCAATCTTCCGGCTTCTATCTTGGAAAAATCAAGTATGTCATTAACGATGGCAAGAAGATTATGTCCCGCATTCTCAACGTCTCCGGCATATACGACGATGTTCTTGAGGGCATCCTGCGTTGCCTGTTTGTCTCCGTCAGGAATATCCTGCGCCATCCTGCCTTCTCTTAAGATCATCTCATTCATTCCCATGACCGCATTGATAGGCGTCCTGATCTCATGGGACATATTGGCAAGGAAGTCGCTCTTGGCAAGGTTGGCACTCTCGGCTCGGACTTTTTCCTCCATGAGTTCATTCTGTTTTCTGACAAAAGGTCTTACGGTCAGGACCGAGAGAAGACCTGCAACAACAAGAGAGAAAAGAAGGATTATCGCATAGCTTAATACCGTTGAACGGGTCTGCTCGGCAAGCTGGCCGTTGAACCACTCAACGGAAAAGTCGACCGCTATGATGCCTGCAACTTTTCCTTTCGAATCGAAAACGGGGCTGTATGCACTGTAGAATTCACCCCACTGGTCGGAATAAGGAACTTCATCGACTGCAGCCGTTCCCTTCCCTGCCTTGGCCAGGGCTTCCGTATATTTAACACTGCCTCCGTAATGAGCGGGATCAACGGGGTCCGTATCCAAGGTAAAGATGAAGTTGCCCTCACTCACTTCCCTGATGCTGTAAACATATTTCAGTTCAACGTTTTCCTTAAAGACATTGAGTGTTTTGAAGAGCTCCTGATATCCGGGAGTTCCGATGTCATCTTCGGTAAACTTCGCGAGAAAATCTCCGTCAACGGAACCCGATGCGCAGTTTGCTATATCCAGCATTCTCTGCTGGATCGCCCTGCGGATCCCCACTCTTGCGATATAGACCGAAACTGCGCAAAAGAGAAAACTCGAGATCAATATAATGACCTCGACCATAATGATGATCTTGGTGGACAATTTATTCCTTGATCCCATCAGGTATCCTCTCCCGCAGAAAGAATCAAATTCAGTAAAACCTGTCAAAGATAATAGTACAGTAAAGGACTATGCTTTTCAAGCAAAGCGACGGATGGAAAAGCGCTCGGAAAAGACCTTTTTGAAGCGTCTTTTCTATTTCATCAGCTCCCAGAAACAAACGGCTGCCGCAGCCGCGACATTCAACGAATCAACCCCGTGATACATGGGGATCTTAACGCGGTAATCACATGCTTTGATTATCTCTTCCGGAAGGCCCCTTCCTTCCGTTCCCAGAAGGACCGCAAGCTTCTCATTTGCGCGGATCTCATCGTTATCAACGCTCACTGAATCTGAGGTCAAAGCCATTGCGCAGGTCTTGTATCCATACGAATCAAGCAATCCGATCAGGTTAAGTCCTATGGAATCTTCAAGCGGTGCCTGAGCCCAGGGGATCTGAAAAACAGTTCCCATGCTTACTCTTGAGACCCTCCTGGTAAGAGGATCGACTGATGAATGCGTAAGCAATACACCGTCCATTCCGAGCGCTGCCGCAGAACGGAAGATGGCGCCTACATTAACGGGATTTACGACATCAGTTAAAACGGCGATCCTCCTCTTACCCGAAAAGAATTCCTCAAGCTCTGTCTTTGGTCTTCTTTTCAATACCATCCAGAGGCCCCTCACCAGATGGTGACCCGTCATGTTGATAATGGTTTCCTGTTCTGCTATATATACCGGAATCTTATCAAGTGTATCCTTGCCGCAATGCTTTTCGACCGCATCGAAAACAGGTCCTGCCTCGACTTCCAGACGGGCTCTTTCCACGAGCATTGATAAAGGTTCGCATCCTGCTTCCAGAGCGCGCAAAATGACCTCGCAGGTTTCTGCAAGGAAGATCCCTTCTTCCCGCAGCTGCCTCTCCGTTGCTCTTGCGAAAAGATCCATTCCGGGATCGTTTATGTCTTTGATGTTTATAAGATCCATTTGATATTAATCCTGCAGATATTTGTTCTCACATCATCTTGTTTTCATAATCCTGCGACCCGTGAAAAAAAGCATCAACAATAACATTTTTCTTCTCGATCCTGTAAAGCATAAAATACCGGTGCGACAAAAAATTGATGCGTCTGTATCCAAGTTCTCTTAACCTTGGGTTGTCACACAACTTCAAACTTCCGGCAACATTTGACAGACTTTGCTTTGTCGCTTCAAAATCTTCAAGAACGTTTTTTGCGGCTTGCTTGCTGTTTTTCTCGTTGATCAAGTAAGCAATAAATCTGTCTAGATCTTCTTCGGCATCCGGAGTTATCAAGATCTTATAGGCCATACTTTGACCTCATATCCGAGATGACTTCATCTGCATCCTTACACTTACTTGTTTTGCTTCTTAATCTGGTCTCTTCCAGTCGATTGATCAATTCATCTTCAGACAATGGCTGATAGGGATTAGGAGTTACCCGTTTGATCTCGAACGGAAATCCGCCGGTTGCAACAGCCTGCGTCAAAAACATCCTTACAGCCGTAGTAGTATCCGTTCCCAATTCTTTGAAAAGCAGATCCGATTTTTGCTTCAGATCATCATCTACTCTTATCTGCAAAGTACTGGACATGATCTAATCCTCCTATAGCTTTCATCTACAATGCAATTATATTGCTATATCAATGCTAAATCAATACAAATGCACTGAAATATGGCCTGTAAATGAAAGATCCTGAACATCCGTCGGGATGTTCAGGATTTTTGGCGGAGAAGGAGGGATTCGAATTACCTAAAGAATACTCCATTCCGCACAATATGTTGAAAATAGGCGCTTTCAGGCTATGGGACAAGAAGATTTTGTATTGGTCAGCCCACTTTTCTATTAAATCTAAATCTAATTGTCGTCAAAACTGTCGTCATTTTCTCTAGTTCTGAAAACACAGGGAAACTAGCCATCCGTCTGTTTTAGAATAGTTTTGCGATACTGTTTAAAGGTCATGCCAAACGCTTTCACAGATAATCCAGTTACTCTCTCAACCACGCTCCTGCACGACAGCAGCTGCGCGTTTCTGAATGATGTTGATCACCTCATCCAGGCTTCTCTGATTCGTAAAATACCCGGGAGCTTCCTCCTGAATGATCATCAGTGCGGAAGGATCCGTCGCACACGAATCGTGGATATTTTCGATCACTTTCTTAAGTGCATCGATATGTTCCTGACCAATATGGATGGAGTACCAGATCATATCCGTTACTAAATCAGGATCTTTCTCTTTTAGTTCCCATTCATGCTGATTGTACTCGATCGCATAGTTCATATTTGCATCATAAGCCTTTCGGTTGACCGGGAAGTGATCAAGGGGCTTTCGGGCACAAGCCATCTGATAGTCATTCTCAAAAAGATACTTCAAAAAATCCCACGCCTCGTCTTTATAAGGACAGGATCGGGAAATGGCAATGGTAGTGGCATTATCTGCCTTGGCGCCATATCCGGCGGCGGATATGTGATGATCAAGCTCATTGAGAATATCCTCGTGCAGAAAAAAGAGGATCTCGCATGATGAAAGATTCCCGGATGATTTCCGGCAGGTCACATTCTACTTAACAGTAAAAGTCTTCGTTCATTGTGATATACTATGAGAGTTAGCAAATGCTAACTAAAAATAAATCAGAATCACGAGGTATGATAAATATGTTTAACGTAAGAGAAGTAACTCCGCAGATATGGTGGCTGGGCGCTTCAGACAGAAGACTGGAACTTTTTGAGAATGCATATCCTGTTTTTGAAGGTATGTCATACAACAA
>JAIKVV010000033.1 GCA_024685385.1 Saccharofermentans sp. | reverse complement strand
ATAACCGCTTTTAAGGATAGCATTTTCGCTATTTGTTGTCACTTGCAGATTTTAGATTCCCCGCTGCGGCTTACTTATTTACTTCGTATTTCAGCATGGTACAAACGAACGCATTGATGATCGTTATGCCTGCAACCACGCTTGATATGAGGAATACCCAGGTCTTATCCCATGCTCCTTTCTGCAAGATGCTATGAACTTTCCGATCTTTACCTGATCCATATGGGGACCTCCTTTCGATGCCGATGATACATTCTGCAAGGCAAAATGAACACGAACCCGTGGTTGATATGGTGAAAAAACTTGAGATTTCGGCTTCTCTCCCCCCGGTTGAGTAATTGATTATATCAGATTCCGGGGGGTCTTCCCCATACGATGTCATAGATCCGCCGTAATGGTAAAATTCAAAAACAGGACGATCAAAAGGATAGAATACGGGTCCTGACGGAGGCGGCCATGAAGAGAAAGATCATTTCAGCAACACTCACTGCAGCATTACTTATGTCCATAGTTTCGAATACTGCCTGCAATCTGATAAGCGATCCTGATCTTTTAACGCCCTCAAGCAGCAGATCGGCTGCGCAGGCGGAAACGTCAAAGACCGAGACCACGACATCAGAAACATCAGAAACGACCACGGAAAGCGAGAGCGGCTATAACCTCTCCTGGTCGAATTTCGATTCCAAGGAATTCGACAAATACGTACAGGAAAAATGCAATGGACAGACGCTGGCATCTTATATTAATTTATTCGGCTTCACGGATGAATTGAATAAGATGTTTACCGGATTTGCCAATGAACTGTACGGAAAGGATTATGAAAGCATTCCTTTTTCCGAAGCTAACTATTTCAAGGTATATTTAACCGGTATGGGATCATCCATTTTGAGCGGCATATATACAAGCAGTTATGCTTCTTTCAGGGATTATTACCTTAATCCCGGACATATCTATACGGAACCTTTCAACGAAGTGCTCATGAGCTACCTGGTCAGGAAAAATATCCCCTTCGGAAGCACCATACCCATTGAAGATCTGAAATACTTCTGCGGTGACGATGTTTATCAGGGACCAAAGAGCGGTTACGAAAACTATATCTTCAAAAATGAAGTTCCGAGCAACAAAGACAGATCCCATAAATACAGCAAAAAAGAATTCTTATATATCCTTTTGTGCTACAACAATTCCATGAGTTCTTTATCTTTGTCTGAAAAAATCTATTCCAGGAGCATGTTTTACGGTGATCCTGCATATGAGGAAGAAAGCAAGCATTTGATCACATCAGTCAATGCACACCTCAAGGACTTCTACGGCGAAGATGCCTGGCAGTTAGGCGAGATCCCGACAGAAGAACAATATGAGAAGATCTTCGGCAAAAAGCCTCTGGATCTTTCCTATGTTGATACTCCTTACGATAAAGATGCAAACTGACAACTGAAGTTTTTTGACGAAAATTTTCCGTATTTGATCACTATATTTTCCCCCTTGTTAAAGTATACTTTTTCTTACCGATAAAAATCAGAAAGGAAATTTAAAAAATGGGGAAAAACAAATCGGGAAAAGTACGCAAAGTTTTTGGTGTTATCTTTAAGGTATTGGGGATAATACTGGCTCTGATAGTTTTGGCCGTTGCAGTCTCTGCGATACGTCATTATTTCATGTGCAAGAGCGACAGAACAGCATTCGAAAACGCTTACGGAGAATTCTACACCACAAAGTCCGGAGACAAGATGAATTACACATTCTATGACAGTGATTCGGACAAAGTTGCAGTAGTGCTCCCTGCTTACGGGACCATCTCAACTCATTATGAATTCGATACCTTCGCAAAGGAATTAAAAGACGACTATAAGTTCGTTCTCGTTGAACCTCTGGGGATCGGATTAAGCGATGAAGCAACTACTCCCAGGACAGTCGAAAACTACTGTGACGAACTCCACGGTCTGATGGAATATTTGGGCTACGATAAATATACTCTTATCTGCCATTCCATCTCGGGTGCTTATGCGCTCCAATATGTAAATCAGTATCCCTCGGAGATCGAAGAATTCATAGGCATCGATGCCAGCGTTCCGAAGCAGACGGAAATGGACATTGCAGAAGCCAAGCCCGAGACAATGGTATCAATGTATAATTTCATGAACATCGCTCTCGTCAAGACAGGTCTTTACAGGATAATGACCGAAACGAGCGCGGATTCTCTTTGGGCCGGCATCACCACTTTGTCGGAAACGGATAAGAAGCTCTATACAGCCATGGCTTGTACCATAGCCATGAACGATACTCAGATGAACGAGATCCGCCTGATGGGCGATAACTTCAAAAGATGCCGTGATCTTAAATTCCCGGAGAGTATTCCTGTACTTTATGTCCTCAGCAAATCCAATACCGAAATGATGGCTGAGTGGAAGCCTCTTCACGAGGAACTGGTGACAAATCCCGAAAGCAAAGTAGTTGTCATCGAAGGATATCACTATCTGCATCAAACGAGTCTTGATGCCTTGCTGAAAGAGATAAGAGACTGGACAAAAGCTAACTGAAAAGACAGCTGATCAATCCTAAGTTAAACCCCGGAGGGAAAACCTTCGGGGTTTATTCGGTTTAATATCTTCAGTCGCAATCCTTGATCCCTTCGATGCTGAGCCCTGAAACAAAATATCTTTGAACAAAAGGATAGGCCACAAGAAGAGGCAGCATCGCTATAACAGCTGCAGCGGACAATAACGCAAAAGGAACGGGCAATCTTTGCATATAACGAGCCGCTTGGGGATATTGATAATAATAAAACATCTCCCTCAATTCATATTGCAGTGTACTATAGTGAACAGACATTCTGTTATAGAGCAATGTATCAAACCATGAGTTCCAATGGTATGTGGCAACAAACAGAGCAGTAGCTGCATAAACCGGTTTACAGAGAGGAGATATGATCTTCGTAAAGACAGTCATGTAGCCTGCGCCCTCGAGCATGGCGGATTCTTCGAGCGAATCCGGGATCTTCCGCATGTATGTCCTCATGACCATGACATTAAAAACGGATACCATTCCCGGAATGATATATACCCAGAAGTTTTCATGAAGATGCATTCTTCTAAAGAGAACCATCGTAGGAATGATGCCTGCGGAAGCATACATGGTAAAGATCCAGAATAATGAAAGACTGCGCTTGAACAGAAAGCTCTTGCGGCTCAGTATGAATGAGAGCAGAGCGCTTGCAAAAAGTGATGTAAGCGTGCCTATTATCGTCCTCAAAAGAGTGATCCTTATAGCGGCGAGGATATAATTTTTTGAGAAGATAGTCTCGTAATTTTCCGTTGAAAACTTTCTGGGAAAGAAATGGATCTTGCCCTTTACCGAATCAATCCCTTCATTGAAAGAACAGGCAAGCAGATGTATGAAAGGGTATAGTGTTACGACTGCAAACAAGATGAGCAAAACATATAAGATCAGATTAAAAACAAGATCCCTTTTTGCTTTCTTTATCCCGCGTCTTAGATCTTTATAAGAAACACTTTCGACAGTTGCCATGACATCGTCCCCCTGCACCCGAAAAGACACCGGCAATGATCCCCTGCTTTCTACGATTAAAGGTTAACATGCAGGAAAAAAAGATAACAACGGACAAATTCTGACAATAATGCCGATAAAATTAAGCATCTTCGCGTACGGAAGATGTTATAATCTAAAGCCTAATGCCAGATCAACGATAAGGATATGACAGGAGATAATTTGTGGAATTCGATCAGCTTATTAAGCGAATTAATGAATTGAGCAGAAAATTCAAAGCGGAAGGTCTGACTGAGTCAGAGAAGGAAGAACAGACTCTTCTTCGTAACGAATACAGAGCAAGAGTGATCGGGAATCTTTCTTCTCATCTCGATTCGATGAAGATACAATATCCCGACGGAAGCATCAAAGACGTAAAGAGAAAATAAAGCAAAACAAGGGGGAAAAAATGCTTTTAGAAACAGAAAGATTAAAGATCACGGAATTGACCATGGATATGGCAGAAGATATCCATAAGAATTCTCTGGATGAAGATACGAGGCGCTTTGTGCCGGATGAGGTTTTCGAGACCTTGGAAGATGCAAAGGATGCGATAGTTTTTTTGAGCTCCCAATATGATTCTGTTGACGGGCCTAAAGTCTATGCCCTGATCACAAAGGAAGACAATAAGAACATCGGTTATGTTCAGCTGGTCCCGATCGATGACGGAAAATGGGAGATCGGATATCACGTGGCAAAAGAATATACCAACAGAGGTTATGCAACCGAAGCCGTTACGGCCTTCCTTCCCGTAATGGCAGACAGGGTCGGAATATCGGAAGTCTACGGCATTCGTCTTCTTGAAAACAAAGCCTCGGGACGCGTTCTCGAAAAGTGCAGCTTCAACGAGCTCTTCACGGGCGAAGGTCCTTATCACGAGGGCGTTTACGAGATCAGCAAGAGCGTCTGGAACAAATAAGCTAAGGGAAGAAATCATATGAAAAAACAATTGCTAAGCATTCTGATCGTCCTTGCCTTGACGGTCAGTTTGATCCCGGCACAGGTCTTCGCGGCCTCCAGGATACCTGACGGTACACAAACAAATTACGGCAGTTTCGTAAGCGGCGCGAAAGTCATCAGCGACATGATCGGCAAGCACGGTGAGAACGCTCATCCGAGGATCATCATGACGAATGATAAGTTTGCAAGGCTCAGATCACATAAAAACGACGGTTCGACAACAGCCGTCCTCATCGAAAAACTCAAGCAGGAAGCCGACAGCAAACTTGGTGCGGAAGTACTTAAATATGAGATCCCTGACGGAATAAGGCTTCTTGAAACTTCAAAAAGGATACAGCGCCGCGTTGCCGTTCTCGCTTTGGCATACAATATCTACGGTAATGATGAATATGCCCTTCAAGCTTATAAAGAACTTAAGAATGCCGCCAATTTCCCTGATTGGAATCCGAATCACTTCCTCGATACTGCCGAGATGTGCACAGCCTTCGCGATCGGTTATGATTGGCTCTACGGTTGGTTGAGTCAAGATCAGAGAGACTTCTTAAGAAAGGCCCTCATCGAGAAAGGCCTCAAGCAGGTCATGGAAGATTATAAAGACGTAGAAGGGCGCGAGCGTACTTACAAGTGGTATCAGGACCGCAAAGGGGACAACTGGAAGCTCGTATGCACCGGAAGCACGAACATGGCAGCGCTTGCTATAGGAGATGAAAATAACGCCAAAGATATCGCATCCCAGGTCCTCGACTACGGCTATAAGGAAGCATATTCTTTCGTCCGCCGCGCCTACAGCAGCATAGACGGAACATACATAGAAGGCCTTGGTTACTGGGACTATGCCACATACTATCTTGGTCTTAATTCATCGGCATTGAAGAGTGCCACGGGAACCGACTACGGCCTTGCCGACCACGAGGGCCTGCGCAAATCCGTTGACTTCGTAAGATATATGAGTTCCAACACTCCCTTATCATTCAGTTTCGGAGATGACCGTGACAGCCGCGACACCGGCTGGTCAGTTTTTCTCTGGCTGGGAGAGCACTATAAATCATACGACATAGCTTCAGTCCGTCTAAAAAAGATAGCAACTGACAGTTTCAACTATCTTGATGCCTTGTGGATCGATGAGGATAACATAACCGGTTCCCAGATCCAAAGCCCCGTTGACTGGGGATCCGTCGGAGCGTCCAATGCAAGTTTCAGAGACACATGGGATAAGACAGGTCTCGTGACGGCTCTTCACAGCGGAGTAAACAACTATCTATACCACGGCCACTACGATCTGGGCTCTTTTTATCTTGAATCAAACGGTTCAAGATTCTTTACCGATCTCGGGAACGAGGACTACGAACTGGAAGGCCGCCAATATTCTTACCGCATCAGAGCTGAAGGTCACAATACGCTGGTTATAAATCCTTCCAAAGAGCTTGACCAAAAAGAAGGCGCGGAATGCTATATAACCAAATACAAAGCGGGAAATGAAGCTTATGCCGCAACCGACCTTACCGATGCCTATAAGCCGAGCGGCGCCAAGAGCGTCGTCCGCACCCTTAAGATGATCAAGGATAAAAAGTGCGTGATCGTTCAAGACGACATCTCACTTAACAAAGCCGGTGAGATTTACTGGTTTGCTCACACAAAGGGGCAGATCAAGCTTGCATCCGACGGAAGGAGCTCCATCGTAACCGTAGGCGAAGACAGATTATGGGTGGGACTTTTAAGCGGTGAAGGCAAGTTCTCCGTCATGAAGGCAGAACTCCTTCCGACATCCCGCGCGGTAGCCGGCCAGACCGACAGCAGCGAATACAGAAAACTTGCGATCCACCTTACGGATACAAAAGATACGACGATCCAGGTAGTTTGTATCCCCTTGAAAAAAGGCGAGACAAAGCCCTCTTGGACTCCGAAAGGGACTGTATCAATTGCACTTAATAAGACCAATGATGCAATCGTCTGCGGCAAGACCGGTGCATTAAAAGCAACTGTTAAGGGCACATTTTCAGACATTACCTGGAAGTCTTCTGATCCCAAGATCGCATCTGTAGATATGACAGGTAAAGTGACGGCAAAAATGGCCGGTAAGACCAAGATCACGGCTTCCGTTGACGGCAAGAGCGCGAGCTGTACCCTTACGGTCCTCTATAAAGACGTAACCGACAGTAAGGATTTCTGGTATACCCCCACGAACTATCTGACTAATGCAGGCGTTGTCAAAGGTTACGACGATCAGACCATGTTTAAACCCGCGAACAAGTGCAGCCGCGCGCAGATGGTAACATTCATCTGGAGGCTTAAAGGAGAACCTGAACCGAAAGCGAAAACCTGTAAGTTTCCTGACATAAAGAAAACGGACTACTTCTACAAAGCCTGCATCTGGGCTAACGAGAATCACATCGTGGAAGGATATAAGAACGGTACTTTCGGACCTCAGATCACATGCGCCAGAAAGCACGCCGTTACCTTCCTTTGGAGACTTGCAGGCAAGCCTGAAGCCAAAAAC
>JAIKVV010000028.1 GCA_024685385.1 Saccharofermentans sp. | reverse complement strand
GTCCTCGTCAAGGACATGCCCATCACTTCCCACCGCAAGGACTGGGCCTGCTACGATGCTCATTATGCAAACAACATCCTTAACGCATACGGTGACCAGCGCAAGTGCGGAGGCGAGTGCAATTCCCAGTCCGCTGCTATGGCTTACCTCTTTGTCGAGGTAGGTTTCGAAAAGGTTGAATTCTGTCACGATACCCACGGCTGGGTAGAGGCAGACGGCAAATTCTACGATACTGTTTACTATGGAAGAGACGGCTGGTGGGGAGGCAGTAAGGCACCCATCAAGTCGAGGTACAGGATAGTTATCTGATCTTTTCGATCAGCTGAAAAATGTAACTATTATTCATCACTATTTATGGTATATTTAGTGATGAAATTTTTGCGGACTAAAATATTGGAGGATAAGACAAATGCCAAAGAGAGAAGACATCAACAAGATCCTGATCATAGGTTCGGGCCCGATCATCATCGGCCAGGCTTGCGAATTCGACTATTCAGGAACGCAGGCATGCAAAGCGTTAAAGAAGTTGGGCTACGAGATCGTTCTCGTCAATTCCAACCCCGCTACCATCATGACAGACCCTACTGTTGCCGACAGGACATATATCGAACCTCTCAACGTTAAGCGTCTTACCCAGATAATCGAAAAAGAACGTCCCGATGCACTCCTCCCCAATCTTGGAGGTCAGTCGGGACTTAATTTAAGTTCTGAACTTGCCAAGGCCGGCGTTCTCGACAAGTACAACGTCAAGGTCATCGGCATCCAGGTCGATGCGATCGAAAGAGGCGAGGACCGTGTCGAGTTCAAGAACACAATGAACCAGCTGGGCATCGAGATGGCAAGATCCCACGAAGTATATTCCGTTGAAGACGCCGTCAAGGTTGCTGACGAGCTGGGTTACCCGGTTGTTTTGAGACCTGCCTACACCATGGGAGGTGCAGGCGGCGGCCTCGTTTACAATGTCGATGAATTAAGGACCGTCTGCGAGAGAGGCCTTGCAGCATCCCTCGTTCATCAGGTTCTCGTTGAAGAAGCAGTCATCGGCTGGGAAGAGCTGGAGCTCGAAGTAGTACGTGATGCCAAGAACAACAAGATCACTGTCTGCTTCATCGAAAACATCGACCCCATGGGCGTTCATACGGGCGACTCTTTCTGCTCTGCCCCCATGCTCACCATCTCCGAAGAAGTCCAGCAGAGGCTTCAGGAAGCATCCTATAAGATCGTCGAAGCTATCGACGTCATCGGCGGCTGCAACTGCCAGTTCGCACACGACCCCGTAACAGACAGGATCGTCGTTATCGAGATCAACCCGAGAACATCAAGGTCTTCCGCTCTTGCATCCAAGGCAACGGGCTTCCCGATCGCTCTCGTATCCTCCATGCTCGCATGCGGCCTTACACTGGATGAGATCCCCTGCGGCAAGTACGGCACGCTCGATAAGTACTATCCCGACGGCGACTATGTCGTAATCAAGTTCGCAAGATGGGCTTTCGAGAAGTTCAAGGGCGCATCCGACAAGCTCGGAACCCAGATGAGAGCCGTAGGCGAAGTCATGAGCATCGGCAAGACCTATAAGGAAGCTTTCCAGAAGGCTATAAGATCCCTTGAGACCGGCCGTTACGGCCTGGGCTTTGCCAAGGATTTCAATGAGCTTTCCAAGGAAGAGCTCCTTAAGAAACTCACAGAACCCACATCCGAGAGACAGTTCCTCATGTATGAGGCTCTCCGTAAGGGCGCGACCGTTGACGAGCTCTACGATCTTACCCGCATCAAGAAGTGGTTCATCGAGCAGATGAAAGAACTCGTCGAAGAAGAAGAGAGCCTTATCGCAAAGGCAGGCGCTGTTCCCGAAGAAGCAGTCTTGAAGCAGGCTAAGCTCGACGGTTTCTCCGACAGATATCTTTCCAAGATCTTAAAGGTCTCCGAAGACGACATCCGCGCTGCAAGATATTCTTACGGCATCAAGGAAGCATGGGAAGGCGTGCACGTATCCGGAACACAGGATGCCGCTTATTACTATTCGACATACCACCTGGCTGAAGACAAGAGCCCGGTATCAAATAACAGGAAGATCATGATCCTGGGCGGCGGCCCGAACAGGATCGGTCAGGGCATCGAGTTTGACTACTGCTGCGTACATGCTGCACTGGCTCTCCGTGACCTGGGCTTTGAGTCCATCATCGTAAACTGCAACCCCGAGACTGTCTCCACGGACTACGATACATCCGACAAGCTCTATTTCGAGCCTCTTACGCTGGAAGATGTTCTTTCCATCTTCGAAAAGGAACAGCCTCTTGGAGTTATCGCCCAGTTCGGCGGCCAGACTCCTTTGAACCTTGCTGCTGACCTTAAGCGCAACGGCGTAAGGATCCTGGGTACTTCCCCTGAGACGATCGACCTCGCAGAGGACCGTGACCACTTCCGCGCCATGATGGATAAACTCGGCATCCCGATGCCTGAGTCCGGCATGGCCGTAACGGTCGATGATGCCCTCGAGATCGCAAACAAGATCGGCTACCCTGTCATGGTACGTCCTTCTTACGTATTGGGCGGAAGAGGCATGGAAGTCGTTCATGACGACGACATGATGAGAGTCTATATGTCTGCAGCCGTAGGCGTAACGCCCGACAGACCCATCCTCATCGACAGATTCTTAAATCACGCAACAGAGTGCGAGGCTGATGCCATCGCAGACGGTGACGACTGCTTCGTTCCGGCTGTCATGGAGCATATCGAGCTTGCTGGTGTCCACTCCGGTGATTCCGCATGCATCCTGCCTTCACTTAACCTTTCCGATGAGCAGGTCGCAACGATCCGCGATTATACAAAGAAGATAGCATGCGAGATGCATGTCGAAGGTCTTATGAACATGCAGTATGCGATCGAAGGCAACACTGTCTATGTGCTCGAGGCTAACCCCCGTGCATCAAGAACGGTGCCTCTCGTATCCAAGGTCTGCGCGATCAACATGGTCAAGGCAGCAACTGCCATCATGACCGAAGATCTTACCGGCAACGCATCCCCCGTCAAGGATCTTCAGAACAAGAAGATCCCTCACTACGGCGTCAAGGAAGCAGTCTTCCCCTTCAACATGTTCCAGGAAGTAGACCCTGTCTTAGGACCTGAGATGAGATCCACGGGTGAGGTTCTCGGTATAGCTCCCGACTTCGGCGACGCTTACTGCAAGGCTGAAGAAGCAACCAAATCCGAGCTTCCTCTGGAAGGAACTGTTCTCATCAGCGTATCAGACAGAGACAAGATCGACCTTCTCGATGTTGCAAAGGCATTCTCCGACTTGGGCTTCAAGATCCTTGCAACGGGCAAGACCTATCAGATGATCGCCGATGCAGGCATCGAAGCTGAGCACGTCAAGAAGCTCTACGAAGGCCGTCCCAACATCATGGATCACGTTACCAACGGAGAGATCGATCTCATCATCAACACTCCCGCCGGCAAGGACAGCGTCAACGACGACAGCTACATCCGTAAGGGCGCCATCAAGAACCGTATCCCTTACATCACGACCATGGCTGCCGCCAAGGCATCCGCCGAGGGCATCAAGGCTGCAAGGAGCGGACAGATCGGAGTCAAGGCACTCCAGGATTTCCACGCTGAGATCAAGTAATGATACAGGATATAGATCCTAACAAGTACCATAACGAATACCGGCCGGAGGCGGCAGCTGCCGCTTCATCGCCGGTATTATGTTTTGATGCGGACAAGGTCCTTCTTAAAGAAGATGAGGACGGGAGACTTTCGATCCCCAAGGCTTCTGATATTGAAGGCAAGCTTACATATGCTTTCGCAATAGACGATACTGAATATTTCCTGATGAGGGATGTCCCTGAAGACAGGCAGAGCCTCAAGGAATTTAACATCCGCAAACTGAGAAGGTCCGGGAAGATGGATAATGTCGAGATGTTTTCGATCTTCACGGCATATCATCTTGCTGTCTGGTACCGCAACACGAAGTTCTGCGGAAGGTGCAATGCCCAGCTGGAGCATCACAAGACCATGCGCGCCATGGTCTGCCCGTCGTGCGGTCTGGAAGTCTTCCCGAGATTAAATCCCGCTGTCATAGTAGGTGTCAGGAACGAAGGCAAACTGCTCGTCACCAAATACAACAGGCCCGATGCGGACTTTTATGCTCTCGTCGCAGGCTTTGTCGAGATAGGCGAGACTTTGGAAGATGCCTGCAAAAGGGAAGTAATGGAGGAAGCGGGACTTAATATCAGGAATATCCGCTACTATAAATCCCAGCCCTGGGGCATAGCAGGCGATCTGCTCTGCGGTTTCTTTTGTGACCTGGACGGGTCTGAAGAGATAAAGATGGATACAGGCGAACTTAAGGTTGCTCAATGGGTAACTCCCGGGGAGGTTGTCTTGCAGCCTGACGATTTCTCATTGACCTGTGAGATGATGCGGATCTTTAAAGAGGGGAAGATATAAGCCTTTTCATGACAGGAATAGTCTTTGACATAGACGATACCCTTTACGTAAGACAGGACATGATCGTTGCCGCGGCAGAGGATGTCCTGGGAATCAAGGTCAGCGACCCTAAGGAATTCATAGACATCTACTATGCCAAGAGCGATATCAACATGGATGCGCTCGAATCGGGCAGGATAAAGACCAGGGACATCAACGGCTGGCGCTATGAGGAGACCTTCAGGATCCTTGAACTTCCCTTTAAGGCAGGAGACGGCGTTCTTACTGCGGACAGATATATCGAACTTCAAAGCCATATGGCTTTAAGCCGGGATATGAAAGAAGTACTTGATGCTTTCCGTAATGATCCTGCGATAAGACTTGCCGTCCTGACATCGGGCAAATCGAGCCACCAGTGGAAGAAGGTTGAAATGTTAGGGCTTCTTAACTGGTTTGACAAGGATAATATAATCGTTACGGGCGATGCCGGGATCTCAAAGCCTGATGTCAGGCTCTGCCGCATTATCGAAGAAAAACTGGATCTTTCGCCTTCCGACATATGGATGATCGGGGATTCTTATAAGCACGACATAACGGGTGCCGTAGAAAGCGGCTGGCACAGCGTATGGATAAACAGGAGAGGGATCCGATCTCCTGATATCAAAGCTGATATAGAAGTTGCAAGCGATGAGGAACTCATAAAGGCTCTTAAAGGCCTTATAAAATCCTGTTGAATTCATTTCTTCCGAGTGCTAAAGTCAGACTTAGTGGCTATATATTTGTTTATTCCTTATTGGGGGAACAATATGTACAGCGAAAAGGTTCGTGTCTGTATATTTTGTTTAGAAAGGATTATTCATTATGAAGAAATTTATTTGTTCGGTATTGGCAACAGTTATGTTTTTCGGGGGATATGTAGCGATCCCTCAGGCATTTGATCCGGTACAGAATACAACTGTATATGCGGCAACATCAACAAATTATAAGGGGGCTTACTACTGCGACCGCAATTTCACCATTGAACAGAAGATGCCGGTCAAGTTGGATAATCACCAGGTCTATTGGTTATTTACATTCAAAAAGGGAAATGTATATGAGGTAGATCAATACGGTTATTACCATGAGCCTTGCTTCAAGAAAACAACACTCTACAAATATGTTAAGACCAGTGTTAAGAATGCTATCGGCAGCGGAGCTTTTACACTTCGTTACAGAACATGATCATTATCTTATAACAAACTGAATATTTGACCGCTGACACGAACCTGAAAGAGACGGCTCAATTGATCTGAGCCGTCTTTGTTTTTTGATATTTCTTTAAAGCTGATCCTTAGATTCAGACCGTGCTGCTGTGCGCTTCGTGGATATTCTCGAATACGAGTTTCTTGGATTCGTTATGTTCCACTGTCCAGCTTACTGCCCACTCGGATTCGAAAAGGATGACGGGTTCATCGTCACGGTCAAGTACGAGACATGATGTCGAAGTAAGGGTCAGTGCCGAAGGGTCGAATGCGGGGTCTGCTTCAGATCTTACCCAGCGCGCAAGAGTGTAGTTTAAGGGCGTTCTTAAGATATCAACGCCGTATTCCGATTTAAGCCTGTATTCGATGACGTCCAACTGCAGTATGCCGACGACGCCCATGATGTAGGTCTCCGTTCCGATGCCGGGCTGCTTATAGAGCTGGACTGCGCCTTCCTGGCAGAGCTGCTCAACGCCCTTGACGAACTGTTTGCGCTTCATGGAGTCCTTGGGTTCGACTCTTGCGAAGTTTTCGGGAGCGAAGATCGGGATGGGGTCGAATTCGAATTTCCTGTTCGTGGAGATCAAGGTGTCGCCGATCCTGAAGTGACCGGGGTCGAAGATTCCGATGATGTCGCCCGCGAAAGCGTCTTCAACGATGTTGCGGTCCTGGGCCATGAACTGCTGGGGCTGGGCGAGGGTTATCTTTTTGCCGATCCTTAAGTGGTTTACGGTCATGTTCTTCTCGTATTTACCGGAGCAGATCCTTACGAAAGCCATCCTGTCGCGGTGGTTGGGATCCATGTTGGCCTGGATCTTGAATACGAAGCCCGAGAACATTTCGTCTTCAGGGAGGACTTCGCCGTCAGTCGTATGGTGGGGCTGGGGAGAAGGAGCCATCTCAAGGAAGTGCTTTAAGAATGTCTCGACGCCGAAGTTTGTGATGGCAGATCCGAAGAAGACGGGAGTAAGGTTGCCCGATGCGACTCTATCCGCATCGAATTCGTCTCCTGCCATGTCCAGGAGTTCTATGTCGTTTTGGAGTGTTTCCAGATGGTAGTGGTTGATTATGTTTTCGAGCGAAGGGTCATCTACGCCTGCGACCTGTTCCGTTACCATCGATGCGCCGTGGTCTTCGTTCGTCTTATCGAAAAGGAGGACCTGCTTGGAATCTCTTTCGTAAACGCCTTCGAAGTCACCGTCGGTTCCGATGGGCCAGTTGATAGGGCAGGATCTGATCCCAAGGACTTTTTCGAGCTCGTCTATCAGGTCAAATGGGTTCTTGGCCGCGCGGTCCATCTTGTTGATGAAAGTGAAGATCGGGATCCCTCTCTTGCGGCATACTTCAAAGAGCTTTATGGTCTGGGCCTCGACACCCTTTGCGCCGTCCAATAACATGACCGCGCAGTCAGCTGCGCAGAGGGTACGGTAGGTATCCTCGGAGAAGTCCTGGTGGCCGGGTGTATCGAGGATGTTGATGCAGTAACCGTCGTATTCGAACTGCATGACGGAAGAAGTAACGGAGATGCCTCTCTTCTTCTCGATCTCCATCCAGTCGGAGGTAGCGTGACGGGCAGCTTTTCTCGCCTTTACGGAGCCTGCCATGTGGATCGCGCCTCCGTAAAGAAGGAGCTTCTCGGTCATGGTGGTCTTACCTGCGTCAGGGTGTGATATTATGGCGAAAGTCTTGCGCCTTTGTATCTGCTCTTGTGTTGTATATGACATTTGAACAAAAACCTCAGTGTTGTATAATTAGCGTGGTCTATTATTATTAAGCCAAGATATTATATAGAAGTTCGAGGTGGAATACAATGCAAAGAGGCGGGGGAGTTATCATGCACATAACATCATTGCCGGGGCCTTTCGGGATCGGCGTGATGGGTGAGGAGGCGATAGCTTTCGCAAAGCAGCTCCAGGAGCAGGGAATGAAATACTGGCAGGTGCTGCCCTTTACATATCCCGGCATGGGGAATTCCCCTTACCAGAGCTTCTCGGCCTTTGCAGGCAACTGGCTCCTCCTGGACCCCAGAAGGCTCATGAAGATGGGGCTCCTTACGGGTGAAGACGTAGTCTCCTGCGAATATAATGTGAATAAGTGGAGGATCGATTACGATTACGTAAGAGATCAGCGCGAGAAGATGCTCAGGACCGCTTATTCCAGGGTAACGGATCAGATGAGATCCGAAGTTAAAGATTTTGCCAAGAAAAATAACTGGGCCGACGAAGTCGCCCTCTATCAGACCATAAAGAATGCCAATGACAGGAAGGCCTGGTGGCAGTGGGAAGATGAAGCGTTAAGGGACCACGATGACAAGGCCCTTTCCAAGCTCAGAGGATCCGATGAATACTATTTCCATGCCTTTGTACAGTATCTCTTCTTAAAGGAATGGACTGATATCAAAGCTAAGATCAACGAATGCGGCATTTCCGTGATCGGCGACATGCCCATCTATGTTTCCTGTGATTCGGCCGATGTCTGGGCCTCAAGGGACATGTTCAAGATGGCAAAAGCTGACCGTAAGAAGAAACTCGACAGTGAATATGCCAAGGCCTTGAAGGAGGATGATTCGGCAAAGCCTCCCAAGGAGACGGCTTATGTCTTTGAGAAGGTCGCAGGAGTCCCGCCGGATTATTTTTGTGCTGACGGGCAGCTCTGGGGCAATCCGATCTACGATTGGGAGAAGATGAAAAAAGACGGCTATTCCTGGTGGATCGACAGGATCGGGGAAAGCTACAAACTCTATGATTTCTTAAGGATCGACCATTTCAGGGCCTTCTGTTCCTATTGGGAAGTAGATTCTGACGCTGAGACCGCAAAGACCGGCGAGTGGGTCAAAGGACCGGGTCTTGAATTCTTCGAAAAGATCGACAAGAAGTTCGGCGGCAGGGACAGGCTCATCGCAGAAGACTTAGGCGAATGGACGCCGGATCTGGAAGAATTCCTTGCCAAGGTCGCCATTCCCGGCATGAGGATCATGGAATTTGCATTTAATCCCGGTGACAACAGTACATATCTGCCCCATAATTTCGACAGCAACTGCGTCGCATTTACGGGAACACACGACAACAATACCCTTCTGGGCTGGCTTTGGGACAGTTCCGAGGACGTAAGAAAATGCTGTCTTGAATATTGCGGCTTCAATGGAGACAACTGGGGAGAGGGCGGCACAAAGAGCCCTTCCTGCAGAGCCATTATCCGCACCCTCTGGATGAGCCATGCCAATGTTGTCATGATCCCCGTACAGGACATGTTGGGTTACGGATCCGATACGAGGATGAACATCCCCGGAACGGCCGACGGCAACTGGGTCGTAAGGTTCACGTCAGAGGATCTGGCATCGATCGACAACGGTTTTTATAAGGATCTCAACAGGATTTATTTCAGATAAGAAAGAGGTCTCATATGGCTAAGTATATTCTTTGCATCGATCAGGGCACTACATCGACCAAGGCTTTTCTTCTTAACGAGGAAGGGGGTCTTACGCCGGGACAGGCAGTCCCGCTGACCCAGATCTATCCTGAGCCGGGATTCGTCGAGCATGATCCCAAGGAGATATTCTTTTCGACCGTCAAGGCGGTATCAAACCTCCTGGGCGAGCACCCGGAAGCTGAAGGCCAGATCGAAGCCATAGGGATTACCAACCAGAGAGAGACCACGATCGCCTTCGATAAGGAGACGGGCGAGCCTTTCTGCAACGCCATCGTATGGCAGTGCAGAAGGACTGCGGACATCTGCAGAAGGGAAGAACTCAAGGCAAGGGGATCTGAGATATCCTCCAAGACGGGTCTTAAGCTGGATCCTTATTTTTCCGCGACCAAGATGGTCTGGATAAAGGAAAGATACGGCCTGGAAGATAAGGTCAGAGCAGGATCCGTTCTTTTCGGAACCGTTGACTCCTATCTTGTATATAAACTCACGGGCGGGGCACAGTTTGCTTCCGATTATTCCAACTGCTCAAGGACTCTCCTTTTTAACATAAACGATCTTGATTACGATGAGGATCTTTTGGATCTGTTCGGCATCGGAAGAGCAAATCTTGCCATCCCCAAGCCATCCTCATCCGACTTCGGCGAAGTCGCCCTTACGATGGAAGGATTAACGGAGTCGGGTCTTGATGAGACTGAAGCAGGAAGAGTCATATCACTTAACGGCGTTCACATCACGGGTGTTATCGGCGATCAGCCCTCGGCGCTCTTCGGCCAGAATGCCCTTTCGAAGGGCGAAGCCAAGACAACTTACGGGACGGGCTGCTTTACTTTAATGAATACGGGCGATAAGCCTGTCTTCTCGGATAAGGGCCTTCTTTGTTCCGCGGCCTGGACCATAGACGGAGTTACGACTTATGCTCTCGAAGGGTCCGTATTCCAGGGCGGTTCGATAATCAGCTGGCTCAAGGACGAGATGCATCTTATAGATAAGCCCTCCGATTGTGATGTCGTTGCAAGCCGCGCAAAGCGCGATTCCGGAGTCTATATGGTCCCTGCCTTTACGGGACTCGGAGCTCCCTACTGGGATCCCGATGCAAGGGGTCTGATAACCGGCATTACCCGCGGAACCTCCGCCGATGACATCGTTATGGCATCGATAGAATCCATTATCTATCAGGTAACAGAACTCGTTGAGCTCATGGCGAAGGATACCGGCACGGATGCTCCCGCCATGAAAGTCGACGGCGGTGTATGCGGAAGCGATTATCTTATGCAGCTCCAGTCAGACATGCTGGGCATCAGGATAATAAGAGCCAAGACCGATGAGATGACCGCCATGGGCGCAGGTCTCATGGCCGGCCTTACGACGGGATTCTTTGACGGCATTGCCAAAGTAAGATCTCTTTATGCATCGAGGAAGGAATACGATCCCAAGATGCCGGAAGAGGAAGTTGCAAGAAGGATGGCAGGATACAAGAATGCGGTGAGGACCGCGATCCTGGCTAAGGAAAACGGATGACGCAGATCTATTACGTAACGCTCAAGATAGTCGCATGTTTCATCATCGGTGTCATCTTAAAGCGCACCGGTGTCATCGATGCGCGCGCCGAGAAGAGCATCAGTGACATCCTGATCAAGGCGATCCTGCCTTTCATGATCCTGTCTTCGTCCCAGTATGTCTATACCAACGAGCTCCTCTGGGCCATGGTGGGCGTTGCCTGCTATGCGGGGATCTTCTATCTTGTGATGCTG
Source organism: Saccharofermentans sp. (assembly GCA_024685385.1). GTDB lineage: Bacteria > Bacillota > Clostridia > Saccharofermentanales > Saccharofermentanaceae > Saccharofermentans. The sequence continues at coordinate 62,460 of JAIKVV010000028.1, read as the reverse complement.
GGCATATTGACTCTCGTTAACAGAAACTCAAAGCAGTCTGACAGCGACAAGAGGATCATGACGACCTGTCTCATCTTCTCCAACACGAGCTTTATCGGCATACCCTTGATGCAGGAACTCTACGGTGACGCGGGCCTTCTTCTTGCGGCGGTATTTAACCTGGTATTCAATATCTTCTTCTACACCTTCGGCGTTACGATAATATCGGGCCGTAAGTTCAGACCCGTTTATCTCATCACGGATATCGTGTCGCCCGCATCGATCCTGGCGGTGATCCTCTTCATCATCCCCTGGAGATTCAATTCCTACATCACATCGACTCTTAACTTCGTGGGAGACATTGCATTCCCTCTGGCTCTCATAGTCTTAGGATCCAATATCGCTGATATGAACCTCAAGAGGATCCTGACGGATTCTAAGACCTACATGACAGTGACCTTAAAGCTCCTGGCGCTTCCTTCCATTGCTTTCCTGATCGTTATGGGAATCTCGGGTTTTGTTGACATGAGGCCCGTAACCAAGGCCGCGATAGTTCTCATGACGGCCCTTCCTTCAACTTCCCTTTGCATGGTATATGCGGATAAATACAACATGTCACCTTCTCTTTGCGCAAGGATCGTTACCTATTCGACGCTCCTGATGCCCCTTGCGGCATTCTTCTGGACCTGGATGGTCAATGCGCTTCTCTAGCGATTCTTTTCGCGAAAAGAGAAAGAGAAAATTTCAAAACGGAGATATCTTATGAGTGATAACAAGAAGATCGAAAATAAAGAACTTAAGGAACTGATGAAGGCATTAAGGGCAGACCCTTCCGAGGAGAACATGCTGAATCTCCTGAAGGCTGCCGCAGTCTCAAAGTTCATCGTGCCCGTTGACGGCAAGGAGGGAGACTACCGCTTCCATGCCGTATCCGATGCAAAGGACAGGCGCCACATGGTGGTCTTTGCCGACACCGAATCCTTCGACAAGGCATCGCAAGGCAAGGCTCAGAACGGTGTTCTCGCAGGATTTGAGGATATCCTTGATGTCGTTGCGGAAGAGAAGATGGGACTTGACGGGTTCGTGATCAATCCCGGCACGGATGAAGTTCTTTTCGGCAAGGACATGTGCGATCTCATAAGGGAGCAGATAAGCCCCAAGGATGAATCGGTCAAGGTCGGACAGCCCGATCACTGGCCGGAGAAACTCCGTGAGATGACAATGGAATTCTTTAAGATCGATCCTGACATAAAAAAGGTCTGGATCCAGTTGATGAGAAGGATGTCTGACGATAACCTCAACTGGCTCATTGTCGTGGAATCCGATCTTGAAGGGGAGAGGGAACAGTACCTGATGGATTCATTCAGGTCCTATATCGTTCCTTACCTTGACGGGCTTCCGCCGCTGGTCGTATCTTACCGCGTGGACTTTGCAAAGCAGGTCATCAAGGATCTTGATCCTTTCTACGGGAGGAAGATCTGATGAACAGAAAAACATTTATGGTTTTTCCTTTGATCGTGTTCTGCATAATGTTCGCATTTCTTGCGATCATAATGCTGAATAACAACAGCCTGAAAAAAATGGCTTCTGCCGATAAGATAAAACAGCTGAAGGAAAGCTGCGAACTTATCGCAAAGCGCGACATCACGATCTACTGGGCAGGCGAATTCCCCGAAGAAATGTCGGCTCTCAAGGATAAGACCGTCCTCCTTTCCCCAGGAAAGATGACATCGGACATAATGCCCGTTAAGACTTTAAGCATGACTTCCATAGAATACGATAAGGACGGCCGCGTGATCTCCGCAAGTTATCACAGGGATTACACCGATGATCTCATGATCGTGGTAAATCAGGAAACGGGACTTACGGAATCCGATATAGAGATCATCAGACAATGCATAACCGCAAATAACGTTCCCATCTTGATCATCGGAAAGGGTCCCATCACAGAGATCAGGAAGGCCATGTATAAGATATACGGATCTTTCGATGAATACGATTCGCTGTTCTATACATTTGACGGCGGTTTTGAAGAACACATAATCGGAACCGATATCGTGAAAGAAGGCGGGATCCCCTACTATCAGGCTCTCGCCGACCGGATAATGAAATATTGTCAGGATAAGGATAAGGCCGCCGAAGAAGCCCTGGCAACGACTGAAACAAGCGAGATGACGACAACGTCTTCCTCTGCTCCGGAAACGGCTCCGGACTCTTCTGAAACATCTTCTTCAGAAGAATCAGAGTCCGTTAACGGCATGGATATCCTGCGTGGAGAGACACAATCCTATGGCTATTGATAAGAGCAAGCTTGAACAGGTTAAAGCAAGATACGATGAACTGACGACATCCCTTCAGGATCCGTCGGTAGTATCGGACCGCGATAAGTTCACGGGGCTCTCACGCGAACTTTCCGACATGGAGGAAGTCATATCCGAGATAAAAAGATATGAGGATGCCAACAGAAGGATAGAAGAAGCACTGGATCTTCTTTCAGGATCAGACCCCGAGATCAAGGCCCTTGCCGATGAGGAACTTTCAGAAGGCAAGAAAGATCTTGCAGAATCCGAAAAGAAGATAAATGAGCTCCTTTCCCCCAGGGACATCCGCGACGACCGTTCGGTAATAATGGAGATCAGAGCGGGAACGGGCGGGGAAGAATCGGCTCTCTTTGCATCGGATCTTTACAGGATGTATATGGGCTATGCATCAGCTCACGGCTTTACCGTTGATATAGTCGATCAGACTCCGACGGAACTCGGAGGATATAAGGAGATAGTATTTCAGGTCAAGGGCAGGCGCGCATACAGCCGACTTAAGTTCGAGAGCGGCGTCCACCGCGTTCAGCGCGTTCCCGTCACGGAATCGGGCGGAAGGATCCATACATCCGCAGCAACCGTTGCAGTCCTCCCGGAAGCTGAGCCCAGAGATGTCGTTATCAATCCACAGGACATAAAGATCGATACCTACCGCGCATCGGGAGCAGGCGGACAGCACATCAACAAGACCGATTCCGCCGTAAGGCTTACGCACTTCCCTTCGGGGATCGTCGTTACCTGCCAGGATGAAAGATCCCAGATCAAGAACAAGGAGAAGGCCATGACAGTCCTTACTTCCAAACTCTGGGAGATGGCAAGATCCGCCGATGCGGGAGAGATGAACGAGACCAGGAGAAACCAGGTCGGCTCGGGCGACCGGTCCGAGAGGATCAGGACATATAATTTCCATCAGGGCAGGGTTACGGACCACAGGATAGGATTGACTCTCTATAAGCTGGATGAGATCCTTGCAGGAGATCTTGATGAGATAATAGACGCGCTGACTGTCGCACAGGCGGCGGAAAATGCATCAGAAGCATCTTAAGGGGAGAATCATGGAAAGAAAGAAGATCTACGAAAAGACGTTCAAGATAAAGGGCAACGATAAGGAAGGCATTGAAGACTGCGCCCGTCATCTTAAGGAGGGCGAGGTTGTAGCTTTCCCGACGGAGACCGTTTACGGCCTCGGCTGTAATGCATTCCTTAAGGATTCGGTCAAGAAGGTCTTCGATGCCAAGGGGCGCCCTTCGGATAATCCCCTGATAGTCCATATTTGGGATAAGTCACAGATCGATGAGATCGCAGCGGAAGTAACTCCCGTTGCAAGGACTCTGGCCGATGCATTCATGCCGGGCCCCGTCACTCTCGTAATGAAAAAGTCGGATAAGATCCCTTCCGAGGTTACTGCAGGTCTTGATACGGTCGGCATAAGGATGCCTTCGCACCCCGTGGCAAAGACCTTTCTCGAAAAGTGTTCCTGTCCGGTTGCGGCTCCTTCGGCCAACATCTCCGGCAGGCCCTCCCCTACGACCTGTTCCAGGGTCATGGAGGATATGGCAGGTTTCATTTATGCCGCGATCGACGGCGGTCCTTCTGATGTCGGATTGGAATCAACAGTTGTCGATACGACGGGCGAAGTTCCCGTGATCCTGCGTCCCGGCGCAGTAACGAGAGAGATGATCTTTGCGGTAACCGGCGCCTGTGATGAGGCTTATGCCTTAAAGGAAGGCGAGACTCCCAGATCCCCCGGAATGAAATACCGTCATTATGCTCCTACATGTGAAGTTGAGATAGAAGATCTTCCCGAAGGTCTTGAAGCCTTATACGGTATATCCGACGGAAGAAGGGAAGATATCGACTATAAGGAAATGACGGAAGAAGAAAAACAGTCTCTGGTCAATATCGCATTCCCTTATGTGGAGAAGGTAAAGTCCATTTTGGCTAATAACCCTTTTGCCAGGATAGGCATCTACTCGGGCGTTGAAATAAGGCATCTGCTGGAAGCAGCATTCGGGCAGAATGTCCTCCTGCATCTGGATTTTTTTACTTACGGAAGAGCGCTTGATATCGCTGCTGCTTCCCATTATCTTTTCGAAGGCTTAAGAGACCTTGACATACAGAAAGTGGATATGATCCTTGCCCAGGGCTTCCCGGAAGAAGGACTGGGATCAGCTTATATGAACAGGCTCAAAAAATCGGCCGCGGGAAAGAACATCTCGGATGAAGTTAAAGCCGTATCTCCCGAAAGGATCAGGAAGGAAAAGGACAGTTATGCCGCAACATATACTGCCCAGGTCCTTTTCGTGGACGAGAAGAACATGACGATGTCGCCTGCAGCGGAGATCATCCTGGATGAGCTCATCAACAGGGAAGGACCCTTCAGGCTCGAAGCCGATGAAGACTGCGACTGCGAGATCTATGCCGATTCCGCAGGGCTCACCATTTTCGGAGAGGACAGTCCCGACCCCAAGATGGTAAAAGCCGTTTCGGATCTTACGGGCCGTGACATGAGTTTTTTGAAGTCCAAGAGAGTCTCGGTCGATGTATACAATGCATCAGATCTTATCCTCACCATGAGGGACGAGCAGGCCTTCAGGATCGTATCCGATTATCCGGACATCAAGGACAAGGTCTACTCACTTTCAACTTATGCCGCAAGGTGCGGCCTTGTCATGAAGGATACTAAGGGCAAGCTGATATCCCTTTCGATACCCGATCCTGCGGGAGAAAACGATGCCACATATGCTCATACGGCCAAGGCGCTTTCCGCATGGCTCGAACTGATCTTCCCCTACATCATCAAGGATCTGGGTGCTTCAAGGGCATAAAGAAAAACCGCATTTTACAGTCCTTTTTGCCTCTTTTTGCTCTTTATATAGTCTGACCGCTGGTATATAATTACCGGAGTTGCCGCTTACCCCCGCGGGAATCTCCAACACAATTTCATATATCAGGAGGCCTCTCATGAATAAATTTAAAGGCGGATTGTCATCCGGTATCACGGTAACATTCCTCGCTTCGGTCCTTGCATTGGGAATTGTTTCTGTCCCTGCAAATGAAGTAAATGCCGAAGCAAAATATATGGACCTTTATCCCGGCGACGTGATAAAGCTCGATCTCAAGAAATACGAATATTACTGGATACACATGACTCCCGAAAAGGACGGCAACTATCTCATCTGGTCCGAAGGCGGAGACGATCCCATGGTTACTCTCTACAACAGTGACATGGATACGATCGGGGCCAACAGAGACTACGATGAGACGGATAACTTCCGCCTCTATAAGACAGGTCTCAAGGCAGGAGAAAAATATACTTACTGTATCAGGAGACAGAATGAAGAAGGAAAGATCCCCAACAATACCGTCGTGTATTTCAGAGGATATACCGACTTCACGGTGCTCGCAGACAAGAACGATCCCGATGACAATACTTTTGAGGATGCCAAGTTCAAGTCCTATGTCTTCAACATGTACGATGCCGACAAAAACGGCAAGATAGAAGCAAGCGAAGCGGCATACTGCACTGAACTTAAGATCAGCGGAAAGCAGATAACGTCTCTTAAGGGCATAGAGATCTTCTCGGATCTGGAAAGGCTCGAGTGCCCGAATAACAAAATTACGGGTGAACTGGATCTTTCTAAGAACAAGAAACTCAAGTATGTTGATTGCTCCGGCAATGAGATAAGCTCATTGAATGTTAAAGGATTAGATCTCCTTGAGGAACTGGACTGCGGCTGGAACAAAATCACATCGCTTGATCTTAAGAACCTGACCAAACTTAATACATTAGATTGCGCCATAAATAAAGATCTTACTGCACTTGATCTTTCGGGATGCAGATCGCTTACCGATCTTGATTGTGAGAACTGCAAACTTGCAAGTCTTTCCATTAAGAACAACAAAGCCCTTACCGATGTTTCCTGCAGAGGAAACCAGTTGGAAAAACTCGATCTTTCGGGTCTTGAAGATCTAAAGAAGATCGATTGCTCAAACAATAAGCTCACAAGTCTCAACATTAAAGGCTGCAAGCAGCTTGTATCCGTGGATGCAAACCGGAATCAGCTCGAAGGACTTGATCTTACGGGATGTGACAGGATCTACTATGTGCATCTTGAGAATAATCAGATCGAGTCGATGGACGCCAGCATGACTTCCAGGCTGAACGGTCTTTTCCTCAGCAACAACAAGCTTAAGAGCCTGAACCTGAAAGGCTGCGTCAAGCTCACGGCACTTTACTGTGACGGAAACAAAGATCTTAAGAGCATCGATATCTCCGACAATGTCAATCTGTCGGAAACATATGATGAAGCAAATTACGATCCCGACAGAAAGTCCTACCGCCTTGACGGCTATACCTTGAAGATCGACAGCGGGACAAAAGTAAAGAAAACATCCAATGATATCGTCGTGGAGATCAATAAGGATACTTTCCCGAACGAGACTTTCAGGGATTATGTAAGGAAATACATCGACAGGAGCGGGGACGGAAACCTCGACAAAAAGGAGATCGCCGCTGCCGAAGCGATCAATGTCTCAGGTCATAAGGTCACATCGCTTAAAGGTATCGAATACCTGACCGAGCTGAATTCCCTTCTCATAACCAATACCGGCATCACATCATTTGACATCAGCAAGAATACAAAGCTTACGATACTTGACTGCAGCAAGAACGGCATCAAGACTCTGGACATCTCCAAGAACAGGAAACTCGAAAAGCTCATCTGTTCAGACAACAAGCTTACGTCCCTCGACATAAGCAATAACCCGGCTCTTGCAACTCTCGAATGCCAGGGCAACAGCCTCAAAAAGCTCGATATCTCCGCATGCGATAATCTCCTGGAATTAAAGGAGAAGGGAACGAAGAGCACATTTGAGGATGTCATCACTTTTAAGCTCAGCAAATTCGGTACGGAACAGACCCTTAAATACGACGATCAGGTCAAGATCGGAACGGTATCCCTTACGCTCGACAAGAAGACTGCATCCTTAAAGTGCGGCGCAAGCCTTACTCTCAGAGCAACGTTGAAAGGCGAAACTGATACCGTTACATGGAAGTCTTCCGATACCAAGACCGCAACAGTCGATTCCAATGGCAAGGTTACGGCCAAGCAGGCAGGAACGGTTACGATCACGGCATCTGCAGCAGGCATAAAGACGACCGTCAAAGTCACGGTCCTCTATAAGGACGTTACGGACACATCGGATTTCTGGTATGCTCCGACCAATTATCTGACGGCAGCGGGAGTCGTAAAAGGCTACGACAAGCAGACTCTCTTTAAGCCTTCCAACAACTGCACCCGCGCCCAGATGGTAACATTCCTTTACAGGCTCCAGGGTGAACCCAAGACCAAGTCTGATAAGTGCAAGTTCCCTGATGTCAAGAGCAGCGATTACTTCTATAAGCCGGTGATCTGGGCAGTCGAAAAGGGCATCACCACAGGCTATTCCGACGGCAATTTCAAGCCTCAGAATGTCTGCACGAGAGCTCAGACCGTTACTTTCCTCTGGAGGATGGCAAATAAGCCCAAGCCCACGGCAAAGAAGAATCCTTTCTCTGACGTTAAGACGACGGATTATTTCTACACTGCAACCCTCTGGGCATCCGAAAAGAAGATCCTCGCAGGCTACGACGACGGCACCTTCCAGCCTCAGGGCAAGTGCTTAAGACGCCAGATGGTAACTTTCCTTTATAAGTACGACAAGTACATTAACGGGAAGGGCTGAGAAAGATAAGATAAATGCCTTCAAGAGCCGCCTTTGGGCGGCTCTTTTCGTACTGTCTTAAGGGGTCTTTGCAGGGCTTAAAATGCCGAACAAATGTTCAAAAACATGTGGACTTTTAGGGGCCTTCATAGTACAATATCCCTGTAAGATTATTCGGGAACTTAATACGTGACAATGAGGAATTATTCCGGTCTTTTGTTTGAGGATTCGGGAAGGAATATCTTGACTTTCCACAGGGGGCTGTGGTATTCTTTCCAATGCTGTTTTACTAATATATATTACAGTTCCTTGCCCGGGCATTAGGGTCCGGGCCGCAATAGACCAGAAGGAGGTGAACAGGATCATGGCAAACAAATATCGTTTGGTTACTGTTTTGAACCCTGAGTTAGATCAGGAGAAGCGTGAATCTCTTTTGGAATCCATTAAGACCAAGATTGCATCCGCCGGTACGGTTGATGCATTGGACGATAATGGCGTTCAGAAGCTTGCTTATGAGATTGACGGTCAGACGAGCGGTAACTATGTTCAGATTTATTTTACTGCCGAGAGCGAATTCCCCAGAGAGCTTGAGCGTGTACTCAAGATCACTGACGGTGTTCTCCGTTTCCTTGTTGTACGTGTAGAAGAGTAATTTACACGATACTGACTGGAGGAAGGTAACAAAGATGAACAAAGTTTTATTAGTCGGAAGATTAACAAAGGATCCCGAAGTTAAAGCAACAACGAGTCAGGTAAAGGTCTGCAATTTCACGATCGCAGTCGACCGCAAGTTCAAGGACAACAACGGCAACAAGCAGGCTGATTTCATCAACTGCGTCGCATGGCGTCAGACAGCCGAATTCATCGGCAAGTATTTTACCCGCGGTCAGAGGATCGGAATCGTAGGATGCATCCAGACAAGGACCTATGACGACAACAACGGACAGAGACACTATATCACCGAAGTCCTTGCAGAAGATGTCGAATTCGTAGATTCCGCAAACGGCGCACCCAACGGAAGACAGGCTAATGACCCCGGATATCAGCAGGCAAGACCTCAGTATCAGAGTCAGCCCGTTCAGGTTCCCGAAGCACAGGCTCCGGTTGAATATGCCCAGACACAGCCCGCATCGGGTTCTGTCGCACAGCAGGCTCATACCGCACCGATGACGTCGATCGATCCCGCACAGGCACCGGTACCCGACAACGATTTTTCCGAGGGTCCCGGAGCTGAAGATCTTCCCTTTGAGATTTAAGATTAAGGAGATCATTTTATGGCTGAAAACAAAGCACCTAAGACAGGAAGAGAGTTTTCCGGTAACAGACAGAGAAGGTCTCGCAGAAAGGTTTGCCAGTTTTGCGCAAACAAGACTGCTATCGATTTTATGGATGGCGAGACACTCAAGAAGTATGTTTCCGAGAACGGCAAGATCTTGCCCAGACGTATGACGGGAACTTGCGCTATTCATCAGCGCGAGCTCACAACAGCTATCAAGCGTGCCCGTCAGGTCGCTGTTCTTCCTTTCACCGTGAGATAATTACCGTAAGGCGATTAAGATCCGGAAGACAGGATATTCGCCGGGCAGGTCTTGAGGCTATCCCTCAGGGTTTGCCCGGCTTTTTTACAAAAGCTTAAGGAGGCTCTCATTTATGAAAGTCATTCTATTACAGGATGTTAAGAAGGTCGGAAAGGCCAACCAGGTCGTTGACGTATCCGACGGTTATGCAAGGAATTTTCTGCTCAAGAAGGGACTTGCACGTGAAGTTTCCGCTGCCAACCTCAATGATGTAAAGCTCAAGACGGGCGCAGCCGAAGAACATGCAAGAAGAGCATTGGAAGAAGCAAATAACACCGCAGCCAAGCTTTCGGGTTCATCAGTGACCGTGGAAGCCAGAGGCGGTGCGGACGGAAGACTCTACGGCGCAGTTACGGCTCAGGATGTATCTTCCGCTCTCAAGGATAATGGATATGACATCGATAAGAAGCATGTGGTCCTCTCAGGTCCCATCAAGAATATCGGTGAATATAAGTGCAGGGTCAAGCTTCATCCCGAAGTTTCCTGCGAGATCACAGTAGACGTTAAAGTTAAAGCATAAGACATATACCGGGGCGGAGACAGCATGGACAGGCAATTCGATAACAATCTGCTTAATTACGGACAGGATAATCCCTCATCGGATATCGATATCGAGATGGCATTGCTCTCCGTATGCTTAAGGCAGGATCAGGCCGTTAACGAGACTGTCGGCAAGCACCTCGTAAGAGAGGATTTTGCCGATCCGAGGAACGGTCTCATCTTCGATACCATAACCCAGCTCTTCCTCTCTGATGAAAAGATCGACAAGTTCACCGTCTCCGACATGCTGAGCAAGAACGGCAACATCGAGAAGGCGGGAGGACTCATATATATCTACAAAGTTGCAGATCAGCCTTCCGTCGTATCCAATGTGGCCGGTTACATTAAGATCATCCGCGAAAGAAGCGACATGAGAAAGCTCGTAAGGACTCTTGACGAACTCAAGAACATGCCTTCAAAGGGCGTTTCTTCTTCCGAGATCGCGGACTATGCGGTAGCGAAGATCAGCGGTCTCAAAAAGGACAGCGATACCAAGGGATTTGAAGTAATAAAAGAGATCCTTAAGGTCAACGTTGACGAGATCAGCAACGAACTTGCGGGTAAGAATGATAACAACAGGAAGGTCATGACGGGCTTTTCAAGGCTCGACAGGATGCTCGGAGGCTTAAGGCCCGGATCTCTCAATATCATCGCCGCAAGACCGGGCATGGGTAAATCTGCTCTCGCGATCAATATCGCGACATATGCTGCTGCCCTTGATATCCCGGTTGCAGTATTTTCTCTTGAGATGTCCAAGACCGAGATCGGAAACAGGCTCATAAATACCACAATGACCCGTTTTACGGTTCCCGATATCACCTATAAGCACCACAACGATGAGAGGGTCATGAATGACTTCAATGCAGCGGTCATCAAGGTCGGAAAGCTCCCTCTTTTTATCGATGACAGTTCTGACATGAACCCCATCAAGATGAAGGCCAAGCTGACCGAACTTAATGCGAAGGCAGATTCCAAGGTGGGTCTTGTCATCGTAGACTATCTCCAGCTCATGACGATGCCGGGAAGAAAGGAAGCATCAAGACAGACTGAGGTCGCGGATATCTCGAGAAACCTCAAGATCCTGGCAAAGGATTTCCAGATCCCTGTCATTGCATTGTCCCAGATGTCCCGTACATCGGCCAAGAACGAGGATCACACTCCCCAGCTTACTGACCTGCGTGACTCGGGTGCCATCGAGCAGGATGCGGACACCGTCATCTTCATTGACAGACCCGACTACTATAACAAGAGCGAGACCCCGCAGCCTGAAGAATCCGAGATAAAGAACGCATATCTCTACCTTTCCAAGAACAGACACGGTTCCGTCGGCAAGGTCGGCGTCAAGTGGGAAGCCAAGAGGACCAGATTCTATGTTGAAGAGAGCCGCAAGATCGGAGAAGACCCCGAGGAGAGCGGCATGATGAAGCCCGGATCGTCCGCCTATACCAGAACTGTTGACGCGGGCGCCGCAGCTTCGGATTATAAGTTCGGCGATGCTGATAATGATGACCGGGAGACTGTTAATGTAAGCTCCGGCGCAGATGATTCTATTGATGATCTTTTCGATGACGTACATTCGGATTTCCCGGACGGTTTGATCGATGACTGATAAGGACAGAGAAGATTTTTTAAACAAAGTATTCGACTACTGCCTTAAGTATGGCCTTACTGATTTTCCTGCTGTCGTGGTCGGTCTTTCCGGCGGTCCCGATTCGGTCTGCCTGCTTACGGTGCTCGATGAATTCAAAAAGACCGGCAGGATCTCTTCCGACATAGTTGCAGCTCACGTTAACCATAACTTAAGACCCGGCGATTGCGACGATGACGAGGCCTTCGTTAAGGCTTTTTGCGAAAAGCTCGGCATAAGATGTTTTGTCAGATCATGTGACGTGGCAAAGACAGCAGAAGAACTTGGCATCTCGGTCGAAGAAGCCGGCCGCAGGGTAAGATATTCATATTTCCGCGAAGTCATGGAGTCTTTGGACACCGAGGGAGCCGTAATAGCGACGGCCCATCATGCGGATGATCTTACCGAGACCATGATGATGAATCTCTTCAGGGGATCGGGCCTTGACGGCATGACCGCAATGAGACCCTTAAATGACGGGATCATTAGACCCCTCCTTTGCGCAGGCAAGGAAGAGATCAGGGAATTTCTCGATGCAAGCGGCATTTCCTATGTGACCGACAAGACCAACTTCGAAGATATCGGAACCCGCAACATCTGGCGCAATAAGATCCTGCCATTTATAGGCAGTAATATTTCAAGAGATCCGGCTGATGCTCTTCTTGCTGCACACAAACTCCTCACATCCGACAGCGATTACATCAACACGGCAGTTGACGAAGCATACGGGGAAGCTCTTAAGACCATAGGATCCTTTAAGGCAGTCGGATCTTCCGTAAGGGATCTTCATGAAGCGGTCTTTACCCGTGTCATCCGCCGCCTCTGGAAAGAGACTTTCGGGAACATGACCGATTTTGAGGCCGTAAACATGAGAGAAGCATCAGATCTTATCCTCAGGGAAGATCAGGAAGGTTTTGTTACGGTCGATATGCCTTTCGGAAGGAAACTCTGGAGATTCGCTGATCTCTCGGGCTTTATAGAAGAAGGTGAGACAGGAGATCTTGCCTGCGCCCTTGCCGGAAATGCCGGATATATAACATCCGGAGAGCCTGTCGATATGGAACTTTGCGAAGGTTTTACGGGGAAGATCCCCGGGACTTCTTATATTATTAAATATACAGCCGTTGAGAATGCCGATGATTTGGCGTATAATATTCACTCGTGGATTTGTCCTGCGGACATGCCCTCACTTGCGGGAAAAAACCTGCATTTGAGGAATGATTCCGGGGATCTGAGATTCGCTAAGGCCGGAGGCACGGGAAGCAAGCTCTTAAAGGATGTCCTTGCCGACAGGAAGGTCCCCCGTCCTGCAAGAAGATCGGTTCTTGCGGTGACTTCGGGAGAAGATGTCCTCTGGCTGCCGGGAGCAGGCCATGCAACGGGTTTCGTTGATTCCCTGTCGCGTGAAAGGTTCCTGGAGGAAGGCTACAAAGGAAGATATCTTAAAGTCGAGATAGTCCCGGAGGAATGATATGAAGCCTGATACAACTGAGATACTGATATCTGCTGACGAGATCCGTGAGATGGTCGCAAGGGTTGCCGATGATATCAACCGCGACTACGGTGACAGACCGCTCCTGGTGATCCCCGTTCTGACGGGAGCTTTTATCTTTGCGGCAGACCTCGTAAGGCTTCTCAAGATGCCGATCGAGATCGATTTCATGAAGGTATCGAGTTATGTCGGACAGTCTTCTACGGGAAAGCTTACGATCAGCAAAGACTTGAGCGTCGATGTAAAGGGCAAGGATGTCATGATCGTTGAAGATGTCATCGACACGGGCTTTACCTTAAGTCTTCTGAAGCAGATGCTGGTTGACAGGGGAGCGGCATCGGTTAAGATATGTACGGCCTTCGACAAGCCCCTGGGCAGAAAGGTCGATATAGAGGCTGATTACAACGGAATAACGCTTCCGGATGTTTTCATAGTGGGATACGGTCTTGATCTTGACGGCATGTACCGTGACTACGGGGATATAAGGATAGTAAAAGATAACGAAGAGCAGTAATCGGAGGTAATTAATGGAGAACAAAGACGGAAGACAAGGACCTAAGCTTGGGAGCTTATTGTTCTACGGGTTGATGCTCGTGGCTCTGGTCGTATTGTCGACAGTGATATTCGGTAATAACTACGGCAGGCAGGAGAAGACTACGCTCGCCGATGTTCTGGAATACATAAACAGCACGGAATATAAAGTTACTTCGGTAGAGGTCAACGGCACAAATGTCAAGCTCACATATAAGGACCAGTCGGGTGCGGTAAAGAGCATCAACCAGTCGGTCCCTTATGAGTATGTGGACGATCTCGTTCTCGTACTGGAAGAAGCCAAGAAGAATGGCACGATCGAAAACTATAACTATTCCGAGCCCTTTGACTGGAGCATCCTGATCAACATCATGATGTTCGGCGGCACCATCGTTCTGGTATTCCTGATATTCAATACGATCAACAGACAGACCCGTGACAGCAATTCAGTATTCTCTTTCGGAAACAACAGGGCCAAGTTGACTGACCCCGACAAGATGAAGGTCAAGTTCTCCGATGTCGCAGGTTCCGTAGAAGAGAAAGAGGAACTGTCGGAGATCGTAGATTTCCTTAAGAGCCCCGCCAAGTATAAAGAACTCGGCGCCAAGATCCCCAAGGGCGTATTGCTCTACGGAGCTCCCGGTACGGGTAAGACCCTTCTTGCAAGAGCCGTTGCAGGTGAAGCAGGAGTTAGGTTCTTCTATATCTCGGGTTCCGACTTCGTCGAGATGCTGGTCGGTGTCGGCGCATCGCGTGTAAGATCGCTTTTCGCTGACGCAAAGAGAGCTGCCCCCTCGGTCGTATTCATCGATGAGATCGATGCCGTAGGCCGTAAGAGAGGCGCAGGCCTGGGCGGCGGACAGGATGAGCGTGAGCAGACCTTAAACCAGATCCTGGTCGAGATGGACGGCTTCGATGTTAATACCAACATCATCGTCATGGCTGCAACCAACCGTGTCGATGTCCTGGATCCCGCTCTCTTAAGACCCGGAAGATTCGACAGAAGGATCATGGTAAACATGCCTGACGCAGACGAGCGTGAGGCGATCCTCAAGATACATGCGAAGAACAAGCCCCTTGCCAAGGACGTAAGCCTCAGGGAAGTTGCCCTTTCCACAGTAGGATTCACGGGCGCCGATCTTGAGAATGTCCTTAACGAAGCAGCTCTCCTTACTGCAAGACGCAATAAGAAAGAGATCAGCATGAACGAGATAACCGATGCGACCTTCAGAGTTCAGATGGGCCCCCAGAAGAACTCCAAGAAGCTCTCCGACAAGGTAAAGCGCCTCACTTCCTACCATGAGGCAGGTCATGCCGTCGTATTGAAGGCAACGAGCGAATTCGAGAAGGTCGACAGGGTTACGATAATCCCTGCAGGATCTGCAGGCGGATATACTGCATATAAGCCTGTTGAGGATACGGATTTCTATACCGAAAAGATGCTCCTCGACGTCATCAAGATGAGCCTCGGCGGACGCGCCGCTGAGGAGATATTCCTGGGTGAAGTCTCTACGGGCGCCGCATCTGATCTGCAGCACTGCAACAGCATCGCCAAGAACATGATCAAGAGATACGGCCTGTCCTCCAAGTTCAGGAACATGGTCTTCGGTGACGAGAATGAGGAAGTCTTCTTAGGCTATTCCATGGGTCAGGTCCAGAGCTATTCCGAGCAGACCGCTGCTGCGATCGATCAGGAGATCAAGCTCATCATCGACAGCTGCTACGAGGAGACCAAGAGGATCCTTAACGAGAAGAGAAGCATCATGGAAGCTCTTGCTGCAAGGCTTCAGGACAAGCTTACCGTTGACGGTCCCGAGTTCGAGATGATCTATGAGGCGAACGGCGATCTTGAACTTGTCGATTATGCCAGGAAGAATAAGCTCTCCATCAGTGAAGCAACAGAGAAAAGATCATCTGAGATCACATCCGGAAGCATAGAGGATCTTATCGCTGATGATGCCTCCAAGACATCTTCTGACGATAAGGACGGAGAAGAGAACTGATATTTTTGATTCATGAAAGATACGCCGGTAGTAAATATCGCGGGGATCAAGGATAAAAGATCCCTTCATAAGATCCTTAAGGAAGCTTTGGGCTTCCCGGATTACTACGGCGCCAATCTCGATGCTCTCAAAGACATGCTGACGACCGAGCCGGGAAAGAGGCATCTTATCCTCCGCGGCATTTCCGATGCGTCTTCCGAACTTGAGGATTATATCCACAAACTGATAAATGTCCTCGAAGATTCCGCCGATGAGAATCCTGATTTCACCTTTGAGATACATCAGGGAGACCCTTCTCCTGACAGAAGGGCCCTGGTCGTCTGCGGCGCCTGGGAGGATGCCGAGAATTTCAATAAGTTCCTCGAAAAGCTTAATGTTCCCGAGATCACTTCTAAATACGTCATATGCTGTTTCACTTTCGGAACGGTAGTAAGACCCGAGATCTCCAACATGCAGATCGAGATCAGGTTCGCCGATATCATGATGAGGTTAGATCCTGCAGCGATCGTACTCTTTGCCGAGATGCTCAAGTCCGATCATTTGATCGAACATCTCATGAAGCTCGGAACGGAAAATTCCATTCCCGTTTTCATGATCGAACACAAGGAGAAAGGCTGCATCGATCTGGAACTTGACTATAAGGAAGGCTTCCGCGAGATCGTGACCCATATCGTGGATGACCATAATTGCAGCGACATAGTCATGATGGCAGGCATCAAGGGCAACAGGTTCTCCGATGAGAGGATAAAGGTCTTGAGGGAAGTCCTTGAAGAAAGATCCCTTAGTATCGACGACAGCAAGATCCTCTATGGAGACTTCTGGCATATCCCGGCCGTTAATGCGATCGAAAAGTATTTTGAAGAAAACGGCGGAAAACTGCCCCAGGCGATAATCTGCGCCAACGATGCGATGGCTATGGGCGTGACGGATTATCTCATAAGCAAGGGTTATAAGATCCCGCAGGACATCATTGTCACGGGATTTGACGGAGTCAGGGACGCTTTATATCATCTTCCGACCATTACGACATCGACTCCCGATTTTGATCAGATGGCAAAAGTAATTGCTTCCGTCACTGAAAACCGGGACGGCGAAGGCAGTGATAAACTTTCAGCCTCCGTCCACAAGATCCCTTATAAACTGCTGCTCAAGGATTCCTGCGGATGCAGTACTTCGACCCTTGAGGAAGCCAATAAGATAACAACGCATCTTTACGGCGACAACATGGATTATTTCATGCATATGCAGGAGATGGGAAGGCTAACGTCCCGGGCCATCACGATAAGTGATGCAAAGGAACTGCCTGATCTTTTGACGGAACATTTAAGGCTCTGGAAAGATCAGATGTTCTTTGTGGGTCTCACAAGTTCAGAGGACCGCATAAATAACATCTTCTATTCCTGGAATGATAAGAGTGATACCGTAAACAGAGTCTATAATCCCGACAGGGCGATCCCCCATCAGCATGACATCATGAGCAGTTCAAGCGGGATCAATTATCTTCTTTTCAGCTATTTAAGCTCGTCTGACGAATCTTTCGGATATGTCTGTACGGGAACGGACTCCATATCCTTCAGGAAACAGCAGCGTTTCGAGGAGATGGGATCATATCTTTCCTCGATCATCCACTCTGTCGTATACAACGATAAGCTCCTTAAGATGAACGACAAGATGCGCGATCTTTCGGAGAAAGACTACATGACGGGCCTTTATAACAGAAGAGGTTTTCTTGCCCGCGTTTTCGACATGATCAAAGATCCGGAGAATAAGGACAAGTATTTCAATTACGTCACCATGGATCTCGATAACTTAAAGACCGTCAACGACCTTTACGGCCACAGCGACGGTGACCTGGTCATCAAGGCGCTTGCCGATGCCATTCAGGCAAGGGTTTATAAGAACGGTATCTCATCGAGATTCGGAGGAGATGAATTTGCTTTTGTCATATTGAGCAGTGAAGCTCTTGAAGGAACGGAATCAAAGCTTCGTGACGAGATAGAACATGCAGCTTCCTGTGATGAATCCATTGCAGGGAAACCTTACAAGATCCTGGCTTCCGTCGGGCTTGTTTCCTGCCCCGTATCATCCTTTGATCCCGAAAAGCCGGAGGCGGTCCTTGAGCCCGTGATGAATACGGCAGACGAGAAGATGTATGCCGATAAACAGATCCGTCACGAAAGGGAGAATAAAGAAAATCCCTAAAGGCTTTTATGTTATAATCAATTATCAAGTTTTCCAGGGGAGGGGTTATCCATGGATATTTTATATGTCGTAATGCCGGCTTACAATGAAGAAGCCAATATAGAAGCTGTCGTAAAACAGTGGTATCCGGTTCTTGAGGGCAAGGACCCGGCTTCCAGACTCGTTATCGCAGACAGCGGGAGTAATGACAGGACTCACGAGATCCTTTTGAATCTTAAAGAAACATATACTCAGCTTGAAGTCCTTTCAGATACTGGAAAATTCCATGGTCCCAAGGTAATAGCTCTCTACGATTATGCCATCAAGAACGGCGCTGATTATGTATTCCAGACCGATTCCGACGGACAGACCGATCCAGATGAATTCGACGGTTTCTGGCAGGTCAGGACTGCATATTCGGGCATCTTCGGTCACAGGAAAGTCAGAGGCGACGGCAAGTCCCGCGCCATGGTCGAGCGCGTCGTCTGCATGCTCGTTAAGCACTATTTCAAGGTCAAGGTACCTGATGCAAATGCGCCTTTCAGGCTCATGAACACCAAGGTCCTCGCCAAGTATCTTTATAAGCTCCCTGCTGATTACAATCTGCCCAACATCATGATGACGGCTTACTTCGTAAGATTCGGCGAGACTCATGATTTTAAGGTCGTTACCTTCAAACCCAGACAGGGCGGCGTTAATTCGATCAACATCAAGAAGATCTTCAAGATCGGCTGGCAGGCTCTTAAGGATTTCCGTGCCTTCGCCAAGGATATGAACGGGGCCGTCAAGTGACAAAAGGAAAAAGCAATTCCAAAGCCCTTACTTGTGCGCTGATCCTTCTGGGATCGGCTCTGGCAATATTTCTTTTCATCTTCGCTTCGAAGCTCCATATGCCCAAATATCAAAGAGGCGTAATAGAGGGCTCTTTCTCCGAGGAATATTACAAGGAGAAGGTTCCCCATGAGGTCATCTTTTACGGCGACTGTGATGTCTACGAGAACTATTCGCCCATCGAGCTTTATGAGAAATACGGCATCTCTTCCTACATAAGGGGCAATGCCGAGCAGTATATGTGGCAGACCTACTACATGCTCAAGGACACTTTAAGGACCGAGACTCCCAAGGTCGTCGTCATAAGCGTCCACGGACTCCAGTCCGGAACCAAGCCCAAGGAAGCATATAACCGCATGACTCTGGACGGCATGAAATGGACTCCCGACAAGGTCAATGCGATCAACGAATCCATGACCGAAGGCGAGACTTTCCTGTCTTATGTTTTCCCTATCCTTAGATATCACGACCGCTGGAGCGAGCTTACTTCGACGGACTGGAATCATATCTTTTCGAAGGATCAGGTATCCCATAACGGCTATTACATGAGATGCGACGTCATGCCTCAGGGCGAATTCCCTCCGGCAGTCCCTCTGATGGATTATTCTTTCGATGAGAAATCCATGGCATATCTTGCCAAATCCATTGAGCTTTGCAAATCCAAGGGCATCAAGGTCGTACTCGTTCATGCCCCCATCCTCTATCCCGTCTGGTACGATGAGTGGGACGCCCAGGTGAAGGACCTTGCCAAAGAATATGACGTACCCTATTTCAACTACATAGAACATATCGAAGACATAGGTCTTGACATGACTAAGGACACCTACGATGCGGGTCTCCACTTAAATATCTACGGCGCCGAAAAGCTGTCCGACTACATAGGAGCATGGCTTAAGAACAACTGCGATCTTACTGACATGAGATCGGATCCCAAAGTATCTGCCGTTTATGAAGACAAGATCAGATTCTACGAAGCGATGCGTGACGATCAGCTTTCCGAGATCGCGAAATACGGTGAACTCGTAAATTATGGTGCCAATGCCATAGAATAATGCCGCAAAAAGACAAAAAATTGTAAATTTTGTAATCGCATCATGTGATAATATACTCTCGGTATTTATTAGAAACAAATAAAGACAATTAAGGGAGGACATATTACATGAAATCGATGAAGATATTGGCTGTCATGACAGCTCTTACAATGACGATCGCAGGTCTTGCAGCCTGCAGCAATTCCGGAAACCAGGGCGGCGGAGACGATGTAGTCGTCGTATCATCCGAGACGAACAAGAGCAAAGAAGGCGGTGAGACATCTGCTTCCGAAAGCTCCAATCAGGCTGACGAGTTCGACGGCTGGTCATTTGTTTATAACGGCCTTAACATCAATGTCGGAACAGACCTCAACATCGTCGAGAAGACAGGCAAGCTCGGTGAGCTCAACAAGGATTACACAGAATTGAAGGCAACATCCTGCGCAGGCCTCGGTCTTGCAAGGACTCTGACTTTCAATTCCGGTTCTTTCGTCATCAACACCAACCCCGACGGAGACAAGGACATCATCTCCAACATCTCCCTGTATGATGATACGATCACGACAGCTGAAGGCCTTTACATCGGAAGCAGCCTCGACGATGTCAAGAAGACATACGGCGAGCCTGATGCCGAGACCAGCAACAGCACGACCTACACATATAAGAAGGGTCATTCCATCCTCTGCATCATCATCGCTAACGATAAAGTATCCAACATCGTTTACAATTACGTGGTGTAAAGGAACTTTAAAGGTCGCCTGAATGGTTCGCAGATCCGGACAAAAAACAAATAAAAAAGGCAGAGTAAAGATTGCGGGAATCCTGATTTCCGCAGTCTTTGGTTTATTCGCGGGTTTTCTTGCGGCATTTATGCTCTATCTTAATGTCCTGGACAAGCTCGAAGGCTCCGTCTACCGTGAGATCAACATCGAGTACGGCCATCAGATCACGCTTTCTGACTTTTTTGACGTAGTTCCCGAAGATGCCAAGCTCTTAAGCGACGTATCGGTCATCGATACCGGCGTTTTGGGCACATACAGGGTTGCGATTGAAGTTGCAGGCCGCAAGGTCTACAGCAACATCAACATAATCGACAAGAGAGCTCCCGTTGCAAAAGCCATCCCTCAGGAGATGTATCTCAAGGATGCTGTTCCGGATGCATCTTCCGTGATCAGGGATCTTTTTGACTTATCGGATGTCAATGTCGAATATGAAGGCGGCGGCCTTGAATTTAAGAGCGGCGGAAACTTCGATGTTCCCGTCAAACTGACCGACAAGTTCGGCAATGCTTCCGTAGTAATAGTGCCTTTCACGGTCAAGGACGACCGCCAGGCTCCGCAGATCGAGGGCGCACATGACCTTACTGTCCTCATAGGCGACAGCATATCCTACAGGGACGGCATTACCGTAACTGATAATTACGATCCTAACCCTAAGCTTACGATCGACAATTCCGAGGTCAATCTTAAGCTTGCGGGCGTATATCCCCTGACCTTTATCGCTGTCGACGAGTGCGGCAACGAGAATAAGGTCACCGTCCAGGTTGAAGTCGTTACCCGCCGTACGGCAGGCATAACGGGTGAAGACGATGAAGAGACCGTAAAGAAGGCATATGAACTGGCTTCCGAGATCGTCAAGAGCATCGTCAAAGAAGACGCTACCGACGTTGAGAAGGCAATGGCCATCTTCTACTGGTCCTATCACAGACTCGGCTTTGCTAGAGGAACTTCCGATTACACATCCTGGGCACATGCCGCAGTCAAGGCATTTACGAGAAGAGTATCTTCCTGCTACGGTCACTGGGCGGTATGCAAGGCCATGCTCGATGTCTGCGGCATCAAGAACATATGCGTAACAAGATCCAATTCCTCACAGGTCCATTACTGGTGCCTGGTATATCTTAACGGAGGCTGGTACCACTGCGATTCACAGGCCTGGGCGCCTATCGACGGTTATTTCGCTTTCATGCTGACCGATGAAGAGCTCATCACCAGAGCCCGCGGCAACCACGACTTCGATAAGAAACTTTATCCTGCAAGAGCAACCGAATCCGTTCAGCGTTACGTAAGCTCGACCAGGAAATGGATCAGCCCCGATTTCCCTTACAAGAATGAGACGAACTAACGATCACAACAGAAAGACTTACATAAGTCCCATGCACATCGCAGTCTGCGGCATAATACTTTTTGCCGTCGCAGCCTGTTATGCCGTCGCGTCCGTAAACAAGCTCCGCGCCGACAAGACCTTGAACTGCTACAGGGAGATCTGTGTGGAATACGGTCATGTCCTGACTCCTGAAGACTTCTTCGACAAGGTTCCCCGGGACATTGAATTTCTTACGGACCTTTCATCTATAGATACCGCTGCATTGGGAACATATCCCGTTAAGATCGCCTACGACGATTCGGTATGCGAAGCGGTCGTAAATGTCGTTGACTATAAGGCTCCGATGGCTACGGCGATCTATCAGGAATTCTACATGATCGAAGAAGTCCCTCCCGCCGAAGAATGCGTAAGGAACATAACGGACCTTACCGACGTCAAGGTCTACTATAAGGACGGGACGCCTGTTTTCGAAGAAGGCGGTGAATTTAAGATCGATGTGGTCCTGGAAGATACGTCAGGCAACAAGGCCGTGATCGCCGTTCCTTTCTATGTGAAAGACGATAGCCAGGCTCCGGTTATCAGCGGAACACATGATATCAGCGTAATAATAGGAGATTCTGTTTCCTACAGGAACGGAGTTACTGTAAGGGATAATTTCGATCCCGCGCCCGAACTCCGGGTCGACAGCTCCAAGGTCAACTTAGGTCTCGTGGGGAATTACCCGCTCGTATATACCGCCCGCGATGAATGCGGCAACGAGATGAAGATAACCGTAAACGTTAACGTCGTCGGCAGGAGGACTGCAGGAGTTACGGATGAGGAAGATCAGGATGTCATAAACAGGGCATATGCTATGGCCGAAGAGATCTATAATCAGATCTGCGCGGAAGATACGACCGATGTCGAGAAGGCTTTCCATATCTTCTCCTGGGTCCACGACAATATTGCTTTCGCGCATAATTCGTCGGATTATACGACCTGGGCTCATGCTGCTGTCAAGGCATTCACCATGAGGCAGGGTTCATGCTATGCAGCCTGGGCCTGCTGCAAGGCTCTTCTCGATTATGCCAAGATCGACAACATCTGTGTTACGACATATCCTGTTTCATGGAGAGTCCACTACTGGTGCTTAGTCTATCTTAACGGCGGCTGGTACCATTGCGATGCCCAGCGCTATACCTGGGATTGGGAATTCTTTGATTTCATGGAGACCGATGATGAGATCAAGAGGACTTATAATTCCATTCACAGGTTCGATAAGACCTTGTATCCCGAGACATCCACGGAATCTGTGAGCAAATACATCGATACGAGAAACAAGAAGATCAGCCCCGATTTTCCTTATAAGGATGCGACATGACGGAAGTTAAGGATAAGAAAAAACAGCGCATAAAAGGTATCGCGGTAATAGCCATTATCGTGATCATATTCGGCCTGATGGCCCTGGCGGCATTCCATGTTACCGTCACGGTCTTCGGTCCGCTGTTTAGTTGAAATAAATAAACGGAGGATATAACAATGAGAATGAGAAAGATCAGTTCGATAATCTGCGCGGCTGTACTCGCAGCATCAATGCTTGCAGGCTGTGCAGGCGGCAATACGCCCTCTGAGACATCTGCATCCGACAAGGCGCAGGTCAACAGCTTTAAGTGCGAATGGAAGGGCGTAGACATTACTCCCGGCAAAGACTGCAAGGCTGCGATCGAAGCCCTTGGCGACGGATATAAGTATTTCTCGGGCGCAGACTGCGCTTACGAGGGCATGAATTCGGTCTACGATTATACGGATGTTACTCTTTATGCTTATACCGAGAAGGACGGCGCTGACGAGCTCATCAGCATCGTTGAGGTAAAAGGCGCAGATCTTAAGACTCCCGAAGGCGTAGGCAACGGCGACTCCCCCGACAAGATCAAGGAAGTCTATGGCGCCCCTGCAGTTGAGAATAAGGGCGGACTCCTCTATAAGTCTGACAAGATGGAACTGTCTTTCTTCGTTAAGGACGGCAAGGTTACATCCATGACTTATTCGCTTGTCAGAGGCGAATAATCGCGAAAAACGGTGATTTCGGCAAAAAACCGGAGAATATTGAAGATTTTTTAAGAAAAAACCTTGACATCCGGGATAACAGGTCGTATTATTATCGGGCACGCCTTGAAGGCGGCTATATTATTGAATCTTAGATCAAGGAGATAATGCACATGAGCACATATGTTGCAAAGCCTGATTCTATAGAGAGAAAGTGGCTTTTGATCGATGCTGAAGGCAAGACCCTCGGCCGCCTTGCTACAGAGGTTGCAAGACTTCTTCGCGGCAAGCACAAGCCCACATTCACTCCTTTCATGGATACAGGTGATTATGTAGTAGTAATCAACGCTTCCAAGATCGTTCTTACAGGTAAGAAGCTCGAT
Organism: Saccharofermentans sp.; assembly: GCA_024685385.1. Classification (GTDB taxonomy): domain Bacteria; phylum Bacillota; class Clostridia; order Saccharofermentanales; family Saccharofermentanaceae; genus Saccharofermentans. The sequence continues at coordinate 38,130 of JAIKVV010000028.1, read as the reverse complement.
CAGAAGAAGTACCGTTATCACACAGGTTATGCAGGCGGCTTGAAGGAAGTCGACTACAAGACCATGATGGCGAAGAATCCCGAGAAGGCTGTAGAGCTTGCAGTTAAGGGCATGCTTCCTAAGAATACACTCGGACGTAAGATGGCCACAAAGCTTCACGTTTATGCCGGCCCTGATCACGAGCAGCAGGCACAGAAGCCTGAAGTTTACACATTCGAAGGCTAACGGAGGGATTATAAATGGCAAAGAAAGCTTCCAATAAAGTTTATTTCTACGGCACAGGCCGTCGTAAGGATGCAGTAGCTTGTGTTCGCCTGATCGAAGGATCCGGCAAGATCACGATCAACGGCAAGGACATCGACGAGTATTTCGGTCTTGATACCTTAAAGCTCATCGTTCGCCAGCCCCTCGAAGCTACAGGCGCAACAGGCAAGTTCGATGTTATCGCCAAGGCAGTTGGCGGCGGCATCTCCGGCCAGGCAGGCGCTATCCGTCACGGTATCGCAAGAGCATTGGTCGAGGCAGACGAAGAGACCTACAAGGCAACTCTGAAAGAGGCAGGGTTCCTCACACGTGATGCACGTATGAAGGAAAGAAAGAAGCCCGGTCTCAAGAAGGCTCGTAAGGCTTCCCAGTTCTCCAAGCGTTAATCAGAGAGATTACGAACTTTTTCAAGAGCCGCTTTTCACGAAGCGGCTCTTTTTACAACAGATGAGATGGTTGTTTTCACCATTTGTGTTTTTTGTTGGGAGTTGGTGAAAAGAAATGGCGAATTATTTCACCAACCATCGAACAACAACCCGGCTGGTGAAAAATCTCGGCTGAAATGCTGTCAATTTTTCACCAAACAAGTTTAATAATTTGCTCTGGTGAAAAAAGTATCGATCATTTTTCACTAAACAGTGAAAAAACATACCTTTGGTGAATTACAGCAATCATCAGTTAATAGGTATAGAATACGGAAGGAAATCCTAGGATGACACTCAGCTTCATATCATCTTCAGCCGACATGACGCTTGCTCTGGGCAAGGCTATAGGCGAGACAGTGGAGCCGTCGACGGTGATAGCGCTCGACGGAGATCTTGGCGCGGGCAAGACATTGCTCTCCAGGGGGATCGCCGGCGGATTGGGCGTCACGACGCCGGTATCGAGCCCCACTTTTACCATCGTCAACGAGTACGAGGGCGGCCGCATCAAGATGTACCACTTCGATACATACAGGCTCTCCGATTCATACGAATTCGAAGCTGCGGGCCTTGATGAATATTTCGGTTACGGCGGTCTTTGCGTTATCGAGTGGAGCAACATAATCGACGACATCCTGCCTGAGGACAGCCTGAGGATCAACATAGAAGGCGTATCGTCGAGCAGGACTTTTGAGGCAACGGGTCCTGACGGTAAGATAGGAATGCTTAAGAACGCTGCCGTTAAAGCAGGTTGTGAGTTTATCTAGCAGGAGGTATATATGCTGATACTTGCATGTGATACATCGGATTCGACCTGCTGTGCGGGTATCTACCGGGACGGTAAGGAGATCGGATATGAGCTTTCCATGGAAAGGAAGACTCATTCCGAGACTTTCATGCCTTTGACGGCAAGGGTTTTCGAAAAGTGCAATCTCACATTTGACGACATAGACGAGATCGCGGTGACCGTTGGACCGGGCTCTTTTACGGGCATCAGGATCGGTCTTTCGGCAGTATTGGGGATGGCTGCTGCAAGCCAAAGAAAGATCATTCCCGTATCATCCACGATGGCCCTTGCAAGGTCTTTCGAAAACGTATCTTACGACAAGAGCAGCACATGTTACATTCCCTGCTTTGATGCAAGGAACAGCAGGGTCTTTGCTCAGGCAGTTGACGGCGATACATTTGAAACTGTAATGGAAGAAGATGCTTACAACGCATCCGACGTCGCAAAGAAGATCGCATCGGATCTTAAGGACAGATATAACAACTTCATAGTCGTAGGAAGCGGCGCAGTCTCCATGTCGGAAGCGATCGAGAAGGAATGCCCTTTCATAAGCGTTCAGTATGCCAAAGGAGCCGTGATATTACCCAAGGGCGTAATGCTTGCATCAGAAGGCATCGAAGCTCTTCCTGCAGAGAAGGTAAGAGCAAGTTATTGCGCCGTTTCGAGAGCCGAAAGATATCACACCGGAGCAGAACTTAAATGAAGATAAGAAGAGTCAGAACTGAAGATGTAAATGAACTCATGAGACTGGAAGAAGGATCCATCGAACATCCCTGGACTTCTGAAGACCTCATGAAACTTGCAACTGAACAGAATAAAGCAGGATTCGCAGCTGAAGAAGACGGAAAGATAATAGGCTATATCGGCCTGTCCTTCATACTGGATGAAGCCGAGATCGGAAACCTTGTGGTAGATAAGGATTTCCGCCGTCAGGGAATAGGCGGATCCTTGATAGAACAAGTCAAGGATTTTCTTAAAGATCAGGGGATTGCAAAAGTCTTTCTTGAGGTCGCGGAAGATAATGAGTCTGCCAAGGCTCTCTATCTTAAATCGGGCTTTAATTCATTTAACATCCGCAAGGATTATTACGGTAAGGGACGCAATGCGCTCCTCATGCTTTGTGAATTTTAACAAAAGGATATTTGCGCAAACACCTTTTTGTGTAAAAAAGTCGAAAATGCTCATTGCAAGTAAAATGAATGTTGATTTTACTTTCCTTGATAAATATACTCTTTCTTATAGTTAAGAGAGGGAAGCCATATGGTTGACGAGAAAGTAGTATTTCAGTGTGAAGAGACTCTTCAGATGAAGGCGGTTGCGATCCTTATTCAGAAGGCATCGTCTTTCAGGAGCACGGTCTATCTTATCCGCAACGGCCGCCGTGCCAATGCGAAAAGTCTTTTGGGAGTCATGTCTCTCGGCATAGAGAACGGAGCCGAGATCGAGATCTCCGCAGACGGAATCGATGCAAAGGAAGCAGTTGACACTCTCGTAGCCTACCTCAACAATCCAGTAACATAAAATCCAATATGTCTTTCGACGCAAGACTGGACACAGTACCCCAGAGTCCCGGAGTATACCTTATGAAGGATGCTGCGGGCGATGTTATTTATGTGGGTAAAGCAAAGCGGTTAAAGAACCGTCTCACCAACTATTTCGGCGGCGGCAAGATCACGAATGCCAAGGTTGCCGCCATGGTCTCCAATGTCGCAGATTACGAATATACCGTAGTTGCAAACGAGACCGAAGCCCTTCTTCTCGAAAACAATTTCATCAAGAGATATCAGCCCAAATACAATATCCTTTTAAGAGACGACAAAGGTTATCCTTATATCTGCATAACGCTTAACGAGGAATATCCCAGAGTCATGAAGGTCTTCCGCGTTGACGAGAAGATGAGATCCAAGGGAGCAAAATACTACGGTCCCTACATGAATTCGGATCTCATCAGGGTATTAAGATCCATTGAAGATCTTTTCCCTTTGAAGCGCTGCCGCAAGGTATTCCCGAGGGACATAGGCAAGGAAAGACCATGCCTTAATTACCACATAGGCAAGTGCATGGCGCCCTGCTCGGGCGATGTATCTGCAGAAGATTACCGCAAGATGGTTGAAAGGATCGTCATGTTCTTCGAGGGTAAATACGAGGGCATCGAAGAAGTCTTGAAGAAGGAGATGGAAGATGCTTCCAGGAACATGGATTACGAGAGAGCTGCAGTCATGAGAGACCGTCTCATAGCCTTAAAGAATATCCGTTCCGAAAAGAACGTTTTCCTTAAGGTCGAGCGCGACGTCGATGCGGTCGGACTTTATTCTGATGCGGGAGAGACATGCATCCGCAAGCTCGAATTAAGGAGAGGTGCCGTCACGGGTTCTTCGACTTTCTTTGTCGCCGGAAATGAATCCGACCATAACGAGATAACAGAACAGTTCCTGATCTCATATTACGAACAGGCGCCCTTCATTCCGGGCACGATCCTCGTTCCTTTCATGCTCGAGGATAAAGAAAACATAGAAGAGATCCTCGCAGGTCTTGCGGGTCACAAAGTGACTCTCCACGTTGCAGAAAGAGGAGAGCTTTCTGACCTTGAAAAACTTGCCGTATCCAATGCGCGCGAGATGATGGTAAGAAGGATCTTAAGAGGCGGCAATGCCAATGCCGATCCCAAGGCTCCGGTAAGAGTAATAGAGCAGTATCTGGGACTTGAAACTGATTCCGTAAAGAGGATCGAATCCTACGATATCTCGAACCTCGGAAACGATGACATCTGCGCCGGAATGGTGGTCTTCACGGACGGCAAACCGAGCAAGAATCTTTACAGGCTCTTTAAGCTTAAAGAAGTAACAACCCAGGACGATTTTGCGTCCATGAGAGAAGTCCTGTCGAGGAGGTTCGGCCACAATGAAAAGGACGGTTTTGCCCTTCCCGATCTCATCCTCATCGACGGCGGCAAGGGTCAGCTGTCCTCTGCAAGGGAAGCCGTAAGAGACATAGAGATCTGCAAGAATATACCCATGGCAGGAATGGTCAAGAACGACCGCCACAAGACATCTGCATTGCTTACCGAAGACGGGATCCTGATCCCTCTTGAAGGCAAGGATCTGTCTGACGACAAGGTTGCCGTCTTAAGATTCCTTACGGCAGTCCAGGACGAAGTCCACCGCTTCTCGGTAAGTTACCAAAGGCGCCTTTCTGCCAAGAGAAATATCCACTATAAACTTGAAGACATCCCGGGGATCGGTCCTTCCAAAAGACGCAAACTCTTATCCTTTTTTGGTACAATCAGAAAGATAAGTGAAGCATCTGAAGAAGAGCTTGCCAAAGTTCAGGGCATCTCCGGAACCGATGCGAAAAACATCAGAGAATATTTTGCCCGGGAGGAAGATTAATGTCGATATATGCTTTAGCTGATCTGCATCTTTCGTTATCCAATCCCGACAAGTCCATGGATGTTTTCGGAACGGGTTGGGAAGGCTACATAGACCGCATCAGGAAGGCCTGGGAAGAGACCGTCGGAGAAGACGATACGGTCCTCATTTCAGGTGACATCTCATGGGCTACATATATCGAGAATGCAAGGGAGGATTTTGAGTTCATAAACTCACTTCCCGGACGTAAACTCTTATCGCGCGGAAACCACGATTACTGGTGGACGACTATCTCCAAGATGGAGAAGATCTTATCTTCCTGGGATCTCGAAAAGATGAGCTTCGTAAGAACGAACGCTGTTGAATGCGAAGGCTGTCTTATTACCGGCACGAGAGGCTGGGGCCTGCCCAAGTCGGGATCTGATTATACCGAGGAAGATAAGAGGATCTTCGCAAGGGAAGTGGAGAGAACAAAGCTTGCAATAAAAGAACTCGACAAGGCTGATCCTGAAAGGACAAAGAAGCGCATCTTCATGATCCATTATCCGCCCACGATAAAAGACATAAAGCAGTCTGAACTTACGAAGATAATTGAAGAAGGAGGCATAGACATTTGTGTTTACGGCCACCTTCACGGCATGGCGCACAGGTTCGTAAACGAGGAAGGCACGGGCTCTGATACAAGATACATCTGCAGCTCTTCGGATTACCTTAACTTTACCCCGCTGAAGATCTGCTGAACTTGTTAAGACCGGTATTCCTGTTTTTACCCGGAGAGATCCGAACAAAACAACTTAATTTTTTGTATGGTTTTTTCCGAAGCTATGATGTAACATCAAGTTGTATTTTTTGATATGGGGTATCACAATGGGGACAAAAAAACTTTTCTTTATCGCCACAATTTTCCTCATAACTTTGTCTCTTGTTTCCTGCAAGGGTAATTTCATCAAGAATGGTACTTATGTGGGTGTTGATAACGAGGAATACTACATAACGATCAAAGATGAGACAGTTACCTTTGACAATCCTTATTTTGATGAAGAAACAAGGGAGTTTTACAAAACGTATACTTATATGTTAAGGATTGGAGATGCCCAGGAGGCCAATCCGGGTATTATTCTTACCGATGAGGAGAAAGAAGAGCTAAAGAAGGACCTGCCGGAATTTGATCCTAATGAGTATATCGGTAAAACATATACCCTTGAATGGATGAATGAAGAAACATATGTTAAGGGCGATGTTTACGATCTTATGCCATGGCAGGGTGATGAGCATTTTTCTGTTCTCAGTGGTGAGTATAACCCGGAGACTGGTATACTTAATCTTGGTGGAACGGAATATATCCTTAAGAAATAGGAGCCGGCTGTGAGTATTCTTTCTTGTAAAAACCTTGTTAAAGAATATGTGATCGACAAAGGATCTTTCAAGGCGCTTGATGATGTCAGTCTCGAGGTCCAAGAGGGCGATTATATTGCCGTTACCGGAGAATCCGGAAGCGGAAAGACAACTTTGCTGAATCTTATCGGATTGATCGACAGACCGACATCCGGAGAAGTGATGATCGATGGTAAAGTTGTAGCAAAGGACAGCAAGACTTCCGCCAAGCTCCGCAACACTTATATCGGTTATGTCTTTCAGAATTTTTACCTGGATCCGAATTATACAGCGGCTTATAACGTTGAGATCCCCTTGATAATAGCAGGTGAAGTAGCTTCAGACAGGAAAGCAAGAGTAGAGAAAGCTTTGAATTCCGTCGGCTTGCAGGATAAGGCTAATGTCAAATGCGGGAAACTTTCCGGCGGGGAAAAGCAGCGTGTTTGTATTGCAAGAGCCGTTATCAATAATCCTTCGGTTGTTTTGGCTGACGAACCGTGCGGCAATCTTGATTCCGTGAATACGGCAGCTATCATGGACCTGTTTGAGGAGCTGAACAGATCGGGGACAACGGTAGTCATGGTAACTCACAGCCATGATGATGCACTTAGAGCAAAGACCAGAGTTACGATGAAGGATGGGAAGATCGTTGAGATTAAGAAGGCTTAGATTAGTCCTTAAAGAATTTGCGGTTGAACCCGTTTTCTGCCTTGTGCTGGTATTGATCGGGATCTTTGTGTTCTCATGTTTTATCGGTATCAGTAATATTGCACTCGGGATCGATAAAAAACTGTATGATTATTCATTAAAGACCGGAATAGCTACGGTTCTGGTGCAAGGCAGATCCGAAGATATATACAGTTACACAGATGAAGCCGGATATCCCGTCTATAAAGTTGGCTGTCCTGTCGGATTCGACTCCCTCGGATTTGATCCGGACCATGTAGATGAAAAGACAGGGGAGCATAGGATCCTTTCAGGACATATTGAACGCCTTTTTAAGGGAGGCACATATTCATTAGCGAGGATGAACAGCAATATCATCAGCGGAACGCCATATGAATATGAAGATAACGGTTCATACTGTATCTGGCTTTCCGATGTCAGTGCGGATCATATTGCTGCCAAGGTCGGAGATATCATTAAAGTAGATACGGGTGACGGAAAAAAAGATGCAGTCGTTAAAGGGATATATGCTTCAGATAAAGATCTTTCCGGTCCGGAATTATATCTGAAAGATTATTATCTGAGCGCAGCTTTTCTTCCGTACTTTGACAAGTTCTATTCTTTGGATATTACCATTTCCGGTCTTAATCTCCTGGAAAGGGACAGGATAGCCGATGACTATTTTGAAAACGGCTTTCAGGCCCTGCCGTCAAATGACTTCATTTCTGTTTTGATGATCGAACTGGGGATCTATCTGGTTGCGATCTTTTCCTGCATTATCGTGGTCAGTCTCATGACTTCAATGACCAAACTTTATGTCAATAAGAGAAAGGGCTATTACTCGATCATAAGACTGTGGGGAATGAGTAAACCATGGACTCTCCTCATGATATTTCTCTTTTTGCAGATATTGTATTCTTTGTCTTTTCTTCTTGCCCTTCTTGCGGCACCGTATGTTTTTGCCGATCTAGCAAGCGATATCGGAGTTTTCTTTGGAAATGATCCGACCATTATTAAGATCTTTGACCTGAAGAACGTGATTGCTTATCTGATCTTTACCTTATGCAATGCCTTTGCTGTTTTAGTGAACTCGGGATTCGTCAGGACAGATGATATATCGGATAATATCAGGATGGGAGTCGAGGGCTGATGGGTATTATAGATTGCATGGTATTCGCGGTTCGCGATCTGGTCAATAAGGGCAAAAATACTATCAGAACAGTACTTTGTTTTTTCGTGCTTCAGTTTCTGATCATCCTGTGGCTTCTGATATCCATGGTGTTGCCCAGGATGCAGGCAGAACTCAAGTATAACTCTGACAAAAACAGGTATATTGTCTCATATGTGGATGTGGATGTTTCCGGGAATATGCTTGCTGAGTCTGACGGCTATAAAGTAAAGGATTATCTGACGGATAAAGACTATATAAGGTCATATAATCCCATGTATTCCGATATCGATATGGTGCGTTATTCGGGTATGCAGGAAAGATGGAGCTATATCAATTGTGATTGGCTGTCAATCAGTTTGCATGACGGAAATACTCATACGGAATATCCTGCGTCCGGTACGAACGGATGTGAATTGTTAACAGTTGCTTCCGGCGACAGCTGCTTTTATTCCGAAACGGAATATGAATGTTACATCTCAGGATACGAAGACAGCTATGAAGGGGCGATGATATGCGGCAGACCTTTGCTAAATGAGTCCGAATTGATATTGTCTGATACCCTGATGAAAATCTTTGTGGATGATGAGGAAAAATGGAATGACCTGATCGGCAAAAAGATCACGATCAAGAGCAAGGATAAGACACTGGTCGAAGATTACACCCTCAGTGGAATATATGATCACCGTTTTTTCCGTGAAGATCGGGAATCGGAAGATCCGGACCTGGATTATTTGATCTTTATCAGATGTACGCCACAGGATCTCGCCAAGTACTCTGTTGAAAGATTTCGTATGGTTCTTTATTTCAAAGAGGATGTTAATTTTGTCCTGGCTTTAAATGAACTGTCAAAGGCAGGTTTCGACAACATCATTCCTTCTGATGAAGCGGTATTTTCGGTTTATTCCGAAGAGGTTATGCACAACACAGGGGTTATCCTCAATGAACTCGTCTCAAGTCTGGGATCAGTTATATCGGTCGCGATCCTTTTTTACCTGGCTACAACGATCTATATCGAAAAAAAGAACAAATCCGCTTATATCGGAATGTTGAAGTCAATGGGATTAGAGAACGGCAGGATATTCCTCATAAGTTGTTTTCAACAGTTGCTGGTATCGATCCTGGCGGCTATCCCCTCCGGTGTATTCTCTGTTTTGTCCGTTCAGCTGATAAATAAGATCCTTGAGTATTCGATCGGTATAAGTCTTAAGGCAACAGTTACGGATTATGTAATAGTTATTTCGATCGGTATCTTGTCGACTGTGATCGCCGGAGTACTGCTCTATCTTCCGGCAGTCGTATCTTTTATGCGCTCAAGTCCGGTCAGGCTCATGGAAGAGTATTGATGGTCTTGTTTTTCTCCCATGCAAAAATCCTTCAAAAATTTTATTTATTTTCGGAAAGCCTTGATACTGTTGCGTTTCAAGAATTTTGACAATCAAAGGAATTTGCATTTTTTTTAATAATAATATATAATAACGATGCTTTGGAAAGCCTAGTGCGCAGGGGTGGTCCCCGGCAGCAGGCTTTTTTAGTCTCTATAAATTTTCTTGCGGGGTATCTATGGCATACAGCATGACAGGATTCGGAAGATCCGAGATGATCTTTGATACAAGACGCTACAATGTCGAACTGAAATCGGTTAACAGCCGCTATTGTGATATCAACTTAAGACTCCCCCGTATCCTGAACTTCAAAGATGCCGACATCCGCAAAGAAGTCACAGCCAAGCTCGTAAGAGGCAAGATCGATATCTTCATCAACTATGAGGATTTATCGGGCGGCGATGCCGAGGTTGCAGTCAACGAGAATCTGGCAATAGCTTATTCCGATGCGATAAAGAAAGTATCCGAGATCACAGGCAGGGAAGATGACACCGGTTCCGGCAGGATCGCCCTCATGCAGGATGTCATGGTCGTAGGACAGAAGACCGTTGATGAGGAAGTGATCGGCAAGGAGATCATGGAGTGCGTAAGCGCTGCTGTTGATTCCATGGCTGCCATGAGAAAGACCGAAGGCGACAGGCTCAAGGAAGATATCCTCAACAAGACTTTCGCGCTGAAGACTATAAGGGATGAGATCGAGCAGTACGCTCCCCAGGTAATAGAGACTTACAGAAAGAAACTTTCCGACAGGATCGATGAACTCCTTAAAGATGACAACCGCCAGTTCTACGATGAGTCAAGACTTGCGGCAGAAGTTGCAGTCTTTGCAGACAAGTGCGCAGTCGATGAGGAGCTTACGAGACTTTCAAGCCACTTTGCCCAGGTTCCCGAGATCCTGGCTGCAGACGGCGCCGTCGGCAAGCAGATGGATTTCCTCATTCAGGAGATCAACCGCGAGATCAATACCACGGGCTCCAAGGCTAATGATATCGAGATAACCAACCGCGTTCTCAAGATGAAGAATACCGTCGAAGAGATGCGCGAGCAGGTCCAGAATCTTGTGTGACGGAGGCAAAGATAAGATGCGTTTCATCGACATAGGATTCGGAAACATAGCAGCAAGGGACAGGATCATCTGCATCGCGTCATCCGATTCGGCTCCCATCAGGAGGATGATACAGGATGCCAAGGACAGGGGCGCATGCGTCGACTGCTGTGCAGGCAAGAAATGCAAGTCCGTCATCGTCATGGATACCGATGCGGTCATATTGAGTTCTTACACTGCAGAAGATCTTAAGAAGTCTTTGGAGGATCAGGTCTGATATGAACAAGGGTCTTATCGTAGCGATATCGGGACCTTCCGGGGTCGGCAAGGGAACAGTGACGGCTGCAGTCGAATCCAAGCTCGAAGGCATCCGCGACGTGGCTCATTCGATCTCAGTTACGACGAGAGCGCCGAGAGGATCGGAGCAGGACGGAGTGGAATATTATTTTCGCTCGAAAGAAGAATTCGAAGAGCTGATCGAAGCAGGACAGATAATAGAATACGACGAGTATCTGGGCAACTACTACGGAACTCCCGCAGGGCCTCTGGCAAAGATGGCCGAAGACGGCAAGGTGGTCTTGCTCGACATAACGATAGAAGGGAGCCTTGCGCTCAAGGAATTTTTCGGAGACGATGCGGTGACGATCTTCCTGGCGCCGCCTTCGATGGAAGAATTGAGAAGAAGGCTTAAGGGCAGGAATACCGAGACCGATGATGTCATCGAAAGAAGGCTCACGGAAGCCGCAAATGAGATGAAGAGGTCAGGGGAATTCGAATACATATTGGAAAACCACGATGTTGATGAGACATCGGAGGAGATACTGAAGATCATAAATAAGGAAAGCAGGTAAAAAGAAATGTTGACAGATCCTTCGATTGAGAAACTCAAGACAAAGACTAACAGCTCTTATGACCTTGTTATGCTCGTTTCCGAGCGTGCAAGACAGCTGGTTGACGGCGCTCAGCCCCTGGTACCCTCAGACGATGCTCCCAATGCAGTTTCACTTGCATGCCGCGAGATCGTAGCTGATAAGGTCGTAGGCGTTGAGGGCAACGTTAAGTGCGACATTCCCATCACGAGAGAAGAGCGCAAGAGACGCCAGATGATCGAGGAAGAGCGCAGACGCAAGAATGAAGAAGACAGAGAAGTAGCAGCATTCGATGCTGATGTTGAGGCTGCAGGCGGTCTCGATGCTCTCTTCGCAACAGTATCCCGCCAGAACGCCGATGAGGCAGAGCAGGAAGCTGAAGAAGCAGAAGAGATCGAAGACGAGATCGAAGAAGACTTCGACGAAGAAGACGAAGAATAAAGGGCAGGAGAGACGGTAATGGCATTTGAGAAAACAATGGAAAAGATCGTATCCCTGGCCAAGGTAAGGGGCTTCGTATATCCGGGCTCCGATATCTACGGCGGTCTTGCAAATGCGTGGGATTACGGGCCTTTGGGCGTAGCTCTCAAGAACAACGTCAAGAGCGCATGGTGGAAGAAGTTCGTTCAGGAGAATCCTTATAACGTAGGACTCGACTGCGCGATCTTGATGAACCCCCAGGTCTGGGTCGCATCCGGTCACGTAGGTTCCTTCTCGGACCCCCTGATCGACTGCAAGCAGTGCAAGTCACGTCAGCGCGCAGACAACCTGGTCGAGGATTTCAACAAAGAGAACGGCATCGAAGACGTAGCTGTTGAAGGCATGGACGATGAAGCTCTCGTAGCATATATCAAAGAGAAGAACATTCCCTGCCCTCACTGCGGCGGCCACAACTTCACCGACGTAAGAAAGTTCAACCTCATGTTCAAGACATTCATGGGTGTAACCGAGGATGCCAAGAACGAGGTTTATTTAAGACCTGAGACGGCGCAGGGTATCTTCGTAAACTTTGCGAACGTTCAGAGGTCCGCACGTAAGAAGATACCTTTCGGTATCTGTCAGATCGGCAAGTCTTTCCGTAACGAGATCACACCCGGCAACTTCATCTTCAGGACACGTGAGTTCGAACAGATGGAGCTCGAGTTCTTCTGCGAACCCGGCACCGACCTCGAGTGGTTCAACTACTGGAAGGATTATTGCTACAAGTGGCTGACAGGTTTGGGCTTGAAGGAAGAAGAACTCCGCACGAGAGACCATTCTCCCGAAGAGCTCGCATTCTATTCCAACGCAACTACGGACTTCGAGTTCTTCTTCCCCTTCGGCTGGGGCGAACTCTGGGGCGTAGCTGACAGAACGGATTACGATCTTAAGCAGCATATGGAATTCTCCAAGCAGGATCTTACTTACTTCGATCCTGCCAAGAACGAGAAGTATGTTCCTTACGTCATCGAGCCTTCCCTTGGCGCTGACAGAGTAATGCTCGCATTCCTCTGCGCGGCATACGATGAGGAAGAGCTGGAAGACGGAACATCCAGGACTGTCATGAGATTCCATCCTTATCTGGCTCCCGTCAAGATCGGAGTGCTCCCCCTGTCTGCAAAACTTACCGACAAGGCAATGCCCATCTATGAGCAGCTTTCGAAGAAGTACATGTGCGAACTCGACGACAGACAGTCGATCGGTAAGCGCTACAGAAGACAGGATGAGATCGGAACGCCTTACTGCGTCGTTTACGATTTCGATTCCGAAGTGGATAATTGCGTTACCATCAGGGAGCGTGATTCCATGGCAAATGTCGAGTATGAACCCGGCAACATAAGATTCCCGATCGATAAGCTCGATGAGTTTTTTAGCGGGAAGTTTGATTTCTGATTTCATAAGGTGGAAGCTGTAACAAGCAGGCCAAATCTTTAGAAATATAAAAATCTAAAAATATATAAGAAAGGCGGTCTATGCAATGACGACAACAAAGTATGTTTACCTGTTCACCGAAGGTAACGGAAAAATGCGTGAACTCCTTGGCGGTAAGGGTGCGAACCTCGCCGAGATGACCAACATCGGTCTTCCTGTTCCCCAGGGCTTCACGATCACAACAGAAGCATGTACAAAGTATTATGAGGACGGCAGAAAGATCAACGACGAGATCTTCGGTCAGATCCTTGAGTATGTAGGAAAAATGGAGGAGATCACCGGCAAGAAGTTCGGCGACCTCGAAAACCCTCTTCTCGTTTCGGTACGAAGCGGCGCAAGAGCATCAATGCCCGGCATGATGGATACTATCTTGAACTTAGGTCTTAATGAAGAAGTAGTAAATGTCATTGCAGAGAAGTCCGGCAATCCCCGCTGGGCTTGGGACTGCTACAGAAGATTTATCCAGATGTATTCTGATGTCGTTATGGAAGTCGGCAAGAAGTACTTCGAAGAGCTGATCGACAAGATGAAGGCTGACCGTGGAGTTCAGCAGGACGTTGAGCTCACGGCTGACGACCTCAAGGAACTCGCTAACCAGTTCAAGGCTGAGTACAAGTCCAAGATCGGTGAAGACTTCCCGACAGATCCCAAGGAGCAGCTCATGGGCGCCATCAAGGCCGTATTCCGTTCCTGGGATAATCCCCGTGCAAACGTTTACCGCCGTGACAACGATATCCCTTATTCCTGGGGTACGGCTGTCAACGTTCAGTCCATGGCATTCGGTAACATGGGTGACGATTGCGGTACCGGTGTTGCTTTCACACGTGACCCTGCTACAGGCGCTAAGGGACTTTTCGGTGAGTTCCTTACAAACGCTCAGGGCGAAGACGTTGTTGCCGGCGTACGTACACCTATGAAGATCGCTGAGATGGAAGAGAAGTTCCCTGAAGCATTCAAGCAGTTCACGGAAGTTTGCTCCATCCTCGAAAAGCACTACCGCGACATGCAGGATATGGAGTTCACCGTTGAGCACGGCAAGCTCTATATGCTCCAGACAAGAAACGGTAAGAGAACAGCTCAGGCTGCCCTCAAGATCGCTTGTGACTTAGTTGACGAAGGCATGAGAACAAAGGAAGAGGCAGTTGCAATGATCGACCCCAGAAACCTGGATACATTGCTCCACCCTCAGTTCGATGCTACAGCACTCAAGAGCGCAGCTCCTATCGCTCAGGCTCTCGGTGCTTCCCCCGGAGCTGCCTGCGGCCAGATCGTATTCACTGCTGAAGACGCTAAGGCTTGGAAGGCTCAGGGCAAGAAGGTTGTTCTCGTACGTCTCGAGACATCTCCTGAGGATATCGAAGGCATGAAGGCTGCCCAGGGTATCCTGACAGTTCGCGGCGGTATGACATCCCACGCAGCAGTTGTTGCACGTGGTATGGGTAAGTGCTGTGTATCCGGCTGCGGCGACATCGCCATGGACGAAGCTAACAAGAAGTTCACGCTCGCTGGCAAGGAATACCACGAGGGTGATGAGATCTCCATCGACGGTTCCACAGGTAAGATCTACGACGGTATCATCCCTACAGTAGATGCAACCATCGCCGGCGAGTTCGGCCGCATCATGGCTTGGGCTGACGAGTTCAGAAGACTCAAGGTAAGAACAAATGCCGACACACCCGCTGATGCCAAGAAGGCACGTGAGCTCGGCGCTGAGGGTATCGGACTTTGCCGTACTGAGCACATGTTCTTCGGTGACGGCAGGATCGATGCATTCCGTGAGATGATCTGCTCTGATTCCGTTGAGGAAAGAGAAGAAGCATTAGACAAGATCCTTCCTATGCAGCAGTCCGACTTCGAAGCTCTCTACGAGGCTCTCGAAGGATATCCTGTTACCATCCGTTTCTTGGATCCCCCGCTTCACGAATTCGTTCCTACAGATGAAGCTGACATCAAGAAGCTTGCTGATTCCAAGGGCAAGACAGTAGAAGAGATCAAGATCATGATCGATTCCCTCCACGAGTTCAACCCCATGATGGGTCACAGAGGATGCCGTCTTGCGGTTACCTATCCTGAGATCGCCAAGATGCAGACAAAGGCTGTTATCCGCGCTGCTCTCAACGTCAAGAAGGCTCATCCCGACTGGAACATCGTTCCCGAGATCATGATCCCCCTTGTTGGCGACATCAAAGAGCTCAAGTTCGTCAAGAAGATCGTTGTTGAGACAGCTGACGCTGAGATCGCCGCTGCCGGTTCAGACCTCAAGTACGAAGTCGGCACAATGATCGAGATCCCCAGAGCTGCTCTTACAGCTGACGAGATCGCCAAGGAAGCTGATTTCTTCTGCTTCGGCACCAACGACCTTACTCAGATGACCTTCGGCTTCAGCCGTGACGACGCCGGTAAGTTCCTCAGCGCTTACTACGACACCAAGATCTTCGAGAACGATCCCTTTGCAAAGCTCGATCAGGTCGGCGTAGGCAAGCTCATGAAGATGGCTGTTGAAATGGGCAAGGCTGAGAAGCCCAACATGCATTGCGGCATCTGCGGCGAGCACGGCGGTGATCCCTCATCCGTTGAGTTCTGCCACAAGATCGGTCTTGACTACGTTTCCTGCTCACCCTTCCGCGTACCCATCGCACGTCTCGCGGCGGCTCAGGCAGCGATCGCTGACAAGAAATAAAAGCAAGATACCGTTAAAGGGGTATTTAACGATTTGATTATATCAGGCATTTGACCGTAATGTGATTAAGATATGTTAAATGCCCCCTTTATTACGGGCTCATATAAATCAGACTAAGATGACCTATACAGCAAATCTTAGTCTTTTTTATATGTTGAAAAGATCAATTGCAGTCAGTAAAAAGGGCTGTCGAGTAAAACATGGGGATTGGTGATCGGAATGATTTTTATATTCTTGGTATTTCTGTTATTGTTTCTTATAGGCGTGAGATACAATAAAACAACAGATAAAGATCATATGCGCAAAAGCAATACCACAACGATAAACGGTTTTTTTATTGTGCTGGTATTTTTCAGCCACTTTAAAGCGTACGGCACGATTACGGGCTCAATGGATATATCCTTTTACAAAGTTGTTTCAAATTATATCGGGCAATTGATGGTCACAACGTTCTTTTTCTTCAGCGGTTACGGTATTTATGAGTCAATAAAATCCAAGGGAAAAGATTATATAAAAAATTTTACCAGGAAAAGATTTGTTCCGCTTATATTGAACTGGGTATTTGCCATAAGTTTATTCGTATTGGCAGATATAGCAATACATTTTCGTCTGACCGTAAAAACCGTATTGCTGTCATATATAGGGTGGAGCAGTATAGGAAACAGCAATTGGTATATATTTGATATATTCATTTTATACATTTTTATAATTATATCTTTCAATGTTGCAAAAAAGAGACCGGTGTCCATTGCAATATTTACACTGTTATCTGCGGCATTTGTCGTATTTTTGCGTGAATACAGATATCCTTATTGGTACAACACATTGTTGTGCTTCCCCTTTGGAATGTGGTATTCGTATTTTAAAGACAAAATAATCGACTTCGCAGCAAAAAACAACGTGAGATATTATCTGCTGTTATTTGTAAATGCGGGATTATTTGCGGCGGCGTATTTAATAGAAAGACGCAGTCATTTGCCGGAGTTATACTGTCTGGTATCGCTGCTGTTCGCCGCGCTGGTATCAATGGTCATGATGAAGTTCAGCTTCAATTCAAAGATATTTGAATGGTTTGGAAAGAATCTGTTCTGGATCTATATATTGCAAAGAATACCGATGATGGTCCTTAAGCGTATGAAATTAAATGTTTATTTGTATTTTATCATATGTTTATTGTCTACATTACTCATGACCCTTATCGTTACAAAAACAAAAGAGATGATCCGCCGACGTGCTGTCCATAAGGCTTTGAAATGATTTTGAGCTAACAGTCGCTGATGCTTCCCTGTCGGACACCCGACGGGGAGTTTTGAAAAGGAGAAGCCATGTATTCCATTCACCCCTATGAACCCTTCATTCCGCAGGGAGCCGACAAATTGATAATCGGCACCACGCCGCCCTACAGGTTCTGCGTGGAGCCTCATGAGTTGTATGACGGAGACGTGGATTTCTATTACGGCTCAAGGAGCAACGGCTTCTGGAGTCTGATCGGGGAGGCGACAGGGGAGACCTTCGATCATGAGAACACCGAAAAGGCGATCGCCCAGCGGAAGGATTTCCTTGCAAAACGCGGAATGGGAATAACCGACATCGTGGGACGCTGTATCCATAACAACGGAAATTCCGACGACGGCTCACTTAAGGATATCACGCCAAAGCCCATAGGGGAGTTGTTGGCAAACCATCCCGGAATAAACACTCTCATCTACACCGGCAGGAGCGGCGGCATCAACTCGGTGATGAATCTGATGAACCGATATACAGCGGACAAACACCGCCACAGCAAAACCGATCTGCCGGAGGAAAAGCGCGTTACCATAGGCGGCAGGGACTACCGGGTGATCCTGTTGTATTCACCATCTCCCAATGCCCTGCGCAGCGTGAGCAAAGAAACCCGCCTGGAGCAGTATAAAAGGGTGTTTGGAAAATGAAAAAAGTAAAACGACTGTACAGTCCGAATATGAAAGGCTGTACGGTCATTTCTTTATATGCGGGTGGTTGGAGTGCATTTTAATGCGGAATTGTTTGCACCAATCTTGTAGGGGCTGACGACCTCGGCAGCCCTCATATTCTTTTACAAGGTGAATTTTGCATTTTTCCACGGTAAAATCAAGGCAAAATTACACTTTTCCACGGATTTTTACCTGATTTATTACACTTTTTCCGATTTTTGATATTCTATTTTAACCGCAAACACAGAAAATCATATTGACAATTATTGTACAGCATATTTATAGACTTATCCCTCTTTCTGTGCTATACTACTAAAGTAATAAAAGGGGGAGGGGTGACAGGCTTGACGCTGGCGGTGTTTCAAAAGGGCTTTAATTACGTCCAGGACGGGCGGGGCAACCGTCTGGTCTATCATCTGCGGGGTTGTAATCTCTGCTGTCCCTGGTGCTCCAATCCGGAGGGTATGGAGTTTTCCGCTGCCCCCGGTACCCCTGTGTCGGAAATCGTCGATGAGGCGCTGAGCTGCCGTCCCATGTTCTTTGATGGGGGAGGGGTGACCTTCACCGGCGGGGAGTGTACCTGTCAGTTCGACGCCCTGAAGGAAGCGCTGACTCTGCTCAAACAGGCGGGTATTTCCACCGCCATTGAGACCAACGGTACCGCCGCCCGCCTGCCGGAGCTGTTCGGACTTACGGATGAGCTTATCGTTGACTGCAAGCACTATGATCCCGGCATACATTTGCATACGCTGGGAGCCTCAAATGAGACGGTACTTGCCAATATTGCCGCCGCTGCCGCGGAGCATCCCGATCTGCTGATTCGCATTCCGCTGATAGGCGGCTTCAACGCATCGGAGGAGGACATGGAGCGGTTTGCTGAATTGTTCCTCCGTCTGGGCGCGGACAGGGCGAGGATCGAGCTGCTGCCCTATCACGAGTACGGCAAGGATAAATGGGCTAAATGCGGCAAAAAGTACACCGTTCACGACGCCTTCATCTCCCCGGAACAGCGTGAAAAAAATGAAGATATCCTCCGTCGGCACGGTCTGACGGTGGTGAGAACATAGACACCTATCTTTTTACAGAAAGGCTGATATAAATGCTCTATCCCTGGACGGCGGAACATGCGACCGCCATGGCAAAATCCCGTTATCAGGAGGAAAAAGCCCTGCCCCGGCTGGACGGTTGGTTTCTGGCGCGGGAGATCGTCTGTGATCACGCTTCCGAATTTGCCGGTCTGCCCCCTGAGCAGAGGGCGGCGGAGGAGTTATATGCTATTTTAACGGAGCTGCCACTTTCGATCTCCGAATTTTCGATTTTCGCCGGCAGTCAGTCCGACGCCTTTGCAAGAAGCTACGCCCTGATAAATCCCTCGTTCCGGGTGGAGACCTTCTCCGGCTACTGTGACCCCACAGCCGTGTACAACGACATCGAACCCAACGATGAATTTACCCCGGAACGCATTGATAGAGTGCGCCGTTTTACAAAGGACAGCGACTATATCCGCGCCCTGACGGAGGTCTATGCCGCCTGCGAAAACGATACCGCCGAGGTGGCTTATTTCATCGAGCAGGTCACGGGACACATCGTGCCGGATTTCCGTCCCGCAATGAAGCTGGGTCTTAATGCTGTTATTGAGAAGCTGGACACCCGCGCCGCGGAAGTCAATGAGGAACAGCGCATAAATCTCCGCGCCATGAAGCGTACCCTTGAGGGTGCGCTGCTGCTTGCAAAGCGTTACGCCGAGCTTGCGGAGGAACAGATAAAGACAGCAGATGAGACCCGGGCGGCACAGCTTAAGCTTATGTCTCAGACCCTGCGCAAGGTGCCCGCTCAGCCCGCTGAGACGCTGTATGAAGCCATGCAGTGCTACCTGCTGATGTGGGAGGTCATGTGTCTGGAGCAGGCGCCCAATCCCTTTGCCTTCTCCGTGGGCAACGCCGACCGTATCTTTGAGCCTTACCGGGCGGCTGAGAATTTGTCCCGCGAGGACGCCGCCGCTCTTTTCAAGCATTTTCTGGTCTTCTTCAATGTCGGAGACAGGAGCTGGGCGATATCCCAGAATCTTATTGTGGGCGGCAAGGATGTAAAGGGCAACGACTTAACAAATGAAACGTCATACGCCCTTATGGACGCCTATCTTGATATGAATCTGCCCCAGCCTATTCTGTCCGCAAAACTGCACAAGGGCACACCCGACGCGCTGTATGAGGCCATGGGACGGTTCTTCTTTTCTCCCGGTGTGCTGACCCCTTCCCTTTTCAACGACGACGCGGTTTTCAAACTGCTTTCTGCCCGTGGAGTAACGGAGGAGGATCTGCCGGATTACGGCATCGCCGGCTGTCAGGAGCCACTTATAATGGGCAAGGATAACGGCAACACCACCAACAGCTGGCTGAATCTGCCTAAAATACTGGAGCTTACCCTCAACGGCGGCAAGTCCCTTATTACCGGGCGTCAGATAGGCAGTGTTGTCACCGCCGAGGGAACAGAACTGCTTGCGGATATAAGAAACAGCTTTTATAAAAATCTTGAGGTTTACATAGACAAAATGTGTTCCGCCGCCAATGCCGCGACCCGCGCGGTGGCGTGCCTGCCCGTGCCCTTCCTCAGTGTGTTTATGGGGGGAGCGGAGAGCGGTTATGATATGCGTGACACTGTGCATCAGGGCTCACCCTACAACGGAAGCGGCTGTCTTATCCACGGCCTGAGCGTTATGGCGGATTCTTTTGTTGCCATCGACAAACTGCTTAAAGAGCGCCCAGGGGATGCCGACAAGCTTCTGCCCGCGCTTCGCGCCGATTTCAAGGGCTATGAGGAGCTTCACGACTTCCTGAGATCGGCTCCGAAATTTGGCAACAATATACCCGCCGTAGACAATGAGGCGGCGGAAATAGCCCGCCGGGTGTCGGAAATGGTATCGGCTCACACCAACGATCTGGGCAACCCCTTCCGTGCCGACTGGTCAACGCCGACTACCCATCTGACCTACGGCTATTGGGTGGGCGCTACCCCCGACGGCCGTCACGCCCGGGAACAGCTGAATTACGGCGTAGACCCACTGTACGGCGATGCGGATCAGGGTATGGGTTTCCGCATTCTTTCCTGTATGCGCCTGCCCTTTGCCAGCATGGGCGGCGGCTGTGCCTCCCATTTGGGTATTAATCCCGCCTTTTTTACCGCCCCCACCAAGGAGGGCAAGGGTCTGGATTTTGCCCGCCGTGTTGTGCGTCCGCTTTTCTTCAATGAACAAAACAAGGCGTTTCCGCCCTTCTATCTTTACGTCAACGTCACCACACCGGAGATCCTGCGCAAGGTTCTTGCCGATCCGCAGAAATACGCGCCCTCCGGAGTTTACATAATGCGTATCCACGGCACCTTTGTCAATTTCCTCGATCTGTCGCCTGAGGTTCAGGAGGACATTATCAAGAGGCTTGATCCTAAGTCAACTACCATTCAGTAAGGAGGCACCTTATGCAGTTACTCGGTCTGGATATCGGCACGTCGTCGATCTGCGGTATTCTTTGCGATCCGGAAAGCGGCAAGGTGTTGAAAAGCATAACAAGACCAAACGATTCAGCGTTTCCCGTCGCTAAGCCCTGGGAACGCAAACAGGATCCCCGGCGCATCCTTGCCATTGTTCAGGAAACAGCGGACGCCCTGCTTGACGGCGCTTCAGTCGCCGCAATAGGCGTATCGGGACAGATGCACGGTATCCTCTATCTTGACAAAGAGGGAGAACCTGTCAGTGAGCTTATCACATGGCAGGATCAGCGGGGAGAGCTTCCTTTTGATGGTTCTACCTATACGAATGCGCTTTGCCGCCGCGGGGGAATGAAAGCCGCGTCGGGATACGGCTCGGTCACACATTTTTATAATACGGTAAATCAGCAGATCCCTGTCGGCGCGGTCACATTCTGCACCGTGGCGGACTGGATCGTTATGCGCCTGACCGGGCGCAAAATGCCTCTGCTCCACGCCTCAAACGCGGCGAGTCTGGGACTTTACGATCTGATTTCCGGGACATTTTCCGCGGAAGCTGTTCAGCGTGCCGGTATGGACCCGGATTATTATCCCGCCCAGACCGTAAAGACAGTTCTTGCGGGGGAGACTGAGGCTCATATACCCGTTGCCGTCGCCCTTGGTGACAATCAGGCGAGCGTTCTGGGCGCGGTGTGCGATCTGACGGATAGTCTGCTTGTAAACGTAGGCACGGGCAGTCAGATATCAGGCATCGTTTCCGCTCCGGTACAGCAGGAGGATCTGGAATGCAGACCTTTGACTGAGGAACGGTATCTGCTGGTAGGGGCTTCCCTTTGCGGCGGACGCGCCTATGCGCTGTTGGAACGGCTGTTCCGCACCGTTGCTTCGGATGTGACCGGGCAAAATTTGGAGAGCGCCTATCCCGCCATGGCTGAATGGCTGGAAAAAGCCGAAGATATTACCGATCACCTCAACGTGAACACCCTGTTTAACGGCACCCGCAGTCAGCCCGATCTGCGGGGGAGCATAAGCAATATCGGTCTTGATAATTTTACTCCCGCCCACCTTTGCGACGGTGTCCTCAACGGTATGGTCCGGGAATTGTATGATATGTATACTCAAATGCGGCCCTGTCTTACGAATACGCCCCGTCGGCTTATCGGCGCGGGCAACGGGCTCAGGTTGAATCCTGCTCTGGCAAGGCGTATGGAGACCGCATTCGGGCTTCCTTTGTCGATACCTGGACACAGGGAGGAGGCCGCTTTCGGCGCCGCCCTGTTCGCCGGAACGGCGGCGGGGCTTTATCCAGCAATAGAACAAGCGCTCACGCGCATTCAATATGAAAGAAGGTCTGTTTGATGGAGCTTGCAAAACTGTTTTCAGGGCCCTTGTTCTTTGAAAAAAACAGGGTTTTCCGCGTCTATACCGGAGGCGCATTGTTCGCGGACTTTTTCGGGGACGGTTCCACCGACGGGGACACTCCCGAGGAATGGGTCGCCTCCGCCGTACACGCAAATAATGCGGTCTCCCGGGGAGAAAAGGAGGGGGTATCCCGTATTGAGGGTACCGACCTCTGGTTCGACGATCTGTTGGAACGATATCCAAAAGAGCTGTTGGGTGACCGCAAACAGTTCGGCGTGCTGACCAAGCTGCTTGACAGCGCGGTACGCCTGCCCGTACAGGCTCATCCTGACAAGCCCTTTTCACGCAAATATTTTAACAGCGAATACGGCAAGACGGAGTCATGGATAGTACTTGCCACCCGTCCCGGCGCAAAGCTTTATTTCGGCTTTAATCAGCCCATGACCAAAGAGAAGCTTTCCGACGCGGTGGAAAGAAGCGAGACCGACCGGGGCGCCATGGAGGCTTTGCTCAACGGTATTGACGTTGTACCCGGGGACGTGTTCATCGTCCCTGCCCGAATGGTTCACGCCATCGGCGCGGGCTGTCTTGTGCTGGAGGTGCAGGAACCCACGGATTTCACAATCCAGCCGGAACACTGGTGCGCGGACTACCATCTGAATGACCACGAAATGTATCTTGATCTGCCTGTGGATATTGCCATGGACGTATTCGATTACGACGTTTACGGCGAAGAGGCGATAGCCCGCGGCCGCCGCACGCCTAAGCCTATTGAAACCGCGGAGAAATTCTGTCGTGAATTGCTGATATCCTATGACGATACGCCCTGTTTTTCCGTGGAACGCTGTACCCTCAAAAACGGCAGCCTCACCCTGACACAGGCGCCCGCCGTCTGCGTCGTTACCGAGGGAGAGGGGGAGATATCATGGCAAAACGGCAAACGCCCTGTCAAAAAAGGCGACTATTTCTTCCTTCCCACCTGCGCTAAGGCTAAAGTTACCCTTTCCGCTGAAGGTAAGCTTCAGTGGGTGACCTGCCTGCCGCCGAAGAAATAAAGACAGTTAAAAAGCTTTAATAAAAGATCATCGGCAGACGCGTTTGCGTCTGCCGATGTTTTATAACGTTCAGTTTTTTATTTCAGATCCTCACCTAAATCGCAGGTGTAAGAAAACACGATCTTATCCCCGTCGTTCAGAACGTACTTGTTGCAACCGTAGTTGGGAAACGTTCCGTTTACCGAGTACATCCAGCCGGAGCGGGAGCCGCAGTCTTTTTCGTAGAGCTGATGTATGCCCCTGACGTATTCGCTGCCGTAACCGGGGGTGAACACATATTCAAGCTGTATACCCGAGGCCTGACAATATTCGCAGTTGTCGGCGCAGACATTGTTCTGACACACATATTTAAGCGCGTCAAACACTGTACTGCCCCGGGGCAGGGAAATAGTTACTCTGTTGAGTATATATCCGCTTGAGGGGACAAATCCCTTCTTTTCTTCTTCTTTCAGATCGTCTATGTTGTTCAGGATGGTTTTACATTCGATCTCAATGGAGCAGACGACGGTGCTGCTCTGGGTGGGCGGCTGTGTGACCGGTTTGGTAGTCCTGGCAGTGGTGGGTACGGTGGTTTTGGTTTCAGGCTGTGAATACAGTCTTGTAGTCCACTGCCTTTTTGTAGTCGTTGTAATATCGGTGACCGTTGCTTCATCGGTGCTGGCGTCGGGCGCGGTGCTTTCGGGCAAAGTCTCGTTTGCCGATGTGGATCCCGTCAACGTTTCCATTGATGGTTCCGTAACAGGTTCCTCCGTAACGACGGTGATCGTTTCATGTTGTGCGGAGAAAACAAAGTCGGTGGTAGTTGGTGCGGTGTTTTCAATACGGGTGACCTTCAATCCGCAGCCGGTCATGAACAATATTAAAATAAAGACAAGCACAGACAGGGCTTTTTTCATTGAGATCCCTCCCCGAACAGCCCGTATTTTACCGCTATTCGCTCAAAGGTGTTCTTTATGCCCGGAACGGCGAACAGCAGTACAAAAAAAGTGGTGACGCCGTGAACGATGTTGAACTTGAACCCGGAGGCGTACACCGCCAGCATGGACGCAGAATTGAAAGATGAAGAGAAGAATATCGCCGAACCGGTATCGACTATAAAGCCGTACACCGCAAAGCAGAGTATTCCGCCTACAATGGCAACGGCAAATCGGTTATCGCCGATCTTATTTTTATAAAAGATAAGCCCGCATAAAAACGCAACAAGACCCATGCCGAACATCTGGAACGGGGTGTGTACTCCCTGACCGAAAAACATATTGGACACAAGCATAGACAACGCGCCGCAGATAAATCCCACGTCTGGGCCGAACACCATGGCGGCAAGAATGACTATCGAGCAGGTAAGCTTCACCTGAGGCAGCATAAAGAGCAGAGCCCTGCCCGCCACAGCCAGCGCCACAACGCTGGATATAGCCACAAGGTCGCGGGTCTGGAGCTTTTTGTGTTCCAGAGAAATGAAGAACGCCGCCAGAGCCGAAAAAACTATCAACAGGCTTGAAACATAGTACTGTTTACCTTTTATCAGAAACATACAGGCTATTATAATGGCGGGTATCAGCAGGGTGATTATAAGGACCGATGCTATTTTTTTACGCATTTTATAACATCCTCGCAGGTGACCGCTCTGCCGATAAGATCCCTCGAGATCCTGTTGGCGGCGGTGGTATAAAAATGATTGTTTGAGAAGAAATCACGGACAGTGCCGAAGGCGGAGATATCTCCGTCAAATATCAGCGCGCACAGTTCAGTGTTTACGGCGCAGAATTCTATATCGTGGGAGATCATTATTACCGTTTTTCCTTTGGACTTAAGCTCCGATATTATTTCCGCAAAAACGGTTTTAAACTCCATATCCATGCCCTTTGTGGGCTCGTCAAAGATATATATATCCCTGTCGCAGAGCAGGACTTTAGCCACCGCAAGGCGCTGCTGTTCCCCTCCGCTTATGTCCCAGGGGTTCTTGTCCAGAAGACCGTTTATCTGAGTGAGCTCTGAAACGTACCGGATAATTTCCTCATCACGGCAGAGGTCGGAAAGCTCATCCCGGACGGTTTTCTCCGTGAACAGAGCCTGAACATTCTGAGGCATCAGCGCCGTACTGCCATTCAGCTTTACCTTGCCGCAGTAGGGCTTTTCAGCCCCTGCAATGAGCTTTGCCAGGGTGGTTTTGCCCGCACCGTTTGAGCCCAGCAGGCTGTAAATACTGCCCCGGGGGATATTTACGCTGAGGTTCGATATAACGTCTCTGTCGTTTTTATTGTAACGAAAATAAATATTTTTAAGCTTTACCGCGGCGTCATCGGAAATTTGAATGTTTTGTTCCGGCAGCGGAGCGGTTATCTCTTTCGTTTCAAGCCAACGCCTGCCTTCACGCACGGAGACAGGCGTCTTGCCGTGACCGTCCACGGCAAAAAATATACGCATCGCCGCAGGCAGGCTCAGCCTGACAAGCTCAGGCAGAACGTCCCTTTTTTCACCGAGATCGGAGGGAGTATCCGCCGCCAGTATTTTGCCTTCGTCCATAACAACTATCCTGTCGGCGTCGACAAAAACATTCTCAAGGCGGTGCTCGGTCAGCATGACCGTAATGCCCATGTCCTTATTTATGCGATTTAGTATGTCGAAAAAGCTTTGAGCGGCAACGGGATCAAGCTGTGAGGTGGGTTCGTCGAGGATAAGCACATCCGGGTGCATTGCCATTACGGAGGCAAGGTTAAGTACCTGAAGCTGTCCGCCTGAAAGATCGTTTACGTTTTTGTCCATAAGGCTGTCAATGCCGAAATACGCGGTCATTTCAGATATGCGCAGTTTTATTTCAGCTGTGCTCAGCCCCAGATTTTCAAGACCGAAGGCAAGCTCATGCCACACCTTGTCCGTGACTGCCTGATTCTCCGGGCTCTGCATAACGAAGCCGATCTTTTCCGTTGATTCGCGGGGGGACAGCTCGTCAATGCTCCTGCCGCAGAACAGAATGCTTCCGCTCCGTTTGCCCTTTGGAGCAATTGCAGGCTTGAGCTGCCGCAGCAGGGTGGTTTTACCGCAGCCGCTTTTACCGCAGATAACGATATATTCTCCCTTGTCTACGGTGAGGTTTATTCCGTTCAGACAGTCGGAGGATGAAAGGGCATATCTGAAATTCAGATCTTCGATCTTGATCTGTTCCATCTTATATCCTCCTTAACGTCTATTATTACGGGCATAAAACACAGGAAAAAATACGCTGTCATTGAGATGATACCGGTGGGGGAAAAGGGGTTGAGGGTCATGTTCAGGTCTTCGATAAAAAACGTGGTGCCGAAATCTGCCGAGGGATTTATCACCACATAGGGATTATATATGCAGTAGGCGCAGTCCCTTGTCACCCCGAAGATCACCGCGCCGTTGAGCAGGATCAAAAGACAGATAATTACCGTATCCCGGGACGTCCATCTGAACCGGGAATAGCTTGTCCTGCCCTTGAGACCGTAACCCCGAGCCTTCATGGAGTCCGCTGTCTGTATGGCGTTCTCAAGAGCGTGGGATACCGTGGCGGCTGAGACCCGGACAAAGTTCCTTATCCTGTTTATATAACCGTCTTTTCCTGCGGGTTCACCGAAACATTTTTGAGCGTTGTGGGTGTCAGAAAACTGTTTGCGGTACATGGGTATAAATCGAAGCGCCATTGAGATGACCAACGCTCCCACAGGCAGTATCTTGCCGAACACGTGCATGAATTTATCAGCCGTCACCACCTCGTTATAGCAGAAAAACCAGAGCATTACTATAACTACAATGAGGGAAGTGGCGGTGGCTGTCATCAGGGATTCAAAGGTGAATTTATTTCCGGATGGCAGGGTAAAAAGGGCTGTGACGCCGTAGTGGTTTGAAAATGAATTTATCAGCACCACAAACAGGAACATGGGTAAAATGAAGCATAAAAACGTTTTTATCCCCGCCTTGCCCTTGAGCCTGAGATAATATACGAAAGCGCCTAAAAGGGACAGGGCAAGATATACGGGGTGTCGTATGAGCATCCCGTACACTATAACGCTTATAAAAAACAGCATGTTAACGTATGGATTATATCCCTTGAAGCCTGAATTCATATTTATTACCCGAAAAGCCTTGCAAATAATATTTTTATTCCGCGGAAAATTTTTCTGAATATAGAGACCCGGAAGCTTTTATTCCGCACAGCGAAAACATAGCCGGAGTCGTTTTTGTAAAACAGGGTGCCGTTTTCATCGCAGACAACAGGACTTATGCAGTAACCGGAGGTCCGTCCCGAGGGCATGAAAAGTTCCCCGGTTTCCGGGACGGTCTGACCCGCCGAGTCGGCAAATACGGTTATGCCGCCGGGCAGACCGTTGCAGGCGGCGTAGATATAAACCTTGCCTGTATCTTTGTAATAGGCGTCGGTGAGCAGAAATTTGCCCTGGGGATAGCCGTTGGTATCGGCTGAATATATAACAGACAGGGTGTCGGCATTTATTACCTTAAAATATCCGCTGCCGAAGCCCTCGCCCTGCACGCCTAAATAGATCCTGCCGTTAAAAATCAGGGGAGTGGATGTGGAAGCGCCGCCCAGGTACAGCTGCTTAAGGCTTTGTTTGTCAAACTCACCGGCGTCGGTAACGGTCACACTGTAAAGGTAACCTGCCTTTGTAGTGAAGTAAACTTTTCCGTCAGCGTAGGTGACGGTGGAACGCTGATCGCCGACGATGTCAAGGCTGTCTGTCAGGGCGCCGCTGTTTTTGTTAAGGGAAACGAGCTTTGATCCCCTGTCAGCGTAAAATGTGCCGTCGTCTCCGCCGAAAATAACGTGATCGCCTACGACGGCGCAGCCTGCCCAGTAAAAGCCTCCGGTGTTTTTGTAAGTCCATTTTGCGGTCTTTGCTTCAACTGCCGACTTTGTATCTTCATCTTTAACGTCTATGCAGACGTAGTTTGCGATAAGATCCTCATCGTTCCAGAAGCCTGTGTAAATACAGCCGTTGTCGTAAGTGATGGGGGTCAGGGACTGACCGCCGTCGGGATCGGTATATAACCACAGGGACTTCATGGTCTTATAGTCGAATGCCTGGATCTTCCCGTTGTCAAGGGGACAGTAGATCACGCCGTTGACGTACAGCAGCGGAGTGTATCCGAAGCTGGGCGCGTCCGCCATTTCAACGCTTTTTATTGTTTTACCGGTCAAGGCGTCAAGCTTAAGAAGCTTTTTACCCCCGGTCACCAGCAGGGTGTCATCCACAACCACAGGCACTCCGGGAGCGTCCTTGTAGGACGAACCGAAACGCTTTCCCCACAACAGGTCGGAATCGCCGTGGGATGCGGGAGTTTTAAAGTGAGTGATCCTGCTGTCGTTTACATCGGAGCCTGCATAGCAGGTCACAGCGCCCGGCAGGACAAACAAGGCAAGCAGTATGCACAGTACTCTTTTAAACTTCATTTATACGGCTTCCTTCCCTGCGCTTTTTGCTCTGAAAATCATGTTGAATATTTTTGCTATACCTGCGGCTATGCGCTTAAAAAACCGCACGAAGGCGTTATCTGAGCTTTTTGTCACCGTGACCTTTGCAAAGGGGATTATCATCGGGGCTTCGTCATCATTTGTGTCCTTTACCGCGAACAGGGTGTATGTACCCTCATCGTTGAGTTTGATGTTAGCGGCTCCCCGTTTGTTGGTGGTACCGACTTTAACGCTGCCGTCTTCGGTCAGGACAAATATATCCGCCTTTGCAACGGGCTTTGAATATTTGCTGTCTATCACGTCAAAGGGGTTAAGACCGTTCACCATAACGCCGTAACCCTTAAGCTTTATGCTGAACTTTTCACCGGCGAATGCCGGGTAGTTATCTTTGTCAAAATATGCGTAGATGTCGCTGAAATACTTCGTATCCCTGTACAGGAAGTATGATAATTTGTCCCCTTCGCTTATTACGGCCGTGTCGCAGGCATAGCCTGTAAAAGTACCGTAGTCCTTGTTTATTATCCCGTCGTTGGGGAATGTGCCGTTTACGGTAAAGCCTGAGCTTGCGGCGCTTTTGCCGAAGGCTTTTGTTATGAATCCGTTCTGCATTATGAGATAATCCCGGGCGGTGTTCCCGGTAAACTTATTTCCGTAGAGCTTTATGTGGGCGGCAACAAGGGCGTCGAAAAATGTCGCTCCCTCCACTGCCTTTGAGTTGTGGTCATATGCGGCAACGTCATAGCCGTATGCCTTCGCTGTGCCGGGAAAGACCATGAGGGTATCGCAGGGGATAATGATATCTCCGTCAGAGGCGCAGAAAGTTACGGCCATCCCGTTCTCTTCACTTGTGTCAACGGTGACATTTACTCTGCATTCCGCAATCTGTCCCAGGGCGGTGACGGCGGTTATTATCGCCGTACCCTGTTTGGCGGCTGTAATGTTGCCGTCCTTATCCACAGCGGCGACCTTATCGTCCGAGGATCTCCAGCTGACCGGCATATTTGCGGTTATTTTGTCCGTGCCGAATACGGGGATATCCAGCTGACTGTGGGAAAGAACAAGCTCCTCTTCACTGCCGGCGGAGCTTACGTCCAGATAATATATTTGCGCGGCGTCAAATCCGGATTGAACGATTATACGGACAAGTCCCTTTTCAGGGGGAGCGTAGAAGAGCCTCTTAGAAGTGCGCTCGTTGTTGATGTAGACATTTGAATCAGGAGCGTCAACGCTTATGTCGATCCCGGTTGACGTGTCATTGATCCTGCAAAAATTATTCTTATTGAATACGACCTTTTTGCCGTTGACATATACCTCAGGTTTTATATAACTGCTTTCAAAATCTTCCTCGGGAGCCAGGGCTACACAGCTGATCTCGGTTGACTTTTCACCGAATGCGCCCGCGTCAATGAATGTGGCTGTCTGCACTTTTACATATTTTACGGAATCAAGGTAAACCGGCTTGCCGCTTTCGTCCACAGCCCACGAGATATCGAACTGACCGCCGATGAGTTTCTGTATGGGTTCTTCCACATAAGGATTTTCGGGCAGACCGGTTATATTGCACTTTAACGTGTCAACGTAACCGAAGGAGGTAAATATCCCGTTTGCAGTGCTGGAAAGCCTCTGCTTTGCAAGAAGTATGCCGGAGAGCTTAAGAACTTCACTGTCTATCTCAATGTCGGGATAACGTTCCTGAAGGGGATAGGGGGAAACCGTATTTGTGCTTACACAGCCGCTGTCTCCCATACTGTCGGTATAATTCGACTTTGACGTCCCGGTGTTGATGTATTTAACACTGTAGTCCCATATTGTGGAGTTTTCATAATGCTCGCTGCCTGCGAGGGCATACCACTTGACCCTGTCCTTTGACACCCACACCTGACCGGGCTCCTGGGTGGTGAGATTGCCGTTGAAGGAGTTGCCGTAGATCATGAAGTCAATGCCGTACTTGTGATCGGGGCTGTTGAGGATATCCTCATTGAATTCATATATAACGTATCCGCCGAAGTTGCCCAGGGAGGAAAGGGATGATTTTCCGGAAAGCGTTTCGGAGATCCCTTTAATGAAGGAAGTGTTATTTGTGTACTGACTGGGCGCCGCAAGGTATTCCTTTACCGAGGCGTTCACCGGAGCGGTGTCCGCATATACGGCGGGACACAGACAGAATAAAACTGTCAGAACTGAAATTATGATGGCAAGAGTTTTTTTAAACATTTTCATTTACCTCCTCTGTTCTGCGGAGCTTTCCGCGTCGGCGTTTTTCAAAATTTTTCTGTTTTCGCTGTTCCTGCTTGGATTCCTTGAGACCCGCCGCTTCAAGACACCAGGGCCATGGCCCGAACAAGCCTTTGATCCTGTTCATGTCCTCCACCGAAAAATCGCTTTTTTTCGGCAGACGCCGTTCCTTTTCGGCGACCTCACGGAGTCGGGCGATATAATGCTCCTTCATATTTTCGGACATAAAAAATCCGTCCTTTCTGAAAAGGGCGGAATGCAAAACACATAAAACCGTATTCTTTTACAAATACAGTCAAAACACTTTCCCGCCCAAAGTTAAAAATGCTTATCGGGTATTCCGACTTATGACCCGGGGTCAATCACGGTAATGGCTGTTGCGACGGATTTGCACCGAACTTCCCACCGATAGGCACGGATATTTAATTGATAAGTCAAAACGGGAGATGAACAAAGTCACTCCCGTCTGTAAATTCTGCAGTATGAAAATTAAAGTTTTGCAAGAGCAGACTTCTTATGGGCGGCATTATTCTTGTGAATAAGGCCCTTAGCAGCAGCCTGATCGACCTTCTGGATAGCAGCCTTTACGAGAGCATCCTTATCGGGTGAACCGGCAGCGGCGGCCATGTTAGCCTTCTTGATAGCTGTCTTTAACGCTGAATTTCTTGACTTGTTACGAGCGGCCTTTGTCTTGTTGACAAGAACACGCTTCTTTGCTGACTTAATGTTTGGCATAGTTACACCTCCTTAATACATATACACAACTACGAATTATAGCACGGTTATTAAAAATTTGCAAGAAAATTTTTAATATGAACAGGGATTTTTCTGAGAGGTGAGTAAATAATACTATAAGTTGGTATAAAAAATCAAGCTATTTTCAAAAAAACATTGAAAAAAGGGGAGAAAAGGCTGAAAAAAGCCCTGAAAAATGAACCTGCGTACAGATCTTGCCCTTGAAAAGAGAGAAATTATTGCCGAAGAAGAGCCCGACGGTATAATCTGCGAAAGAACAGAAGCTTCCGGCGCCGCGGTAACACGCATAGAAGTGATAAACGAAGCGGGGGAGAAAAAGCTGGGAAAGCCCGTGGGGAAATATATAACTGTTGAAATGTCCGCCTTCAGTGAGGATTCCCGGATATTTGACGGAAGGTTGAAAACGCTGACAGATGAGCTGTCCCGTCTTTTGCCGAAAGAAGGCACCATTCTGGTGATCGGTCTGGGAAACAGAGACATTACACCGGACGCTCTGGGACCGAGGTGCTGTGAACTGATACTTGCCACAAGGCACATAAGCGGCGAAGTCGCCAGATCCGCCGGTCTGGGAAAGCTTCGACCCGTAGCCTCGGTGGTGCCCGGAGTTCTGGGAAAAACCGGCATAGAAACAGCGGAGACCGTCAGGGGTATAGCGGAGACTGTCAAGCCCTCCGCCGTTATCACCGTGGACGCTTTGGCGGCGCGGAAAGTATCCCGCCTTGGCTGTACGGTACAGCTGGCGGATACGGGAATAGTGCCCGGTTCCGGCGTGGGCAATTCAAGGTGCGGACTTAACAGAGAGCTGCTGGGTGTGCCGGTCATCTCAATAGGTGTGCCCACCGTGGTGGACGCCGCGACCCTTGTTTGCGATATGATCGAAGACACGGGTCATACCGTGGAGGAAAGCCTGCGTCGGAGAATAGAAAAAGAGGGCGCTGCCGTTATGGTAACGCCCAAAGAAATTGATTTGACAGTGGAACGCGCATCACGACTGGTTGCCATGGCAATAAACTGCGCGCTTCAGCCGGATATCACGCCGGAAGATTTGCTGGCGTTGGTCTCGTAGCCTCCTGAGCTTTTATTTCAGCAGACAAGGATCTGCTGCCGTTGTCAAACGTAATGTGCCATCTGACGTCTGTGTCGGGGAAAAGCCCTGTGATTGAATTTACCGTAAAGTCAGAGTCTTTCGGGTTTGCCCGGGTAAATACAGTGAACAAAGCCTCTTTTGTTGTGCTTAACCTGTTGAGAAACTCATCAAAGGTAAGCTCCTTATCGTTGAGCCGGTCGTAGTAGTAAATATTTATGCTTTTCTTTGCTTCGCCGTTTAACAGACCGGATTCGCAGTCGACTTCGATTACCGTCATGTCGTCAAAGGAACGCCAGTTGTGGGAAACGATATAGGTTTTCGCCTCATCCTTTGTCGTTTTCAAAACAAAGTGATTTTCATTTATTTTGTCAAAATAATCAACGGCTTCCTTGTTGTCGCTGAGTATCTTACTGTTTATACTGCTCGCTCCCGGAGAGGAGAAGTTGAGTAAAGGAAGATCTATGGAATTGGTGAAGCTGCCGAGATTTTCGCTTCCTTCAAAGTATAGCGTGTTGCAGTTATTGTAGATCCGGCTTACCACATCAGACTTTGCCGACGAAGTCGTATATTCCGGCAGTGTCGTGGCTGCTTCAGTCGTTTGTTCCGCTGTGGTCGTGGGATCTTTGCTCTCGGGTGATGAACATCCGGCAAGAGCTAAAAATAATACAACACACAGTAAAGATAATGTTATTTTCATATAAAACCTTCCTTATATAATATTTTTACGTATTTTCAATTCTCTCAACCGAGACAAGGAGCTTTGCAAGTTCACCGTAGAACAGCCTTGTCTCCTCTTCGTCTGCAAGCAGTCCGATAGCTGTTCCATGGTCGCCTTTTTGTACCGGCATAACGTTCCACACACCGGGGTTTAATTCTCCGCCGTCATAGTCGACAAAGGGCTCATCGTCGGGGTGCAGAGCGGAAATAACATTCACCAATCCGTCGTTGGGCGCCCAGCGCTCATCAAATTCAAGCCCCGTCTTTTTGTCGGTTATTTTGCCCTGACGGATAATAACATCCGAAAGTATCTTAAGCAGCCCCAGCTTTGCATATTCCGTGTGCAGCTTGCCTGTGGTTTCGGATCGTTCTGTGGAGTCAAAAGCGTAGGAGAAATAATATACGTTGTCGCTTATTTCAATGCTTTTATTGAAGTCAAGTATCCCTTGAGGGGACAGGCTTTCCGCAACGCTGTCCTTTGCCTTATAACATCGCAGTATGGCGTCGAATATTTCCGCCGCGTTGTTTTTACCGGGTATATTGGTAAGCCCGAACTGCTCCAGATGAAAGTCAACGACCTTTCCATTCAGGTTCGATCTGCCGGCAAGGGCAGCGTAGAGAAAGATAATTATTTTCAGAAGAGGAATGAGACGGGCTTTGGACAGCTCATAGTATATAGTGACCGGGTTCATAGGCGAACAGATGGCGGTGCAGCTTTCGATCCAGTCCGCTTTGCCGCCTGTAAAGAGAGGGGAAATATCATCGGCGGGTGTGGCGGCGATCTCTTCAGCTGAGCCGTTGGTAAGCAGATCAACAAGAAGCCTTGCGGCATTTCCACCCTGACTGTGACCTATGATGTGGATCTTTTTTATCCTTCCGCTGTTATCCAGTTTTCCCCAATCAGGTACAAGGGGAGTAGTGTACGTCCTGCCGTAGCGAAGATGGTCATGTCTTGCACTGTGGGCTTCGCCGTAATCCACGGTGCCGCCGACGATCTGGGCGTAAAGCTCGCAGGCATCGTCCCAGGAGCTGGATATAGGTCCCACCGACGCGCAGTGGATCTCATAACCTGAAGATGACAAATACCGTTCGATGTTGCCTGCGGTGGCGCCCCAATAGGGCAGGAACTTGTTGATGCCTTCTCCGTCGCCCCATCCGAACATTCCGTGAACCATAATAAAAGGATATGAATTTTTAAACTCAGTTTCGTCGTCAGCCTTTGTGAAGATCATGCAGGATGAAATAATTATCGAGATACACAAAAACAGGCTCAAGGCTCTGAACATACGTCTCATCAAATCATCTCCTTTGCCGTCCTCTATTGTACCACAAAAAAACTGTTTTGTACAGCTTTGAAAAACATCACGGAAGAGAGAGCCATTTTGCAACAAATAAAAGCAGACACAACATATTGCCGTGTCTGCTCAAATGTATTGAGTTTACCCCGCGCAGGGGTCACGCACTAAAGGTGAAGCGAAATTATTTAAGCTCAACCTTTGCGCCTGCTGCCTCGAGCTTCTCCTTAGCAGCGTCAGCGTCTTCCTTGGATACCTGCTCCTTAACAGCCTTGGGAGCGCCGTCAACGAGAGCCTTTGCCTCAGCAAGGCCGAGACCTGTGATCTCACGAACAGCCTTGATGACCTTGATCTTCTCTGCGCCGATCTCAGCAAGGATAACGTCAAACTCGGTCTGCTCTGCAGCAGCGGCTGCGCCGCCCTCTACAGGAGCTGCAACTGCAACAGCAGCAGCGGCTGATACGCCGAACTCTTCCTCAACAGCCTTTACGAGCTCTGAGAGCTCAAGAACTGAGAGAACCTTAATTTCTTCAATAATTGCAGCAATTTTCTCTGATGCCATGATAATTTACCTCCATAATAAGTTAATAGTTGATTTTTTGATTATGCCTCTGCCTCAGCAGCTGCGGGAGCCTCTCCCTGCTTGTCAACAATAGCCTGAATGGCTCTTGCAAAGGATGCGATGGGAGCATTGAAAACATTGCAGACGGTGGCAAGCAAGACCTCACGTGAGGGAAGCTTGGCAAGACTCTTGATCTTATCGTTATCAATTATCTCTCCGTCAAGGAAACCTGTTTTGATAGTGAAAGTATTGCTGCTCTCAGCAAACTTGTTAAGAATACGGGCAGGAGCAACGTAATCGTCAGCACTTGTAGCGATAGCTGTGGTGCCGGAAAGGAACTCACTGATGCCCTCAAGAGATGTGCCCTTAACCGCAAGGTTAAGAAGGGTATTCTTTACAACAGCGTACTTGACGTTAGCGGCGCGCAAATCGGCGCGAAGCTTTGTGTCGTCCGCCACTGTGATGCCCTTGTAGTCAACGATTATACCGGAACAAGCGTTACCGATGACCTCGCTGAGCTCAGCAACGATCTGCTTCTTTTGTTCAAGAACTTTTTCACTTGGCATTTTAAATTCACCTCCAAATCAATGCTGCGGTACACCTTACACCAAAATAAAAGCCTTTCCGCAAAACCGCGGAAAGGCTGCATAATAACTGATAAAACAAGTCATAAATGCGTCTTCCTCGGCAGGCGGTGTAACCATTATGCAAAATGCACCTGCTGTCTTTGGTAAACAGCAAAAATTATATTAACACAAAATTTATTCTGTGTCAACAACTTTTTTAGAAAACGATCTTTGTGGGGTTGACCCTGACTCCGGGACCCATTGTGGTGGCAAGTACGCATGAACGGATGTACTGACCCTTTGCTGCCGCGGGCTTTGCCTTGACAACAGCCTCAAGAAGGGTGTTGAAGTTGTCCATGAGCTTCTCTTCCTTGAAGGAAACCTTGCCGATGGGGCAGTGGATGATGTTGGTCTTATCAAGACGGTACTCGATCTTACCGGCCTTAGCTTCGGTAACAGCCTTGGCTACGTCGGGAGTAACGGTGCCTGCCTTGGGGCTGGGCATCAAACCGCGGGGACCAAGGACCTTACCTAAACGACCTACAAGACCCATCATGTTGGGAGCGGCGATAGCTACGTCAAAATCCATGAAGCCTTCGCCCTGGATGCGCGCGACCAGCTCTTCAGCGCCGACTATCTCAGCGCCTGCCGCCTCTGCCGCCTTAGCGTCGTCGCCCTTTGCGAAAACAGCGACTCTTACTGTTTTACCTGTACCGTGGGGGAGGACCACCGCGCCTCTGACCTGCTGGTCAGCGTGACGGGAGTCAACGCCCAGACGGATGTGAACTTCGACTGTTTCATCGAACTTTGCCGTTGCAGTCTTAACTGCCATGGCAACTGCGTCTGACGGATCATAAAGTACGGATCTGTCAACAAGCTTGGAACTTTCTATATATTTCTTTCCGTGTTTCATTATTATACCTCTCCAATCGTGTGGTTAAATCGGATTTTTCCTCCCACCCGGGAGCATCAATCGACTACAGTTACGCCCATGCTGCGAGCGGTACCGGCTATCATGCTCATGGCTGATTCGATACTTGCCGCGTTAAGGTCGGGCATCTTCTGTTCTGCTATCTTTTTGATCTGCTCACCGGTGATTGTTGCGACCTTGGTCTTGTTGGGAACACCTGAGCCACTCTCAATACCGCAAGCCTTCTTGATGAGAACTGCTGCGGGGGGAGTCTTGGTTATGAACGTGAATGAACGATCCGCGTAAACGGTGATAACTACGGGGATTATAAGTCCCATATCGTTCTTTGTGCGCTCATTGAACTCCTTTGTAAATGCCATGATATTTACGCCGTGCTGACCGAGAGCAGGTCCTACAGGCGGTGCCGGCGTTGCCTTACCGGCGGGGATCTGAAGCTTTATCAAGCCTACTACCTTTTGTGCCATTTTACTGCACCTCCATAATAATGTGGTTTATGGCGGAACGTTTTACGTTCCTCCCACCGAAGCCTGCAAGGCTTCAATAATTAAACGGCAGAGCCGAAAAATTATCAATAGTGGATTTTATCAGTCCTCAATGGGTTCAACCTGGTCAAGCTCAAGCTCAACTATGGTTTCTTTACCGAAGAGGGCGGATACGGAGACCTTTACGATCTCATCATCAAGGTTGATCTCCTCAACCTTACCGGTGAATCCGTTGAAGATAGGATCAATGATGTTGACG